>NZ_JBSSBG010000010.1:0-116219 GCF_054968445.1 Polaribacter sp. M10
TCACCACAAACAAACAAAAATCAACACAATTAATATCGGTTTTTAATAATCAGGAAATGAAATCAATCTTGAAAATGACAAAAACCTTAATATAATTAAACAAATTATCATATAATATTATAGACCATCTAAAGAAATAAGCTAGATCATCTAAAGAAAACACTTCCTATTATATAAGTCTTTGTTTTATTCTATGTATTAAGTCAGTGAAAATTCAATTAAATATCAATCAGCATTAAGTAAGTTGATATATATATTGTATGAAATATTGTTTTCTAATATCTTTGCAGCCTTAAATAAGATAAATTAAATGATTAAAATTACTTTACCTGACGGAAGTATTAAAGAGTTCACTGCACATAGCACTCCTATTGATGTTGCAAAAAGCATAAGTGAAGGATTAGCAAGAAATGTAATTTCTGCGAGTTTTAACGGAAAAACAATTGAAACCACTACTCCTTTAACCACAGATGGAACTCTAGTTTTATTCACATTTAATGATGCAGAAGGGAAAAAAGCATTTTGGCACTCTTCTGCCCATGTTTTAGCTGAGGCCATATTAAGTTTTCATCCTAATGCTAAATTAACTATTGGACCTGCTATTGATAATGGTTTTTATTATGATATAGATTTAGGCGACGATACTATTTCTGAAAAAGACTTTGCTGCAATAGAAAAGAAATTTTTAGAAATTGCTCGTGGAAAACACGAATTTACCATGCGTGAAGTTTCTAAAGCTGATGCCCTATCTTTATATAAGAGAGAAAACAACGAATATAAAATTGAATTGATTGAAAATTTAACTGATGGCGATATTACATTTTGTGATCACAGCAATTTTACAGATTTATGTAGAGGAGGACACATCCCGAATACAGGAATCATAAAAGCGGTTAAGATTATGAATGTTGCTGGTGCCTATTGGAGAGGTGACGAAAAAAACAATCAATTAACGAGAGTTTATGGTATTTCTTTTCCAAAGCAAAAAATGCTTAAAGAATATTTAGAACTTTTAGAAGAAGCAAAAAAACGTGATCACAGAAAATTGGGGAAAGAATTAGAACTGTTTACTTTTTCTCAAAAAGTTGGTGCAGGTTTACCTTTGTGGTTACCTAAAGGTGCTGCATTGCGTTCTCGTTTAGAAAACTTTTTAAAAGCTGCACAGAAAAAAGCAGGTTATGAAATGGTAATGACCCCTCATATTGGTCAGAAAGAACTATATGTAACCTCTGGACATTATGAAAAATATGGAGAAGACAGTTTTCAGGCAATAAAAACACCTAAAATGGATGAGGAGTTTTTATTAAAACCTATGAATTGCCCACATCACTGTGAAGTTTATAACTTTAAACCTTACTCGTACAAAGATTTACCAAAACGTTTTGCAGAATTTGGTACAGTATATAGATATGAACAAAGTGGAGAATTACATGGCTTAACACGTGTAAGAGGTTTTACACAAGATGATGCTCATATTTTTTGTACACCAGAACAATTAGATCAAGAGTTTAAAGAAGTTATCGATTTAGTATTATATGTATTTGGTTCTTTAGGTTTCGAAGATTTTACAGCACAGGTATCTATAAGAGATATGGACAACCTAGACAAGTATATAGGTGATGTTGAAACTTGGGAAATTGCAGAAAATGCAATTATCTCTGCAGCTAAAGACAAAGGTTTAGATTATGTAATTGAAGAAGGCGAAGCTGCTTTTTACGGACCTAAATTAGACTTTATGGTTAAAGATGCTTTAGGCAGAAGTTGGCAGTTAGGTACTATACAAGTTGATTATAATTTGCCAAAACGATTCGATTTAACTTATAAAGGATCAGATAATCAATTACACAGACCAGTTATGATTCATAGAGCACCTTTTGGTTCTATGGAACGTTTTATTGCAGTGTTACTAGAGCATACAGGAGGAAATTTCCCTCTTTGGTTAACTCCTGATCAGGTTATCTTATTGCCTATCAGCGATAAATATCAAAAATATTCAGAAAAAGTTTTAGAATCGTTAGAAAATTCCGAAATTCGCGCCCTCGTAGACAGTCGAAGTGAAAAAACTGGACGAAAGATTCGTGATGCCGAAGTTAGTAAAATCCCATTTATGGTGATTGTAGGTGAAAAGGAAGAGCAAGATGGCACAGTTTCTGTAAGAAAACATGGAGAAGGTGATATAGGTACTTTTACAATAGAAGAATTTATCGCCTTAATAAAAGCAGAAGAAGACAAAACATTAAAGAAATTTTAATATATTAGGGTTTCATCAGAAAAATACAAACTGAGTAAAAATCAGTCGTAAAAAAATTAAGTTAAATTTAAATTTATAAGTCATAGCAATACGTAGAAGCAGGTCTAGAAGACCACTAAGAGTAATCAAAGAAGATCAACATAGAATTAATGAAAAAATAAAATATGTTGATGAAGTTCGCCTTGTGGGCGATAACGTTGAAGTTGGTGTATATCCTTTAGCTAAAGCTAGAGAGTTAGCCAAAGAACAGGAATTGGATTTGGTAGAGATATCACCAAAAGCAAAACCACCTGTTTGTAAAATTATTGATTACAAGAAGTTCTTGTATGAGCAAAAGAAACGTGAAAAAGCCTTAAAGTCTAAAGCTACAAAGGTTACTATTAAAGAAATTCGTTTTGGACCACAAACCGATGAACACGATTATGAATTTAAAAAGAAGCATGCCATTAAGTTTTTACAAGATGGAGCTAAATTAAAAGCATTCGTATTCTTTAAAGGACGTTCTATCATATTTAAAGAACAAGGGCAAATTTTATTATTAAAATTAGCTCAAGAATTAGAAGATTATGGTAAAGTGGAGCAATTACCAAAATTAGAAGGTAAACGTATGATTATGTTTATTGCTCCTAAAAAAGTAAAATAAAAAAGCATTTTTAAAGTTTAAAGGTTCTTTTAAGGTTGATAAAGTTATGTATATACTTAACATTGTTACTTTGTAAACAACCTTTTAACTCTAAAAATAAAGATATTAAGCAAGTTAAAACGAAGGAGAAATGCCTAAAATGAAAACCAAATCTAGCGCCAAAAAACGATTTAAAGTTACTGGTACTGGAAAATTAAAAAGAAAGCACGCGTTTAAAAGTCACATCTTAACAAAGAAGTCTAAAAAACGTAAATTAAAGCTAACTCATGACACTTTAGTACACAAGTCTGATGAGCCTAGCATTAAGCAAATGTTAAACTTAAAATAAGTTTAACCAGGGAATTTAATTATTAACCATGGAGTTAGGCAAAATAGAAAGTATTCTTAATTGAATCGCCTACTACAAAAAACATTGAAATTATGCCAAGATCAGTAAATTCAGTAGCCTCAAGAAATAGAAGAAAAAAAATCTTGAAGGCAGCAAAAGGTTACTTCGGACGTAGAAAAAACGTTTACACAGTAGCAAAAAATGCGGTTGAAAAAGGTATGCTTTATGCATACAGAGACCGTAAAAACAACAAGAGAAACTTCCGTTCTTTATGGATTACGCGTATTAACGCAGCAGCTCGTTTAAACGGAATGTCTTACTCTCAGTTTATGGGTAAAGTAAAAGCTAACAACATCGAATTAAACCGTAAGGTTTTAGCAGATTTAGCCGTTAACAACCCAGAAGCTTTTAAGGCAGTTGTAGATAAAATTAAATAAATAATAATACTTGCTTATATTTAAAACCCAAACTTTTTGTTTGGGTTTTTTTCATAAATTTACACACTTTAATTACACCATTATGAAATTTAAAACATTATTGTTTTTTGTACTTTTAACTAGTTTTTCTTTCTTTGCCCAGCAAACCACACCAGACACACCACAAGAAGATACTTCTTTAAAAGGTCAGTTCGATAAGATTTACAGAATATCTACAACCTATCAAGTATATAAAGTTATAGATAAAGAAAAGTTCTTAAAGCTTAAAAAAAATGTTTTAGATTCTTTACAAGATGCTAAAGAATTAATTTTAGAAAAAGAAAACCTACTACAAACAGAAAGAGAGAATATAAAAAAAACAAAAGCAATTTTAGCTAAAACCCAAGCAGATTTAGAAGCTTCTAACTTAAAAGAAAATTCAATTTCTCTTTTTGGCATACAACTTAGTAAAATAACGTATAACCTTGTTTTATGGAGTATTATTGTTATTTCTTTACTAGCACTGTTTTATTTTATTTATAAATTCTCTAGAAGCAATGTATTAACTAAACAAGCACAAAACAATTTAATTGATGTTGAGCAAGAGTTTGAAGTACATAGAAAAAAATCTATAGAGAGAGAGCAAAAACTACGCAGACAATTGCAAGATGAAATCAACAAGCATAGAAATAGTTAATTGTTTTTAGAAATATCAACTTTTAAAATTCTATAGAAATTCTTATTATAACCACTAGAAATACTGTCTATTTTTAGAATAGAAACCCAACATTTCTAACCAAATAACAAATCAAAATTATTTAAAATTATTCTAAAGTATTTTTTGAATTTTATTTTAAATATTTAAAGTACTTTTCATTAATATCATAAAAAAATTAATGTTTAATTAAATTTATAGAAATTATATAAAACTTCACTCATAATAAATATAATTTTTGTAATTTTAAGACAGAAATTAAAAATTTTATTTTGAACATATTACATATAAGTGCAGAATGTTATCCCATAGCTAAAGTTGGAGGTTTAGCAGACGTAGTAGGCGCTTTACCAAAATACCAAAGAGAACTTAGTGTAACTAGTAATGTTGTAATGCCTTTTTACAACAATACATTTACCCAAAATAATAGTTTTGAGGTTGTACATGAAGATCAGTTAATTTTAGGTTACGACACCTTAAGTTTTAAAGTTTTAAGGCTTACAAATAGTGCTTTAGAATTCGATTTGTATTGTGTAGATATCCCTGAATTGATCTATAAAGAATATGTGTATTCTGCAGACGACACCGAACGTTTTTTAGCTTTTCAGATTGCAACCTTAGATTGGATTAGCTCTTGGCAAGAAAATCCAGATATTATTCACATTCATGATCATCATACAGGTTTAATTCCTTTTATGATGACACAGTCTTATAAATACAAATCTTTACGATTTATACCAACAATTCTAACCATTCATAATGCGCAATATCAAGGTTGGTTTTCTCATAGAAAAGTATATTTAATTCCTGAGTTTAATTTTCAAAATGTTGGTTTATTAGATTGGAATAGCATTATTAATCCGCTTGCGGCGGCAATTAAATGTGCCTGGGCTGTAACTACAGTTTCTCCTTCTTATATGAACGAGTTAAAACAAAGTGCTAATGGCTTAGAAAACTTATTAAACCAAGAAAGTGATAAGTGTATTGGTATTTTAAATGGAATTGATTGGAATGTTTGGAATACTGAAACCGATAACTATCTTATAAAAAACTACAGCAAATCTACAGTTGTTTCTGGTAAAAAAGCAAATAAAGAATGGCTTTGTAATGAGTTTAACTTAGACATAAACAAACCACTTTTTGCTTTTATAGGAAGATTAGTAGGTGAAAAAGGTAGTGATTTATTTCCAGAAATCTTTAAGAAGGCCTTAGCAGAAAATGATATTTCTATACTATTATTAGGATCTGGTAATAAAGAAACAGAGAAAAAATTAAAAGCTCTACAAGAAACCGAAAACTATAACGCATATATAGGTTACGATGAAAAACTGTCTCATATTATTTATGCAGGTGCAGATTTTATTTTAATGCCTTCTAGAGTAGAACCTTGTGGTTTAAACCAAATGTATTCATTACGCTATGGTACCATGCCAATAGTAAATGCCATTGGTGGTTTAAAAGACACTATAATAGATCTAGAACAAGAAAATGGTTTCGGAATTAGGCATTATGGAGTTACTGTAAACAATGTTGTAACTGCCATAGAAAGAGCAAACACATTCTATCAAGATAAAAAAGAATTCGTAAAAAACGCTAAACACATAATGACAATCGATCATTCTTGGAACAATTCTGCCCAAGAATATATAAACTTATATAAATCTTTAAAAAAATAAACTATGACCAATAACAGTGTATTATCAATAATTTTAGGAGGTGGACAAGGCTCTAGACTTTATCCATTAACAGCAGACAGATCTAAACCTGCTGTACCTATTGCTGGTAAATACAG
Organism: Polaribacter sp. M10; assembly: GCF_054968445.1. Classification (NCBI taxonomy): domain Bacteria; kingdom Pseudomonadati; phylum Bacteroidota; class Flavobacteriia; order Flavobacteriales; family Flavobacteriaceae; genus Polaribacter; species Polaribacter sp. M10. The sequence goes on from NZ_JBSSBG010000010.1 coordinate 6,146, forward strand.
ATTAGTAGATATTCCTATTTCTAATTGTATTAATTCTAACATTAAAAGAATGTATGTTTTAACACAATTCAATTCTGCTTCATTAAATCAACATATAAAAAACACCTATCACTTTAGTTTTTTTAGTCAAGCTTTTGTAGACGTTTTAGCTGCAGAACAAACCATGCAAAGTGATAAATGGTTTCAAGGTACAGCAGATGCAGTTAGGCAAAGCATGCATCACTTTTTACAGAACGAATTCGAATATGCATTAATCTTATCTGGAGATCAATTATACAATATGGATTTTCAGCAAATGATCGAAAAACATAAAGAAAGTAATGCCGAAATTTCTATAGCTACTTATCCTGTAACTGCTAAAGAAGCTACAGGTTTTGGTCTTTTAAAAACTAATAGCGAAAACACAATAACTTCATTTATAGAAAAACCAGATGCATCTTTATTGCCAGATTGGACTTCTGATGTTAGTGATGAAATGAAAAGTGAAGGTAGAAACTATTTGGCTTCTATGGGGATTTATATTTTTAACAGAGATTTATTGGTAGAACTTATGAAAAACCCAGATACCATAGACTTTGGAAAAGAAATTATACCCAATGCCATTCACGATCACAAAACTGTAAGTTATCAATATGAAGGATATTGGACAGATATTGGAACAATTCAATCTTTCTTCGAAGCAAATTTAGGTTTAACAGACGATATTCCTAAGTTTAATTTATACGATGAAAACAGAATTTATACAAGAGCAAGAATATTACCAACTTCAAAAATTTCTGGAACCTTATTAAATAAAGCCGTAATTTCTGATGGATGTATTATTCATGCAGATAAAATTGAAAGAAGTGTAATTGGTGTAAGATCTAGAATAGGAAAAAATAGTGTGGTTACCAACACTTATATGATGGGTAATGATACTTACGAATCTTTAAAACAAATAGAAACCAACAACATAGAAAATGTTTTAGGTATTGGAGATCGATGTACAATTAACAATTGTATTTTAGATAAAAACTCAAGAATTGGAGATGATGTTACCATAAATGGAGGTGATCATTTAGAAGATACAGAAACAGATAACTATTTAATTAAAGACGGTATTGTAGTTGTTAAAAAAGGTGCAACAATCCCTAAAGGAACAAAAATTTAACAATACCCAACTTATAAAAAAATACATGCCAAACGTTATAGCTCATAGTTTATTTACAGAATTCGACATTAATTTATTTAAAGCAGGAAAACATTATCGATTATACGAAAAATTTGGATCGCATATTACTACACTTCATAATGTAGAAGGTACTTATTTTGCTGTTTGGGCTCCAAGTGCAAAATCTGTATCCGTAATTGGCGATTTTAATTTTTGGCAAGAAACCGAACATCAACTATATGTTAGATGGGATGGCAGTGGAATTTGGGAAGGTTTTATACCAAATGTAGGTAAAGGTACTAGGTACAAATACAAGATAAAAAGCTCTCATAATAATGTAACCACAGAAAAAGCAGATCCTTTTGCCAGAAGATGTGAGCATCCACCAAGAACTGCTTCAGAAGTTTGGTCAGATGATTATTCTTGGCAAGATAAATCTTGGATGAAAACCAGAAAGAAAAAAAATGCATTAGATGCTCCCTACTCTGTTTACGAAGTTCATTTAGCCTCTTGGAAAAAACAAATCGAAGAAAATAGATTTTTAAGTTATAGAGAATTAGCCGAAGAACTTGTAGATTATGTAGCAGACATGAATTTTACCCACGTAGAATTTATGCCTATTATGGAGTATCCTTATGACCCAAGTTGGGGGTATCAATTAACAGGATACTTTGCACCTACTGCACGTTTTGGGTATCCAGACGATTTTAAATATTTGGTAGATGCATTTCATAAAAAAGGAATTGGCGTCATTTTAGATTGGGTTCCTTCTCACTTTCCTTCAGACGATCATGGTCTTGGTTATTTTGATGGTTCACATTTATACGAACATCCAGACAGAAGAAAAGGATACCATCAAGATTGGAAAAGTTTAATTTTTAATTACGGTAGAAACGAAGTAAAAGCGTTTTTAATTAGCAATGCCATTTATTGGTTAGATCAATTTCATATAGATGGCTTACGTGTAGATGCTGTAGCTTCTATGCTATTCTTAGATTATTCTAGAAAAGATGGTGAATGGGAACCAAATAAATATGGAGGCAGAGAATATTTAGAAGCCATCGATTTTATTAAAGAAATGAATACAGAAGTGTATGCTTCTTTTCCTGATGTACAAACCATTGCAGAAGAATCTACATCATTTTCTAAAGTTTCTAGACCCATTTACGATGGTGGTTTAGGTTTTGGAATGAAATGGATGATGGGTTGGATGCATGATACTCTAGATTATTTTAAGAAAGAACCTATATATAGACAGCATCACCAAAACGATTTAACATTTAGTTTAAATTATGCTTTTACCGAAAACTTTATGTTGCCATTATCGCATGATGAAGTAGTTTATGGAAAAAAATCTATCGTTGGCAAAATGCCAGGGGATGAATGGCAACGATTTGCAAACTTAAGATTACTATATTCTTTAATGTATACACATCCTGGAACAAAATTATTGTTTCAAGGTGGTGAATTTGGCCAAACAAGTGAATGGAACTTTCAAGGAAGTTTAGATTGGCATTTATTAGAATATGATGTACATAAAGGCGCACAAGAACTGGTTAAAGACTTAAATATTTTTTACAAAAACGAACCTGCTTTATATCAAAAACAATTCTCTTATCATGGTTTTGAATGGATTGATCATGGAGATCATTTAAATTCCGTTTTATCTTATATTAGAAAAGGAGAAAATGAGGCAGAAAATATAATTGTGGTTTTAAATCTAACACCAGTTCCTAGAGAAAAATATAGAATAGGCTTACCAAAAGCAGGGAATTTAAAAATGGTTTTTAATAGCGATGCCAAAAAATATTATGGTACAGACAATTATAAAAACACCAATTTAAAATCTGAAGAGTTAACATGGAACAACCGTGAAAACTCAATCGAATTAAATCTTCCTCCTCTAGGTATGCTAGCATTTAAGTATAAAAAGTAAAATAAAGCCTCTTTTTTTTATCGCTAATATTGATAAAAAAAGAGGTTTTTTTTATGTACTTCTTAAAAAAACTTATCAATATTATCACAATAAAAATTATACGAAAAATTTACTAAAAGTTGACTTATTCAGTTTATTTTTAAATAAATAAGCAATATTTTTGTTTTTAACATAAGCAGTAAATCAACATAGAAAATTTTTATTAATTATTCTTATTTATAAAATTTACAAAGCTAATCGTCTAAAAAAAATCAATTATGATTGTCAATACTGAATTAGAACAAAAAGGGAATTTATTTCCTTCGCAAATAATAAGTTATAAAAAAGATGTAGATACACTCTACTTTACCACAAAAAACAATGTTATTTTACAGGTAACAGTAGTTAGAGATAGTGTTATACGCTTTAGATACGCCACTACAGGAAAATTTGAAAACGATTTTTCTTATGGAATTACAATGCACGCCTCTAGAGGATACAGTTTTTTAGAAATTACTGAAGATGAGCTACATTATATCATCACTACTTCTAAATTAATCTGTAAAATAGAAAAACTAAGCTTGCAAGTTAGTATTTACGATGCTACAGATATGGTTTTAATTAATGAAGACGAAATTGGTTTTCATTGGGAAGAAAGCTATGAGTTTGGTGGTGATATTGTAAAAATGAGTAAAATATCACAAAAAGCAGAAAGTTATTATGGCTTAGGTGATAAGCCAGTAGATGTAAACCTAAAAGGGAAACGTTTCGAAAACTGGGTAACAGATTCTTATGCTTTTGGTAAAAATACAGACCCAATTTATAAAGCCATCCCTTTTTACACCTCTATATGCAACAATAAAGCTTATGGTATTTTCTTTGATAATACGTTTAGAACTTATTTCGATTTTGCGCAAGAAAGAAGAAATGTAACTAGTTTCTGGGCGCAAGGTGGCGAAATGGATTACTATTTTATCTATGGACCAAAAATGCAAGATGTTGTTGCCAATTATACAGATTTAACTGGTAAACCTCATGCATTACCTCCTTTATGGGCTTTAGGTTTTCATCAATGTAAATGGAGTTATTACCCAGAAAGTAATGTAAAACACATAACTAAAACCTTTAGAGATTTACAAATTCCTTGTGATGCTATATATTTAGACATCGATTATATGGATGGTTTCCGTTGTTTTACTTGGGATAAAAATCATTTCCCAGATCCAAAAAGAATGGTAACTGAGTTAGAAGAAGATGGTTTTAAAACCGTAGTTATTATAGATCCAGGAATTAAAATAGATTTAGAATACGACGTTTTTAAAGAAGCTTTAGATAAAGATTATTTCTGTAAACGTGCAGATGGCCCTTATATGAAAGGTAAAGTTTGGCCAGGAGAATGTTATTTTCCAGACTATACAAAACCAGAAGTTAGAGAATGGTGGTCTGGTTTATTTCAAGAATTAATAGAAGATATTGGTGTAAAAGGAGTTTGGAATGATATGAATGAGCCAGCTGTTATGGATGTGCCAAACAAATCTTTTCCAAATGATGTTCGTCACAATTATGATGGCAATCACTGTTCTCATAGAAAAGCACACAATATCTATGGTATGCAAATGGCGCGTGCCACTTACCACGGATTAAAAAAATATGCATATCCAAAAAGACCTTTTGTAATTACAAGAGCTGCATATTCAGGTACTCAAAGATATACATCAACTTGGATGGGAGATAATGTTGCCACTTGGGAACATTTAGCAATTGCAAATAACCAAGCGCAAAGAATGGCAATGTCTGGTTTTTCTTTTGCAGGATCTGATATTGGAGGTTTTGCAGAACAACCACAAGGAGAACTTTTTGCAAGATGGATTCAATTAGGAGTTTTCCATACATTCTGTAGAGTACATTCATCAGGTGATCATGGAGATCAAGAACCTTGGGTTTTTGGTCAAGAAATTACAGATATAGTAAGAAAATTCGTTGAATTAAGATATCAATTATTACCATATTTATATACTGCTTTCTGGAAACACATTAACCACGGAACTCCAATTTTAAAATCTTTGGTTTTATTCGATCAAGAAGATGCACAAACACATTATAGAAGTGATGAATTTGTTTATGGAGAACAAATTTTAGTTTGTCCTATTCAAGAACCAAACGCAAAAGGTAGAAGAATGTATATACCAAGAGGTAAATGGTACAACTTCTGGACTAAAGAAATCATAGAAGGTGGCAAAGAAGTTTGGGTTGATGCAGATATAGATAGTATGCCAATCTTTATAAAAGAAGGTGCTGTAATTCCTAAATACCCAGTACAACAATATGTAGGCGAAAAGAGTTTTGATGAAATTACACTAGATGTTTATTATAAGGCTGGTAAAGAAAAATCTGAGTTGTATGATGATGCTCATGATGGTTACGACTATAAAAAAGGAAGATACAGTTTGCGTACTTTTAAATTAACTGGTAAAAAGAAAGAATTTATTTTAACGCAACATAAAGAAGGTACTTTTGATGCTGCTTATAGTAAGTTTGTCGTTAATTTACACAACTTACCATTTAAGATCACTTCAGTGCAAATAGACAATGTAGAAATTGAGATAAATCAATCAGAAACAATTGAATCGCAAACAATTACTGTTAACAAAGAATTTAATGAATTGCATTTATTCGGACAATAATCTACCATTTTTAAATCATTTTTTTAGAGAGTCCTCCCCATTTATAGGGAGGACTCTCCCCATTTATGGGGAGAAGAAAATTTCACCATAAATGGGGATTGTACAGAATTAAAATGTAATGTAAATTTGTAATATAATTGTAAATCTAACCCCCAAGATTTATTTAAATTAAAATCTAGTTATCTAGATAATAATTGTTACTAAAAAGAGAGCGATGAAAGATAAATCTTATCATCGCTTCTTTTTTTAATCCTATTTGTGACTCCAGCAGGATTCAAACCTGCAACCCTCAGAGCCGAAATCTGATATTCTATTCAGTTGAACTATGGAGCCATTTTTTATATTTTGATGTAGTTTTTAACTCATCAAATGCTTTTTAACTAAAGTAGAAATTGTTTTTCCATCTGCTTGCCCAGCCAATTTTTTAGAAACTATTCCCATAACTTTACCCATATCTTGCATTCCAGAAGCGCCTAATTTTTCAATAGTAGCTACTACAACTTCTTCAATTTTTTCTTCTGATAAAGCTTCTGGTAAAAATTGTTCCAAAATTTTAATCTCAGCCAATTCTGGTTCTGCTAAATCTTCTCTACCTTGTTTTAAAAAAACAGCTGCACTATCTTTTCTTTGTTTTACTTGTTTCTGAATAATTTTAATTTCTTGCTCTTCTGTTAATTCTTCTTGAACACCAGTTTCAGTTTTTGCCAATAAAAATGCAGACTTAACTGCTCTTAAAGCTTGCAAAGCGAGTGTATCTTTTGCTTTCATAGCTTCTTTCATTTTATCCATTACCTGTTTTTGTAAACTCATTCTAAATTATTTTAAATTAATTATTTCTTTGTCTTTTTTAGATATAGAATATTCTTATTATAATCTATAAACGCTTTTCCCTTTTGTAAAATATCTGCACCAATAATTCCATGCACTTCTTTAGCATTATGTTGCACTAAAGCTGTATTAACATGAGATAAATTGAATAATACCAAATGGAATTTTTTAGTTTTCCAATCTCCAATTTTTAAAAAATTGTTTTCAGATTGCTGTGTTTCCATATCTGTTGCTCCAGCACCAGCAGCTTTGGTTTCACTTTCTTGGGCATCCAACTTAAAATGTGCTATTAAATCTAAAGCAACACAAGAATTAGAAGCTCCTGTATCTAAAATAAATCTGCCTTTTACACCATTAATAGCTGCTTTTAATTCTAAATGATTGGTTTCAATCCGCTTTAATTTTATTTTAACGTATTTCTTTTTCTTTAATATCTTTTGGATGCTTTTCATTTATCAAAAATAAGAACATCAAAAATACAATATAATAGGATGAAAAAAAACCAGCAACAGGCTTATTTAATTTTATTATAAACACTGTTAAAGTATGTATTGATTTGATTTAATAGCAATATTTTAGTATTTTTAGTTAGATTAAAAAGCAAAAGTATATGAAAACTACAAAAAGACTTGAACAAGCTCTTATAAAGCTATACAATGCATATCACAATAATAGATTAAATCCTGAAGATTGTACTGCTTGTGCAGTAGGTAATATTTTAGATAATCATGATAGTTGGAAACATTTATCTAACAATCATGGCTCTTTAAATTTGAGTTATGTGGGTAGAGTACATCAAAATTTAGGAAGAAAGTTTAATGGTTATACACCTTTAGAAATATTACAAATAGAAAAAGTATTTTTAGATGCCTGCGGATTTAAAACGCCTCTTTGCCATTACAATAAAAAGCCAGAAAATTTTACATCCAAAGAAATTTTATTCAATGGACTTTCTGAAGTAGTTGCACTATTGTGTAAATTGGATAATATTCCTAATGTTATGGATTATTCAAAAATATTTGAACAAGAAAATGGAGAGCCTGTTTATCATCTAGAAACCTTTTTAGCTTGATATTTTTATTAAAATTTAAAATAAAGCGCAACAAAAAACCGATTCAAATATAATTGAATCGGTTTTTTGATGTTTGATGAGATTCTGAAACAAGTTCAGAATGACGCTTTGCTATCCTCCAAAGTCATCGAAACGAATATTTTCGTCTGCAAGACCAAAATCTTCTCCCATTTTCTGAACAGCTTTGTTCATTAATGGTGGTCCACAGAAATACAATTCTAAATCTTCTGGTGATTCATGGTGATTTAAATAATTATCGATAACACAATTATGTATAAAACCTACAAAACCATCACCAGATTCGTCATGAATATCTTTTTTCACTTTCCAGTTATCAGATTCTAATGGATCTGATAAAGCAATGTAAAATTTAAAGTTTGGAAAATCTTTTTCTAAAGCTCTAAAGTGATCTATGTAAAATAATTCTGCTTTAGAACGACCTCCATACCAATACGTAACTTTTCTACCAGTTTTTAAAGTTCTGAATAAATGATATAAGTGAGAACGCATTGGAGCCATACCAGCACCACCACCAACATATAACATTTCTGCATCAGATTCATTAATAAAGAATTCTCCATAAGGACCAGAAATTACACACTTGTCACCTTTTTTCAAGTTGAAAATATATGAAGAAGCAACTCCAGGATTTACATCCATCCAGCCACCTTTTGCTCTATCAAATGGTGGAGTTGCAATACGTACGTTTAACATAATTTCTCTACCTTCTGCAGGGTAAGAAGCCATAGAATAAGCTCTTTCTACAGTTTCAGTATTTTTCATTACTAACGGACGTAGCTTAAATTTGTTCCATTCCGCTTCGAATTTGTCTGGAGTATCGTGCTCTTCTGGGTGAGCAGTAATATCCATATCTGAATATTTTACTTCACATGGAGGAATTTCAATTTGAATATACCCACCAGCTTTGTAACCCATATCTTCTGGTATTTCTACAACAAACTCTTTAATAAAAGAAGCTACATTGTAATTTCTTACCACAACTGCATCCCATTTTTTAATTCCGAAAACTTCTTCAGGAATTGTAATGTTCATGTCTTGTTTAACTTTTACTTGACAAGCTAAACGTGCACCTGCTTTTAATTCTTTTTTTGTAAAGTGAGGTACTTCTGTTGGTAAAGCTTCTCCTCCACCTTCTAAAACGTGGCATTCACACTGAATACAAGATCCACCTCCACCACAAGCAGATGGTAAAAAGATTTTTTCGTTTCCTAAAGTGGTTAATAATGTACTACCAGAACTTACTTCAATTTCTTTTTCTCCGTTAATAGTAATTTTTACTGGACCAGAAGGAGATAATTTTTGTTTTACAAATAGTAACAATGTTACCAATAACAATGTTATTAATAAAAAGGCTGCTACTGTTGCAATAATGGTTCCTGTTGTACCTGCTGCTAATATCATTCTTTTACTCGTTTATATTTGTGTTTTCAGCTACAATTTCTTTAGCCTTTTCTTCTTTTACTTTAACCTCTTTTACCTTTGCTTCTACAGCTGGTTTTTCTTCTTTCTTTTCATCTCCACCAGTTAACATACCTCCAAAACTCATAAAACCGATTGCCATTAAACCTGTAATGATAAATGTAATACCTAATCCTCTTAATGCTGGTGGCACAGAAGAATATCTAATTTTTTCACGAATGGCAGCAATTGCTAAAATAGCCAAGAACCAACCAATACCTGAACCTATACCATAAGTAAACGCTAATCCTAAAGAAGGAATTTCTCTAGATTGCATAAATAAACTACCTCCTAAAATAGCACAGTTTACTGCGATTAATGGTAGGAAAATACCTAAAGAATTGTATAAAGATGGTGAAAACTTTTCAACAATAATCTCTACCAATTGTACCATTGTTGCAATGGTTGCAATAAACATGATAAATGATAAAAAGCTTAAATCGTAACTTGCATATTCTTCTCCTAACCAAGCTAAAGCTCCATCTTTTAAAATATATTGATCTAACAGCCAGTTTAAAGGTACAGTTACCGCCAATACAAAGATTACAGCAGCTCCTAAACCAACAGCAGTAGATACTTTTTTAGATACAGCAAGGTAAGAACACATCCCTAAAAAGGTTGCGAAAACCATGTTATCTATAAAAATCGATTTGAAAAATAATTCTATATGTTCCATAATTTCTATGCTTCTTCGATTAATGATTTATTCTTACTTCTTTGTACCCAAATTATAATACCTACAACAATTAATGCCATTGGCGATAATAACATAAATCCGTTATTTTCATATCCTATTGCATATAATCCTGTTTTTTCTATAGGATCTCCTAACACTTTAAATCCTAATAAAGTACCAGAACCTAACAATTCTCTAAAGAAACCAACTGCAATTAAGATAATACCATAACCCACTGCGTTACCAATACCATCTAGGAAAGATCTCCATGGTCCATTACCTAAAGCAAAAGCTTCAAAACGCCCCATAATAATACAGTTTGTTATAATTAAACCAACAAAAACGGATAAGGTTTTACTTAACTCATAAGCAAAAGCTTTTAAAACTAAATCAACAATAATTACCAATGTTGCCACAACAATAAGTTGCACAATAATTCTAATTTTTGATGGTATAATGTTTCTCATTAAAGAGATAACTACGTTACCAACTCCTAATACGAATAATACAGAAATTGACATTACAATAGAAGCTTTTAGCTCTGCAGTAATTGCTAATGCAGAACAGATACCTAATACTTGAATTGTAATTGGATTGTTATCTAATAATGGATCTTTAATTAATGCTGCGTCTTTTTTTGATAAAAGTCCCATAAATTATTTTTTTAATGATTTAAAATAAGGCACATACAATGCTAAGTCTTTCTTAATCATTGCAGATACACCATCACCAGTAATTGTTGCACCAGCAATTGCATCTACCTCATAATCTGTTTTATCTTCGTTTTTTGGGTCGTTATTTCCTTTAGCTACAGTAATTCCTTTAAAAACTCCTGCTTCTGTTAACAAATGCTCTCCGTAAAAATCATCCATAAAATAACGTTGTTTTATGTTGGCACCTAAACCTGGTGTTTCTCCTTTATGATCGAAATAAGCACCTTGTACTACCATATTTTCATCCATAGAAACATAACCCCAAATGGCATCCCATAAACCTTTACCTCTAATTGGAGCTACATAGTAAGTTTTACCATCTTTCTCTCCAATAAATAAAGGCAATTTTCTAGTTTTACCTTCTTTAGCATTTGCTTGTTGCTTTTTTACATCGATTAAATACGCCTCGTCATTTTCAGAAATTTTATCTCCTTCTATAACAATTTGTTTTTTAATGTATTTTGCAAACTCTTCTCCTGCTACTGATGTTGATACAAATGTAGCACTAGACTCATCGTTTTCATTTACACCCATTGCATACAGAATATTCTGTTGCTTTTCTATTCTTTCATTTTCTTTGATAGCTGGTTTTAAAGACGAAGCTAAAAAAGCCAACAAAGAACCAACGATTACCACCATTACAATAGCGAAAATCATTGTATAACTATTACTATCTGTTCTCTTACTCATAATTAGGCAGTTTTAACTTTAGTACGTTTTAATCTTCTTTTTACATTACCTTGAACTACATAATGATCTATAGTTGGTGCAAAAACATTCATTAATAAGATTGCTAAAAATACACCTTCTGGATATGCAGGATTAAATACACGAATCATAATTGAAATAAAACCAATTAAGAAACCGTAAATCCATTTTCCTTTATTTGTTTGGGATGCTGTTACTGGATCTGTTGCCATGTAAACAGCACCAAATGCTAAACCACCAATCATTAAGTGTTCCCACCAAACTGTGTTCATTAATCCGTAGAATTTACTAGACTCAGTAATAATGTCTGCATTTACAATTCCGTTAAAAATTAACCCCATAACTGCAGCACCAATAAATGTTGATACTATAATTCTCCAACTTCCTATTTTTGTAAAAATTAAGAAAGCGGCTCCTAATAAGATTAAGAATGTTGATGTTTCACCAACTGAACCTGGTATAAAGCCCATAAATTTATCCCAATTCGAGTAAATTACTTCTTGGTTCTGTGCATAACTACCTAAAATAGTTTCACCAGAAATTGCGTCTGGAGTACCTGTTCTATTTACAGCATCGTAAACCCAAACTTTATCTCCAGACATCCAAGTTGGATATGCAAAAAATAAGAAAGCTCTAATGGTTAAAGCTGGGTTTAAGATATTCATACCTGTGCCCCCAAAAACTTCTTTACCAATTACAACTCCAAAAACAACTGCAACTGCTAACATCCATAAAGGTGTATCAACAGGAACAATTAATGGAACTAACATACCTGTTACTAAGTAACCTTCTTCTACTTCGTGACCTTTAATGATAGCAAAAATGAATTCTACACCTAAACCAACTCCATAAGAAACAATTACTAAGGGTAATACTTTTATAATTCCTATCCAAAGGTTATCCCAAGTAAAAAAGTTTGCTAAAACATCAGTTCTTAAAGAACTGTCTATAGCTGCATAATGTTGATAACCTGCATTAAACATACCAAATAGTAAACATGGCACTAGTGCCATAATTACAATATTCATTGTACGTTTTAAGTCGTCTGCTGCTTTTATATGAGTTCCTCCATGAGTAACTTCATTTGGTAAATATAAAAAGGTATGGATTGCATTGAATGCAGGTGCCATTTTTGTCCCTTTATATTTTTCTTTTAAATTATGTAAATTTTGTTTTAAGCCCATAATCTTATCCTAATTCTTGTCTCATTAAATCTAAACCTTCACGAATTATTTTTTGGTGTGGTTGTTTAGACACACAAATAAATTCGGTTAATGCAAAATCTTCTGGAGCTACTTCATAACCACCTAATGCTTCCATTTCATCTAAATCTTTTATCATAAATGCTTTTAACAATTGCATTGGATAAATATCTAAAGGAAAAACTTCTTCATAAGAACCTGTAACCACAAAAGCTCTATGTTCTCCATTTGTATTGGTATCTAAATCGTACTTTTTCTTAGGATTTAACCAAGAAAAAGTTAATGCTCTTGAAGTAGATATTTTATTAAAGATGGGTTTGTTCCATCCAAAGAACTCGTAATCATCTCCTTCTGGAATTGCAGTAATTTGGTTATCATAATAACCTAAGAAACCATCTTCCTCTACTTGATTACCAGACAACACATTACCACTAATAATTCTAGTATTATCGGCATTTAAATTACCTTTGGTAAGATCTGATATGGTTGCACCTGCAATTGCAGTTACATATTGTGGCTTACTAAATTGAGAACCTGTTAATGCAACTGTTCTTTCTGCATTAAATTTACCTGTTAACAACAACTCACCAATTACAACCAAATCTTGAGGCGTTACAACCCAAACAACTTCTCCTTTATTAATAGGATCTATGTTTGCAATTTGCGTACCTACATTACCTGATGGATGTGGACCAGAAACTTTATGCAACTCTACACCCGTTAATTTTGATAAAACTGAATTAGAGTTTGCACCAACTGAAAGATGTACTTTACCTTCTGTTAATTTAGATACTGCATTAATTGCAGCTTGTAACTCAGCTTCTTTACCAGCTAAAGTATACTCTAAATCTGCAGCTAATGGCGCACTTGCATAGCCAGAAATAAAAATTGCTTTTGGAGCTTGATTAGGGTTTGCCACAACATCATAAGGACGTTGTTTTATAAATGGCCAACACCCAGAAGTAAACAAATGATTTTTTACATCTTGTTCAGACATTTTGGCAACATCTACTACTCCAAAATCTTTATGAACTTGAGTATCATCAGCAGCAATTTTTATGGTTAAAACTTTTCTTCTTGCTCCACGAATTACCTCTACAACTTTACCAGAAACAGGACTTGGAAATAAAATGCGTTCGTCACTTTTTGAGTAAAAAAGTGTCTCTCCTGCCTTTACTTCTGCACCTTCTTTGGCAACAAGCTTTGGTATAATTCCGTGAAAATCTTCTGGTTTTATTGCATAAATACTACTTAAAGAACTTTTTGTAGTGTTTTTTTCTGCAATACCAACAAGCTTAATATCTAAGCCTTTTTTAATACGAATGTCTTTTGACATAGTAAATTTGGAATTTTAATTATCTAAAAAAATCACGCAAATTTACGGATTTTACATCTTGTTTTAGACACAATTTAAAGCTTAAATTTATTATTTATATTTATTCTAAATAATTAAAATTAAACGAAAACCTTGTAGTGTTAAAATTTGGCTTAAAATTTGATTATTCTGAAAAATGAATACTTATTTTTGTAATATGTTAAATCAATTTTTACGAATATGTTTTGTTTTATGGAGCTTAAATTCAATTTCGCAAAACATAAAATCGATTCAGTTAAGACCCTTACAAGAAAATAATTATTCTTCAATTGTACCTTTAGGCACTGTTTTAGAATTGTCTTTTGATGATTTAGACGCAGATGCAAAAGATTACAAATATAGAATTGAACACATGACCCATGATTGGCAAAAAAGCAGATTACTCTCTAGCCAATTTATAGATGGTTTTGATGAAAATACCATAATAGATGTTACCAATTCTTTTAATACTTTTCAGAGTTATTCGCATTATTCTGTAAAAATCCCGAATATAAATACCGTAATTACCAAAAGTGGAAACTACCTTTTATCTGTTTTAAATGATGATGATGAAGTTGTTTTTACCAGAAAATTTGTGCTTTACGAAAGTGCTGCAATTATTGGTGTACAAGTTTCAAGAAGCAGAAATGCTAAAACTTTACAAACACAGCAAACTGTTGAGTTTTCGATAAATCATCCTAATTTACGCATCAATAATCCGTCACAAGAAATAAATGTAGTAGTCTTAAAAAATGAAAACTGGAATGAAAAAATTACAGATTTACAGCCAACATTTTTTAAACAAAACCAATTGTTATACACTTACGCTAATAAAACCAATTTTGATGGCGGAAACGAATATTTAAATTTTGACAGCAAACTCATCAGAAATAGAAGTGTAAATACGGTTAGAATTGAAATGAAAGATATTTTTCATCATTATTTATATCCTTATACATATAATGAGTATTTATCTTACAGATATAACCCTGATATTAATGGGCAGTTTGTAATTAGAACTTTAGAAGGAAATGACACCAACACAGAAGCAGATTATGCTATGATGCATTTTACCTTATTTGCTGATGCTCCTTTTATAGACAAAGATGTCTATATTTATGGTGCTTTTAATAATTTTGAAATTAAAGAAAATGCCAAAATGACTTATGATTTTAAAGACAAAAGTTACAAAGCAAACTTGCTTTTAAAACAAGGTTTTTACAATTATACTTTTGCTACTGTAGACAAATTTAATTCTGTTGATACAAATGCCATAAATGGAAATTTTTATCAAACAGAAAACCAATATACAGTACTAGCATATTACAAACCTTTTGGCGGTTTATACGATAGAGTTATTGGAGTTGGCACTGCTTATTTTGATCAAAATAGATAATTGATTTTTGACTTGTGTTTTTTGTTCAAAAAAACTACATTTACCCTGAATGGTAGAACAAATTACAAAAGGAATTAAAATTTCTGTACACACGAAATATAATGGTACAAGCTATAGAAATAATAGACTGTATTATGTATTCGCTTATTTTATTACCATAGAAAATAATTCTTTGCAAACCGTTAAATTAACAGAACGGTTTTGGAAAATTTACGATTCGCTTAATAAAACAGAAACTGTTGCAGGCGAAGGTGTTGTTGGGCAAACGCCTATTTTAAATCCGAACGACACTTATTCTTATAGTTCTGGTTGTTTTTTAGAATCGAATATTGGAGCTATGAAAGGTTTTTATAAAATGGAAAACCTAGAAACTTTAGAAGAATTTAATGTTATTATTCCCACATTCCAACTCTCAACTCAAGTCTTATCAAACTAACTAGAAAAAAAAATAAAGTTGCTAAAATTAAAGATCCAGAATGTCTAAATTGTGGACATCCATTTTTTGGCGGCGAAAAATTTTGTCCTGAATGTGGTCAAACGAACAAAGGGAATAAAATAACTTTCAAAAATTTTGTTCACGAAGTTTTTAATGGTCTTTTTAATTTTGATGCCAAGTTTTGGAAAACAATAATTCCGCTTTTAACAAAACCTGGTAAAGTTTCTAGAGATTATATAGATGGTAAAAGACAACGCTATTCTAATCCTTTTCGTTTTTACTTAACAGCTTCTATCCTCTTTTTTTTAATTGTTGGTTTGTTTAAAACTATAGAAAAATATGAAGCTTTAGCCAGAGAAAGTTCCGCAGAAATTGCAGAAGTAATTAAAAAAGACACCTTACAAAAAAAGAAAAAAGTACCTACTGATGCAGAAATAGATTCAATACAACAAAAATTAGATAAAGATTTAAAATCAACTTTTATACCAATACCAGAACCTGCAAGAAAAGCAATTTTAGATGAAGTTGAAAAAGAAGCTAGAGACACTACAAAAACAAAAGATAAGAAAGACTTAAATTTTAATTTTGGTGGTTATACTAAGTTAGATAAGTTTACAGATTATGTAAAAAAATATCCAGATTCTAAAATGGATGTTGCCTTAGATTCTTTAGGTTTTGATAAAACTTTTACCAATCGTTTTTTATTTACAAGAGCTAAAACCTTGTATTCTTTTACAGAAAACGAAGAAAGTAGACAACAGTTTTTTAGTCAGATTTTATCTTCAGGATCCATTTCTCTATTTATATTATTGCCTTTTTTTACCTTGTTTTTAAAGCTTTTTTACATTAGAAGAAAATTCGGATACATAGATCACTTGATCTTTGTTTTTCACGTGCAAACTGTATTTTTTATGCTTTTTTCTATATTCTTTCTACTTAGAATATTCGAATTTAAACCGCAATTAGGGATATTTACTATCCTATTTTTACTCTATTTGATTATTGCCATGAAAAAATTCTATCAACAAGGGTACTTTAAAACATTTTCAAAATTTATTCTTTTAAACATTTGTTATTCTATTGTTGCAGCTTTCGGAATTATTTTTGTTTTTCTGATCTCTTTTGCACTGTTTTAAATAAAAACTATACTTCTATTTCAGCCAAATCAAAATAATTAAAAGCAACATCATTGTCTTTTTTTAAGATTGATGTAATACTTACAGTTTCTATAAATTCGCGTTTCATTTTAATTGATGTTTCAGAATTTCCTAGAGAGTCATTATTGTGAAACTCTAAAATTTTTTCTTTTAAAAAAATAGGATTATTCTTCAGCCAATCTGCAAACCATTTTTCTCTTTGTAGTTGCATTTCTGCTGTATACAACGTAGAAGATGACCATATTTTTGGTTCTTGTGGCAATTTTTTAAAGTGTTTTTTTGTTCCATCCCAAACCAACTCGTAGATTGAAAATTCAGATTTCCAATCGATTAAAATTAAAGTAAATGGTTCTATGTTGTTAAAATCAAAATTATGGATGTAAGCAACTGCATCATCCGTAGCAAGTAAATTTTTAACAATTATACCTCTACTCATTTTATAAGGCAACTCTCTTTTATGATTTTTAAATCCGCCATTTAACAAACAAACTAATCTATTTTTATGGCTTGTACCAATCCATGTTCCACCCGCTAATTCGTCTTTTGGGTAGGTTAATGTTACATCATTCTCTATGTACGTTTTTGGCGGAATTGTTTTTCTTAACGGAGTTTCATCTCTATTAGAAGTTAAAATAAAACTATTTTTACCTATAGGAAGATAAGTTACTGTACACATTTACTACATTTCTTAATTATCATAAATAACACATTCTTATAATAATATTGATTATAACTCAACAAAAGTCAATTAATAAGCATCAAAATTATTAAAACAAAAATTGTAACTTTGTTGCTTTCAAAATTAGTCGATTCAAATTTAAAAACATACAAAATGACAAGAGGATTTTTTAATGTTCCAGTTGCAGTAAATGAACCTGTAAAAACTTATGCTCCTGGCTCTCCAGAAAGAGAAGAATTATTAGCTACATATAAAACAATGTACAATAGTTCTGTTGATGTGCCTATGTATATAAACGGACAAGAAGTTAGAACAGGAAACACAAAAAACATTACACCTCCTCACGATCATCAACACGTAGTTGGGCAATATCATACAGCAGAAAAAAAACACGTAGATGAAGCTATAGAAACTGCATTAGCTGCAAGAGAAGCATGGTCTTCTGTTTCTTGGATGGAAAGAGCATCGATTTTTCTAAAGGCAGCTGAATTACTAGCAGGTCCTTACAGAGCTAAAATGAATGCTGCAACTATGATTGCACAATCTAAAAACGTGCACCAAGCAGAAATTGATGCAGCTTGCGAAATGGTAGATTTCTTTAGATTTAATGTACAATACATGACAGATATTTTTAAAGATCAGCCAGCATCTGCACCAGGAATTTGGAACAGAGTTGAGTACAGACCTTTAGAAGGTTTTGTGTATGCAATTTCTCCTTTTAACTTTACTTCTATTGCAGCAAATTTACCTGCAGCAGCAGCTTTAATGGGTAATGTTGTAGTTTGGAAACCATCTGATCATCAAGCATATTCTGCACAAGTTATTGTAGATTTATTTAAAGAAGCTGGTTTACCTGATGGTGTAATTAACGTAGTTTACGGAGATCCTGTAATGATTTCTGATACTTGTTTAACATCTCCAGATTTCTCTGGATTACACTTTACAGGTTCTACCACTGTATTTAAAAACTTATGGAAACAGATTGGTAACAACATCCACAATTATAAAACTTACCCAAGAATTGTAGGAGAAACTGGTGGTAAAGATTTTATTTGGGCGCATAATTCAGCAAATCCATTACAAGTAGCAACCGCAATTACAAGAGGTGCGTTTGAATATCAAGGTCAAAAGTGTTCTGCTGCTTCACGTGCTTACATACCTACTTCTATTTGGGATGATGTTTTAAAACACTTAAAACAACAAACATCAGAGTTAAAAATGGGTTCTCCAGAAGATCCATCAAACTTTATAAATGCGGTAATTCACGAAGGTTCTTTTGATAAAATTGCAAAATATATTGATGCTGCAAAAGAAGATACTGATGCAGAGGTTATTATTGGTGGAAATCATGATAAATCAAAAGGATATTTTATTCAGCCAACCGTAATTTTGGCAAAATCGCCAACTTATGCAACCATCACAACAGAATTGTTTGGGCCTGTAATTACCATTTATATTTATGAGGATGCTGAATGGGAAGCTTCTTTAAAATTAGTAGACGAATCTACAGAATATGCTTTAACTGGAGCTATTTTTTCTACAGATAGATATATAGTAGAAAAAGCATCTAAAGCGTTAGAAAATGCAGCTGGTAACTTTTATATTAATGATAAACCAACAGGAGCAGTTGTAGGTCAGCAACCTTTTGGAGGAGCCAGAGCTTCTGGAACAAATGACAAAGCTGGTTCTGCACAAAACTTATTACGTTGGACATCTGTTAGATTAATAAAAGAAACTTTTGTAACACCACAAGATTACAAATATCCATTTTTAGGATAGGAAATTAATTTTCAAAATAAAAGCTTCATCAATTAAATTTGATGAGGCTTTTTTTTATTTGTTAATTAACTGTAAAAGACCATATTTGCCCTATAGACTTAGCTCCATTTTCATCTTTTACATTTACTTTCCAAAAATAGGTTCTTCCAGAGACTACACTAACCGAAAAATTTTCTGTAGTTACATTATTATCTACCAATGCAGGATCTGTATTTTCGCCAAAAAATACTTCATAAGATAACACATCATTAAAATTAGGATCTCCAGCTTTCCAAGTTAATTGTAAAGTACCATCAGAAACTATAGTATTATTATTTGGTGTTAATAATTGCGATGTAAATGGCACATAGTTTTTCTCTGCATCTCCTTTTGTATAAAATGCAAAAACCTGCGAAGAGCTACCTAAGTTATTATTTATATCTAAAGCATCTACTTTCCAATAGTAAGCAGTTTCTTTTTCTAATGTAATTTCAATTTGACTATTAGTAATGGTTCTATTTTCTACAACATCTGCAAAATTTCTATCTTTGGCTACAATTAAGTTATATTCTAAATCATCATTTTCTGGATCAATTGCTTCTGTCCAATCAAATGTAATGGTATTTTCTATACACAGTAAATTTTCTGATGGAAAGAGCAAATCTACTACACTAGGAGCCTGATTTGCCTTCTTTGAACAATTTACAAGCAGAAAAAGACCCATTAACAAAAATGATTTTATATATGCTTTTTTCATCGTTTTAAAATTTTAATTGGTGAGGTGTTTACTATAGATAACTTTAAAATATAAATTCCTTTAGCATAACCTTGAAATGGAATTTGTAACACTCCATTATCTTGTTTAAATTCTTTTCTAAAAATAAGCTTACCATTTATATCAAAAATAGCAGTTTCAATCGTTAAATCTTCTATTCCCAAAGGTAATTGTAGCTCTATAAAGTTGCTTACAGGGTTTTGTTTTAAAATAACATCACCTATACTTTTCTGAAATATACCCTCACAATCTTTTGCTGTTTTAACCTCTAACTTTCCTGTTTCAGTAATTTCTAAATCAAACTCTTTTTCACTAGATACCGTAATTAATTCGCTATTTAAATAAACATTGTAAGGAGGTGTACCTTCTTCTATTTTAAATGAATATGTACTTGATGACTTTGAATGCGTTAGTTTTAAGCTAACTGGCTCAGCTTCTTCGATAACAACCTCAAAACAATTGGTTACATTTAAAGTATTTGTAGTAATACAAATTTCATAGCTTCCAGGAGCAGCATCACCTAAAATAAAATCACTAGAATTAAATGCTTGATTAATGTTTGTTGATGGGCCAATAATGGTTAACTGTCGGGTGAAACCATCTTGCTTGTTTTCTACTTCAATAATACCATCGTTCGCATCTACACAACTTTCAGATGTTATTAAAATTGAATAACCATCCACTTCTGCCACAGTTACTGAATAATCTTCTGTTTCTCCCCATTCTGTAAGATGATCATCATCACAGGCACCTAACCCATAGCCATCTGCAGGATCATCATATTCAATAACAACTCTCATTCTAGTTTTTCCAGATCTCGCATCACTTGGTACAGTAATATTAAAAGTTAGCGTACCTACATCATTCAATTCAGTTCCAAGATCATACCTTTCTGTATTATTATCAAATTTATAATCTTGGTTCCAATCGATAAAAACAAAACAATGATCTTGATAACCAGCAGTATTTAACGTAACACTTACCTGATGTGTATCTCCTCTTAAAACGTTGGTATTTAAATTTGTGAAATCTTCATAACCATCATTCATATCATTGTCAGAAGTATTATTAATAGTACCAAAGGTTACATTTGTAATATGTTCTGCCCCATCAGCTTCATCTGTAAAAGTAGAATTACAGTAACTGGGTGATAATGTTGTAAAACTAAAAACATCAGAATAAGAGCCTTCTCCACAGTCATTTTTTGGTTTTACCCTCCAAAAATATTCTATTAACCCAGATAAATTATTTGTTGTGTATGTATTTGAAGTAACATTACCCGAAGAAACAATATTTGTAAAAGCAGCTTCTGTGGCTATTTGTACGTCATAAGAAATAGCATTAGAGTTTGCCTCCCAAATTAAATCTCCTGTTAAGTCAATATTTGTAGCTCCATTTATTGGGGATGTAAGTGTAATTTCATTAAAACTAGAAGATGTTAATTTTAAATCGACATCTAAACTTTGAGTAATACTTGTTGATGAACCTAGCACTGCAATTGTATAATCTTGTGCTGTTTTACCATCTAAATTAGATACAGACATGGTTACATTGCCATCGCTATTTATGGTTGTTGGATTAAAAACAACTGTGGCTTCTGATGGTTGACCAGTAGCAGATAGTGTAACCGTTTCTGAAAAACCATTTACAAAATCGAAATTTAAAGTATAGTCTACGGTATCATCACCTGAATTACAAGCTACCTGATTACCAGTATTATTATTTAAAACAAATGTTGGTGTGGTGGAATTTATAGTAAAATTGGTGTTATTAACATTATAAAAAATATTGTCTGCAGCTTCAACCATAATTCTTGCTGTAGTTGTTGTATTGTCTGGAATTATAACACTTTCTGAACCATCATTTGCTGTATTAGTTTTTAACAAAATAGGAAAAGTAACTCCACCATCTGTAGATAATCTAATATTTACTGATGTACAATTAATTGGTGCTTGATTTGTAGTTCCAGTTTTCCAAGTAATGGTTTGTGCAGAACCAACATCCCACGAAACAGCTGTACTTGGAGCACTTACTGTAAAGGCCTCATCATCTGTAACCGTAATTTTAACATCATCTCTAGCTGTACTTCCTCCACCAGCATTATTATCTCTCACTAAAAACGAAAAATTTAAATCTCTAGCTACAGAGGGCAAAACTTCCCAAGTTGTAGAAGAGCTCCCTGCCACTATGGTTGCCAATTTTGGCATATATCTAATTGGTGTAGTTTGCGATGGCAAGGACCTAAACATTGGTCCAACAGAGTTTGTTGCTAAAGGTGGCATTGTTCCCACTTCGTTATCAATTTGTTCCCAGTTATACGTTAAAGAGCTTAAACCATCTGCATCAGTTGCTACACCTTCTAATTTAAAAGGTGTAGATTTTGGGATAGAATAATCTAAACCCGCATTTGCAGTTGGTGCAGCATTGTTTGTATTTGTGGTTACAGCACAACTACCAGAAGATTGAATATGACTCCACATTTGTGCTATACTAACTGCATGAAAATAATCGTCGCTATTACCAGTAGCAGCTCCAGTACCAACTACGTTAGGAGAACAAATACCTGCATAGCCCATTATTGTAGAAGCACTTCCTGGCTCTACAGCTGTTGCACTAGATCTATTGCAATCGTTATTTTGTGTATGCGTTGCTCCAAATTGATGTCCTATTTCGTGAACTACAAAATCAATATCATAAGGATCTCCAATTGGAGAAGCTATTCCTGTAACTCCTCTTGCTTTCTGGCCAGAAACACAAACTACTCCTAAACCAGCCAAACCATCTCCACCAACACTAAAAATGTGACCAATATCATAATTTTCAGTACCAATTTCAGAATCGCAAATCGATTGCACTTCGTTTATCATAGTATCAGCATTACCATCAGTTATATTGTCTGTGTCTTCATCTAAAAAAATAACGTCATCGTTATTTGCCACAATTACCATTTTAACGGCTAAATCTTTTTCAAAAACGCCATTAATTCTTGTTATAGATGTGTTCATTGCTGATAAAACTGCAGCTTTTTTAACAGCATCTGTTGCTGTAGAAGACACATTTTGCCGATTTAAATGAAATTGCGCATACTCTCCACTACAAACTAGTGCCAATCTAAAAGTTCTTAGTTTACCATCGTTTGCATTTTTTGCAACATCCGAAAAAAACAATGTTTTATTAGCAGTTTCTTCTACCAAGCATTCAAAATCTTCTTCTTTAGAAATTGTATTTCTGTTGTAAACAATATAATCTTGCTTGTCTTTGGAATAAGGGTCTATATAAGTTGTTTCGTGATGACCAGAAAATATAACCCCATGAAAACCATCTGTACCTAAACTAATTTTTGCAATTGCTGTAGGGTCATCAATTCCTTGTGCTGAATATGATTTTATTTCTGGAAATTTCTCTTGTAATTCTACCTCAAAATTTGATGATTCTGTTACAACAAATTTTTTCATTTCTCCATTTGCATCAGGCAATTGAACTATAGTATTTGTGTTTTTTGATTTTGCCTTAAGATTAGAAGCAAAACTTTCTAAGTTTAAAGAAACCAATTTATATTCTTTAGGAGAATGTTTTTTACTAAAAACAGCGGTTTCATCCTTATCGTATTTTGTTTTTGAAATCTTTTGCCAATTCTCTTGCGCAATTATTTTAGGTCCAAATAAAAAAATTACTGTTGATAATAAAAAAAGGGGACTTTTAATATTCATAATATCGTTTAAATATAAGCCCTCCAAATATAATGAAATATTTACCTTTGTACTTTAGATTATGAACAGAAACATCGAATTAAAAGACTTATTAGTTAAGGATTACAAGGAAACTTGGGATTATCAAACTGAATTACTACAAGAAATTGTAGACGTTAAGATTTCTAATCGTAGAAATGACTTGCAAAAAACTACTAAAAATCACTTTTTGTTTGTAGAGCATCCTCATGTTTACACGCTAGGAAAAAGTGGTGATATAAGTAATTTACTGTTGAATGAAAATCAACTTAAAGAAAAAGGAGCTACTTTTTACAAAATTAACAGAGGTGGAGATATTACCTATCATGGCCCAGGACAAATTGTAGGTTACCCAATTTTAGATTTAGAAAATTTCTTTACAGATATTCATAAATACCTGCGTTTATTAGAAGAAACCATTATTTTAACCATTGCAGAATATGGAATAAAAGGCACAAGAAGCGAAGGTGAAACAGGTGTTTGGCTTGATGTTGGCACCCCTTTTGCTCGTAAAATTTGTGCAATGGGTATTCGTTCTTCTAGATGGGTAACCATGCATGGTTTTGCCTTAAACGCTAACGTAAATTTAGGTTATTTTGATAATATTATTCCTTGTGGAATTAAAGGTAAAGCAGTTACTTCTATGGAAGCTGAGTTGAATAGAAAGGTTGATTTAGAAGAAGTAAAAACTAAAATTTTAAAGCATTTTAAAACACTTTTTGAGGTTGATGAGTTTATGGTTAATGGTTAATGGTTAGTGGTTAATGGTTTGTGGTTTGTGGTTGATGGAAGTAGATAGTTTTGCTTAACTAACAACCAACAACTAATAACTAATAACTAACAAACCTATTTCTCTTCGTTAAAATACACTTTGTAATATTTCATTTTCTTCTCTTCATCATAACCTCTTTCTAAATATTCTGAGGCTGCATCTGGTGCGTCTACATCTAATTTTATGCTGATGTTTGTATCTAACTTTATTTCTGTTTTTAACTTGCTTTTTTCTTTCTTTAAAACAACTCCAGAAACATCAAAATTATTACGGATTAAAACATCATTTAAATCTTCGTAGTGTTTTTTATAATCTTCGAACAAGTCTTTGTGTTTGTCTTCTTCAAAAATTTCGTCTTTAAATTCGTGATAATCTACAGCTTCGTGTTCTTTAAAATAATCTACTGTATTTGCTAAGAAATTACCTTGTTCGTGTTTTCCAAATTCTGGTTTTATAACCTCTTCAGAAAACTCTTTACACAATTCTAAATAGTTCTGAGTATGTGAGTTATAATCGTCTGCTAATTTTACAGATAAGAAATTTTTAATCCAATATTGAGCATCGTAATTGTTGTTATCTACAGAAAAAACAACTGTACCTTCTGTATCTGATGTATTTAAAATTAAACAACCTTTATCTATTCTTTTGGTTGATATTCCTTTTTGAACTACAACATCAAAACTATCATTGTCATCTAAATAGGTCTGAAAAAAATCGACCTTATTTTCGATTTTAAAAATTCCAATTGCCTCTGTTAAAACATCTTTATACTCTAAACCCTCTATAAAAACTACAATTACATCTCCTGTTTTAATTTGAGCAGAATTCGATTGTTCGTACAAATGATTTACAATGTTTTTAGAGTATTCTATAAACGTATTTTCGTCTTTAAAAACTTCGGATGCATAATTATTTAACTCATTTAAACGCACATCTGCATGATGAGAAAAACGATAACTTTGTGTTAAACTACCAAATGGTTTTAATAAAAAACTCTTCATTAAATCGTAACCTTCTTGATCGAAACGAATTAAATCTTCTGAAAGCACATTTTGACCGCTATTGAATTTATTAGCAACTTTGTGTAAAATGCATTTGGTGATTTCGGCTCTTGTTTTTTTAATCATCATCTAGAAATTTGGAGCGTAAAAATAGTTGAACTTTTTTAAATAATTTGAAGTTATTTACTAAAGTTTGCAAACAAGTTTAGCCCTGATTGAACGTCTTGTTTGAGCTCTTTTTTGCTTTTTGGAGCAAAAAAAGCGAGTAGTGAAAGCAGGAAATAGCTTCTAAAAAAAACTATAACTTCAACTTTAATTGTTCTGGCAACAACTTAAATGTTTTTCTATGGTATTTTGTGGCACCAAATTCACGAATGGCATTTCTGTGTTCTTTGGTTGGGTAACCTTTGTTTTTTTGCCAATTGTACATGGGTAATTCTTGATGAATTTTAGCCATATACTCATCTCTATAGGTTTTTGCCAACACAGATGCTGCTGCAATACTTAGATATTTTGAATCGCCTTTTACAATAGTTTTGTGTGGAATGTCTTTATAATTACGAAACTTATTGCCATCTATAATGATAAATTCTGGCGTAACTTTTAGTTGATCTAAAGACCTGTGCATACCTGTAATTGAAGCTTGAAGTACGTTTATTTCATCAACTTCTTCTTGCCAAATAAAAGAAACCCCAAAAGCCAAAGCATTTTGTTCTATAAAAGGTCTTAATTCGTCTCTCTTTTTTTCTGACAATTGCTTGGAATCATTTAAAAAAGGATGTGTAAAATCTTTTGGTAAAATAACAGCTGCAGCCACAACAGGACCAGACAAACAGCCTCTACCAGCTTCGTCTGTACCTGCTTCTAAAGTAAAACCACTAAAATTTGATTGTAACATTTTACAAAGAAAAGAAATCTTTTTCTTTTAAATTATTGTTCTATAATCAAGTTGATTATAAAATTTACAGGAAAGACAATTTTTGCAAAACTTAGAAAAACAATATTTAATTAACAGATTTCAGCATAATTATTAACGATACTTTTCGTTTAATTATTTTACATTTGCCTTGTATTAATCTACTATGAATAAAAAGCTTTTTTACATTCTTTTACTACTTATTTGCTCTAATAGTATATTTGGTCAGCGAATAAGACAACAAATTGAAGGAGGATCTTTTGGAAACTCTAAAAACGATACTTTAAACAATTCTAACGAAACCAAAGTAATTTTATCTGGTAAAACAAAGTACACAGATTACAAAATATTTTCGCACAAAAGAGATACCACATACATAGACACTACTTTAACGTTACAAAAAGAATACAAATTCAATTATCTTAGAAAAGATAATTTTGAGCTGCTTGAGTTCCATAACCAAGGACAGACTTTTAATAATTTAGGCTATAGTTTTGATAATGTTAGTCAGTTTCCGGATATTGGTTTTAGCGCAAAACAAGTAAGTTATTTAGATGTAGAAGACATTAAATATTACGAAGTACCTACACCAACAACCGAAATTTTATACAGAACTGGTTTGCAACAAGGGCAAGTTGTTGATGCACTTTTTACTTTAAATTTTTCGAGAAGATTAAATGTTTCGCTTTCGTATAAAGGTTTACGATCTTTAGGTGCGTACAGACAATCTTTAGTAAGTAATGGTAATTTTAGAGGTGCTTTTCATTATAGAACCAAAGAAAACCAATATGAAATTAGAGGACATTTAACTACTCAAGATTTTTTTCATGAAGAAAGTGGAGGTTTAACAGAAGATGCTTTAAATTATTTTATTACTGAAGATCCTGATTTTGAACAACGTTCTAGACTAGATGTTAATTTAACTGATGCAGAAAGTCAGTTTGATGGTACTAGAGTGTATCTAGAACATAGTTATAAAATACTATCTAGCAAAGACACAATTAACGATAAAGATTTTACTAATTTAAAAGTTGGTCACGTTTTTACTAGCGAAAACAAGTTTTATAGCTTTAATCAAACCTCAACTACAACAGACATTTTTGGATCTGCTAATGCTTCTGGTGCCACTGATAACAAAGCCGAAAGTTCA
This sequence comes from Polaribacter sp. M10, assembly GCF_054968445.1. Classification (NCBI taxonomy): domain Bacteria; kingdom Pseudomonadati; phylum Bacteroidota; class Flavobacteriia; order Flavobacteriales; family Flavobacteriaceae; genus Polaribacter; species Polaribacter sp. M10. The sequence continues at coordinate 33,695 of NZ_JBSSBG010000010.1, forward strand.
ATAACTAACAATGAGTTAAATCTTGAATTTAATTCGAAATATGTTTTGGGGAAGTTTAAAGCAAAGGCAAATCTTATTAGCTACAAATACGGTTATGACACTATTTTAAATACGAGTAGCACTATTAATAAATTAAAATTAGAAGGAAATGCAATTTCTGTTGGTGCAGACTGGAATGCCAAAATTAAAAACTTTCAATTAAATGCTGATGCAGCTTTAACACCTGGTTCTGGAAGATTATCTGGAAGCCATTTACAAGGTGAAGCTGTGTATTTAAAAGACAGTCTTTTTGGATTAAAAGGAAGTTTATTATTAAGTTCTAAATCGCCTAATTTTAATACATTATTACATCAAAGTAAATATGATGCTTACAATTGGCAAAACGATTTCAGCAACGTAAACACAAGAGATTTAGGTTTTGCTTTTACTTCTAAATTGATAAATGCCAATCTAAACTTTACCAATATTGACAATTACACGTATTTTGACGAAAACAATCTACCTCAACAATATGGAAGTCAAATAACCTATTTAAAGGTTAAAGCAAACAGAGAGTTTAAATTCTGGAAATTAGGATTAGACAACACTGTTATGTATCAAAATGTTACTAGTGGTGCAGAAGTTTTTAGAGTACCAGAATTTGTTACTAGAAATACTTTATATTATACTGATGAATGGTTTGAAGGAAAACCAATGTTGGTAAATATTGGAGTTACGTTTAAGTACTTTACCAAATATAATGCCAATGCTTATAACCCTTTATTGGCAGAATTTACGCTACAAAATACGGATGAAATTGGCTACCCAACTTTTGATGTGTTCTTTAATGCAAGAGTACGTAGAACTCGAATTTACTTTAAAATAGATAATGTAACTTCTAGTTTTGCAGAAAAGAATTATTTTTCGGCACCTAACTATCCTTATAGAGATTTTACCATTCGTTTTGGTTTGGTTTGGAATTGGTTTATATAAAAGTTATGAGCTAAATTCTTTTTATTTAGACTGCGTTCAAAACAAATACTAATAGGGGTTTTTAGCAATTTTTTTGAATAAAATGTTATGTATATACTTTTATTTATTTTCTTTATCATAGCAATGTGGTTGTTTAGTATTTACCTTTTATCTTATTGGAAATATGTATATTGGTATGCTTTTTTAAACCTAATATTAATTGCAATTTATTTTAGTATTATAAATTACGGAGGCAAATATTTATGGAGCCATGATGAATATGGTTTAGGTGCTTTTTTTAGATTAATATTTGCATTAATTCTACATACAATAATAGGGTTTATTTTTGCTATTTATAAAAGTTATAAACTTAGAAGAGATGAAAGATCAACTTAAAAATAATTGGAAACTCTTTTTAATTGCGAGTTTAACCTTGGGTTTAGCTCCTTTTAATCCGCCACATATTTGGGGGAAAATTCAATGGATTTTAGGAGGGAATGCCTTTGATGCCCAAAAAGGTTTACAACCACAAGATTGGTTCGATGTTCTTTTACACGGTTCCCCTTGGATACTTCTGTTAGTTTCAGGAGTTTTAAACTTAGTTTACCGCAAAAAATCAGTATAAATTTATCGTGTTCGGATCTTCTCTAAATATTTTAAAAAGATTCAAAATTAAAATACAGAAAACTACCCAAATAAATCCGGCTACAAAACCACCAACAATATCCGAAGGAAAATGTACGCCTAAATATATTCTACTAATTCCGATACTTAAAATCAATAATATAAACACACTAATTAAACTAAATTTTAAAAGTTTATTGATTTTAAAAGTAACTATCAAATAAATTAAAAACCCGTAAAAAGCCATGGCTGTCATTGCGTGACCACTTGGATAACTCAATGTTTTTACAGATACCAAGTGTTCTAAAGTAGGTCTTTGCCTATTAATTAATTGTTTTAAAATTAAATTTGAACTTAATGCAAGAGTTAATACTGATAATAGTTGTAATACATATTTCCAATTTTTAAAAAAGAGATAAAACAAGATAGCACAAATTGATAAAACAGCTAAATACCCAAAAGTATCTCCAACATCTGTAACAAATTTAAAATAGGCAGTTAAACCATCAGACCTAAAACTTGTAATATAATCGCTTACTGAAGTATCGAATTCTGATAGCACATCTGTGTGTAAATTCTTGGTGAGTTTTACAAAAAATTTAATTCCGTAAATAACAATTATTAAAGTAATAATCACAGTAACTAAATAAGGGATTTTACCATCATATTTTTGAAACTTTTGCGATAAAAACTCTTTAAACCTTGAAATTAAAAACTTTAATTGTTTGTACATAAAAGATTGCTTTCTGTTTTACTTTTTAATGTTTAATTTATAAATCTAACTTCATCACTGGTAAAAAACGACCACCTATTGAACTTTGTTTTTTATCAATAATTACAAAACTCTGTGATTGATAAAAAGCAGCCGCATTTGGGTCTGATACTACTGTTATGTATTTCGCTTCTAATTTTTTTGCTTTTTGAACTGCGTGCACTAACAATTGTTTACCTATTCCTTTACCTATAAAATCAGGAAGAACAAAAAGCATCTCTAATTCAATTGCTTTTTCTTTTGGCGGATTTAACATGTAAAAACCAACAGTTGTATCATCAAACATAAATTGATAGACAAACAGTTCATTAATCATTGTTTCTGAAACTGTTAAATCTGGTTTCCAACTTTCTAAATCATCATTAGAATACCCCCAAAAAGCTTTCGATTTTAAAGCAATTTCTGTAAGTATTCTTGCATCAGGAGTTGTTGCAACAACAATCATTATTTATCTCTAAGCATTCTAATTTTTAGATTAAAAGCTGCAAAAAGCAAGGTCATAAATGGACTTAACCAGTTAAAAATGGCATATAAAAAGTATTCTCCTACTCCAACACCTAAAACACTAGATTGATATGCTCCACATGTATTCCATGGAATTAAAACAGAAGTTACAGTACCAGAATCTTCTAAAGTTCTACTTAAATTTTCTGGTGCTAAACCTTTATCTTCATACGCTTTTTTAAACATTTTACCTGGAATTACAAGCGCCAAATATTGGTCTGATGCCACAATGTTTAATCCTAAACAACTTACAACTGTACTTGCAAATAACCCAAAGATTGAAGAAGCTATAGACAACAAACTTTTGGTAATTTTAGCTAAAGCACCAATTGCATCCATTATACCTCCAAAAACCATTGCACAGATTATTAGAAAAATTGTCCATAGCATTCCGTTCATTCCACCAGCGTAAAAAAGTTCTGTTAATTTTTCATTGTCAGTCTCTATGCTAGTTTCGGTTAAAATAGAAGTTATCACAGTATTGAATTTAGAATCGGACAAACTCAGTAATACATCACCTTGAAAAATAAAGGCAAAAGTAGCAGCTAATATAACTCCAATTCCGAGTGCCAATAATGGCTTCGTTTTCATTAAAATCATTGCTATAACCACTGCAGGAACTATAAACAATAGTGGTGTTATATTAAATGTATTGTCTATAGATGCTAATAAATTACTAATATCTGCATTACCAGAAGTATCTATTGTACTGCTTAAAATTCCGAAAACGACTAATGTAATTACAATTGTTGGCACAGTTGTAAAGGCCATATATTTAATATGTGTAAACAAATCTGTACCTGCCATTGCTGGCGCTAAATTTGTAGTATCAGAAAGTGGAGACATTTTATCGCCAAAATAAGCCCCAGAAATTACTGCTCCTGCAATCATTCCTGTTGGGATTCCTAAAGCACTACCAATACCAATTAATGCAATACCTACTGTTGCAGAAGTTGTCCAAGAACTACCAGTTGCAATCGAAATTATGGCTGCAATTATTACTGATGCTGGCAAGAAAATTTCAGGACTCAAAACTTGCAATCCATAATAAACCATTGCTGGTATTATACCACTTACCAACCAAGAACCTGCTAATGCGCCTACTAAAAAAAGAATCATTATAGGTACAAAAACACTTTTCCAGTTTTCCCAAACTTCAGTTATCATGGTTTTTACAGATACCTTGTTATAAAAACCGACAGCAGCTGCAATTACGCCACCCATTAATAATATATATTGATTTGTGTAACCACCTAACCATTCTTGATCCTCAACCAAAAAAATATTATAAGCCAACAAACACATTAAAATAATTACCGGAATTAGAGATTCTAAAAGATTCAACTCTTTGTTCTCTATAATTTTTTGATCTTCTATTTCTATTTCAGATAAGTTTTTATTTTCTTGCATTTTCTAATTTTTCTAGCGTAATGTTACGATTTTAGAAGATGTTATGCAAATCGAAATCATTCTTAAACTAATTATGCTTTATTTACCCTTCTAAATTTTAATTTATAACCAATATATAATCAATAAAAAAAAGTATTGAGTATGTTTTGTTTGCTTATACATTTAAAGCAATTAATTAATGGTTATCAAAAGCTTTTATACCCGCTTTTATTTCGATATCTAAATGATTTTTTCTTGGTGTTAATGGGCAAGAATATTTATCATTATACGCACAATAAGGGTTGTACGTATTGTTAAAATTTAAAATTACTGTTCCGTCTGCATTAATATCGTAAAGCATAACATCCATATAACGTCCACCTCCATAAGATTCATTTCCAGAAGTATCATCTGTAAATGGCAAAAACAGGTAATCTTTGTAAGTAGCATCGTTTAAATCGTCTTGACTTTGGTATAAAGTAAGTTCTAAATCTTTACCTTTTATTGTAAAATACAACTTTCCATACTCTTTGTACAATGGTTTTCTGTCTGTAGTTGTTGCCATTTGAAAAATTGGTGCATTTTCTGTTTTTATCAATTTAGCAGTAACAATAAATGTAGAATCTACAGGAAAAAAATCTAACCCTTTAAAGTTTTTTAAATCCTTCTTTTTTAAGGGCGATGTTGTAGCATCTTTATAACTCGCATTTAATTTTTGTTGATATTCAGTAACACCTTGTAAAGGTCTTTTATCTTGTGATGTACAAGAAGCTAGTAAAAGTGTAAATAATAAAATTAAAGAATACTTCATAAAGATGATTTTTACCTTTCAAAAATACAACATTCCTATATTTTAGGATGTTTACCAAGTCTCTTTATCTAGCACTTATTTTACGGCGCTTTTTCAATTATTTGGAGTGTGCATTTTGACTTTATATCTGAAAATCATCCACAGAAAAAAAATAAAAAGAGATATTACTTTTACAAAGTTAAATAGATAAACACACAATAGGCTGCTAATAAAACAGCTCCTTGTTTAAAGTTTAATGTATATTTTTTTGGCAATAAAACCATTGGTAGAATAATAAAAGAAATCCCTAACATCCAATAAATATCACTGGTTAGCAATCTATCATCAGACAAAGAGATAGGAGTTATTATAGATGTAATCCCAATTACTGCAAGAATATTAAAAATATTAGAACCAATTAAATTACCTAAAGAAATGGCTTTTTCCTTTTTAATAACAGCAATTATTGATGCTGCTAATTCTGGAATACTTGTACCTATAGAAACTACTGTAACTCCTATTACACGTTCTGTAACTCCAAAATCTAAAGCCAAAGCTGTTGCTCCTTTTATTAATAATTCTGAACCAGCCCAAAGCCCTAAACCTCCAAGAATTAAAAAGAGTGTAGTTTTAATACTTGATAAAGTAACCTCATCTTCTAACTCTTCTATTTCTATGTTTTTTTGAGTTCGTAAAAGATAAATTAAGAAAAGTATTAAAAAGGCAAATAGTAAAACACCTTCGTATTGTAATATGATATGATCGTTAGCTAAAAATAAAAATAATAAGAAAGATGCAATCATCATTACTGGCCAATCTGTTTTGTAAAAGCTTTTTTCTACTTGCATTTTTCCTAACAATAAGGTTATACCCAACACCAAGCCTAAATTTGCAATATTAGAACCAATTACATTACCTAATGCCAAATCAGAAGCTCCGTTTAAAGCTGCATTTATACTTACAATAAGTTCTGGAGCAGACGTTGCAAAAGAAACCACTGTCATACCCACAACAACTTTAGATATGTTTAATTTTAATGATATCGCTATTGCAGATTTCAACAACCAGTTTCCTCCAAAAACCAATAAAAATAAACCTCCAATAATTAGTAAAAAATTCATTTATTCTCTTTTTTGCGAAGATACATTTTTATCACTTTCTAGAGAGTACTAAAAATAAAAAAGCCTTATTACCTCTTTAATTTTATGGCTTTTCCTTTACTCTTCTAAAAACTATAAAATAATTGCTTTACTTTATTACAGTTTTATCTATTTACACTCTTTTAACAATATATCAGTAAGGTTTTTGTAGGGTTAACCATTACATATTAAAACAAATATCATTTTTTTGATTTTATATCTTAAATCAATTTAAAAACTTTTAATATAATCCTTTGGACAGCATATTTCAATCATTGTATATTCAAAAAACAAATACACAAATAACCAAAATTACTAACTTTTAAATACACTTACTATGATTGTTTTTATTCTTAACATTATTAAATTTATTGCTCATCTTATTGCTCTTATTTTACTTTAAAACATTAAAAAATTGACTATGAAAAACTTAAAAAAAAAATCTAATTACTAATTAAGAACTGCTAAAAATTCGCTTTGGTTTAAAAACAATTCTTTACTAAAATTTAGAATTGTTATTTTTCATTAAATTTGACGACTAATCTAACTGAAATGAAAAAGCAAGTTTTTAAAACTTTGGCTAAAATTAATAAGGCTATTTTACCTTCTTTTACAAAAAAGGGGCTGGATATTTCTAAGGCTACAAAATTACAATTAGCTATAATTGGTTTTAGAGCTTTTGTAACTAAAAATTCACTTGACTAAAAACCTAAAATTATGGATACTTCTTATGTTAAATTATTTACAAACACCAATATTATAGTTCGTGGTTTACAACATTTGTTAGAAAATGAAAACATTAAATATATTATTAAAGACAGGTTCGAATCTGCAAGGCTAGCAGGTTATGGAGAGTCTATGGGAGCTGTAGAATTACATGTTTTAAATGATGATTTAGAAAATGCAGAAAAGATATTAATGGATTATAAAGAAAAAATAAATTCATAAAAATGAATATTGGCTTTCTAATTTAAAAAAATGATATTATATTTGCAGCCGCTTAATGGCCATGTGGCGCAACTGAATAGCGCACTTGATTACGGCTCAAGAGGTTCTAGGTTTGAATCCTAGCATGGTCACCACAAAACCAGCACTTTACAAGTTTTTTGTAAATGCTGGTTTTTTTTTATTTGCAGAAATCCTGATTTTTCCCTTCTATTACACCATTTTTTATTGATTTTAAAGGTCCGTTATTACATGTTTAAAAAAAATTATACTCTATATGACATATAAAAATTTTAATTTTATTGCAATTTAAATATTACTAATTGAGTTCTCTTTTTTGTAATCTCATAATAAAAATCAACTTTATATGTTTAGATAGCATAAGACAGAACTCAATATAATAGCAGTTTTAGAAATTTATATGAAGAATATTATCTAGAAAAATCTTAATCTCATTCCATTTAATTAAAATGTACGCCGCTTTTCTCTAATTTAAGCTTCCTTTTATGTTTTACAAACGAATACAATATTACTACCAATACAATAAAAACCACACTTTATAAAAATATTATGAATTAAACAATCTTAAAGTTATATTATTCATAAATAAAACAAATAAGGTTTATTAAAAACAAATTAATATTTGCAGATACATATTTTAATATATATATTTGAAAATACATTTATCTATAATGATTATAGATAATTAGTTATTTAAACAATCCAATTCCCCCAGTTATGGATCATATAAAAACTAATTTTATTGAACATTTGTTTCTTGTAGTTAAAAATCAAAATTTTAGCTATAAAAAATCTGCTGAAACAAATAATTCTAAAACAAACTTTTTTATTTTCAATCTATTTTTGGCGGTTTATTCTTTGCTGAACTTATTTTTAAGGATATCAAACAATTTCTTTGAAACTTTTATCAATAAGCATAAGCAGTACAGAACAAGCAATCTTAAGGCATTAAGATTAGAATTTATTTTTTTAGAAAATAGATTTTTTATTAATGCTCTTGATCTAAGACCAATAAAATTGAAAGTGTATGAAAAAGTTAGTTATTAAACCTCATAAAATATTTTTTACTTTTTCTAATTTAGAGAAAAAGCATAAAATAATTACTTATTTCTCTTTACTATTTTTAACGGTATCTACCTATTTTTTAAGAACAGAAAACAAAAATGTTAAAGGTAATTATAAAATTTTGAAAGAAAGAAGTAGCAACCTAGAACAAAATATGGTGCTTTTTAATAGAAATTACGAAGGCTTTCCTTTGCCTGTTTGGCAAAAAATAAAGCGCGGTAATGAGTTTATAATGCAATATGTAAACCCTGAATTTGTAAATATTTTTGGAAAAAACTTGAATAAAGATGAATATGCTTTTATTGGAAAAAATAATTTTGAATTGTTTCCTAAAGATATTGCCGAAATTTATTACAAAAACGACATTGAAGTATCTATAAATGGAAATGAATTGGAATGTGATGAAAAAACTTTAGATGTTAATGGCAATCTATTAAAACTTAAAGTGATAAAATGGCGCAAAATAAAAGATAACAAAGACACTTTGATTTATGGAATGGTAAAAGAAATGATCCCCTTTAAAAACATAAATTGAAGATATAAATAATAAACAAATCCAAATACCCCTTAAATTATGGATAGTATAAATACCCCAAAAACAAAAAAGAAATATTTTCTTTTAACAAAAATTAATTTTAATCTAAACTATAAAACAGATTATGCTTGTTCTACTTTTTACCAATTCTAAAATGAAAAAATATGAACAAGTTGACTTTAAAATCAAGAAAAGTACTGTTTAATGTTTCGAGATTAGAGAAAAAGCATAAAATAATTACGTATTGTTCTTTATTATTTTTAACCGCTTCTACTTATTTTTTAAGAACAGAAAACCAGCAAGTTAAAGTTGAATATGCTAGACTAGAAGAAAAGAGTAAAAGTTTAAAAAAAAATATGATCATTTTTAACCGTAATTATGAAGATTTTCCTCTACCTGTTTGGCAAAAAGTAAAAAGAGGCGATAAATTTATTATTCAATACATTAACCCTGAGTATGTAAATCAATTCGGACATACTTTTAAATATGATCAATATGCTTTGATTGGAAAAAATAATTTTGAAATTTTTCCTAAAAAATTAGCACAAACCTATTATGAAAATGATATTGCTGTTGCTATTACAGGACTTAAAGTAGAAAGCTTAGAAAAAGCATTTGATAAAGTTGGTAATATCTTAAAACTTAAAGTTATAAAGTGGAGAGAAATAAAAGACAATAAAGACACTCTAATTTTTGGTATGGTTAAAGAAATAATACCTAACTAAATAGATAAAAAATTACAAAACCCCTTAAAATTCCCCTAAAATGAACACAAAAATTACGCATCAAATCCTAAATTATCTGCAATGTCGTATCAACGTTTTATCATCTAAAAACAACCATACAAGTTTTAGTTTTGTAAGGATAGAAAACACAAATGCAACTAATTATTTTATAAACTCTAAAACTAGAAGATATGAATAAGCTAGCTGTAAAATCGAAAAACCTCATACTTAAAATTACAAGTTTAGAGAAAAAGCGTAAAATTATTGCCAATGCATCTTTATTGCTTTTAACGGTTTCTACTTATTTTTTAAGATCAGAAAACCAAGAAGTAAAAATTAAACACGCTACTTTACAAGAAAAAAGTGCACATATAAAACAAAACATGATTATTTTTAATAGTAATTATGAAGATTTCCCTCTACCTGTTTGGCAAAAGGTAAAAAGAGGAGGCGAATTTGTTATTCAGTACATAAATCCTGTTTATGTAGATAAATTTGGACATATTTTTAACAACGATAGATATAGTTTAATTGGAAAAAATAATTTTGAAATTTTTCCTAAGAAGATTGCACAACGTTATTACGAAAATGATGTGGCTGTAGCCATTACAGGAAATAAAATAGAAAATATAGAAGAATCGATTAGTAAAGACGGAAGAATGATAAAATTAAAAGTGATGAAATGGCGCGATATAAAAGATGAAAAAGACACGCTAATTTATGGTATGGTTAAAGAAATATTAGATTAAAAAAAGCCCTTAACAAGTGTTAAGGGCTTTTTCGTCTAACCAAACTTAGTATAAAAACTAACTACTATCTTTTTCTTTTTTCTATTTCTTGTATTGTTCTCTATTTATAAGACACCAGAAAATTTAATAAGTCACATTGTTTTTAAAAAAAGAAAAAACCTGAGAAATTCTCAGGTTTTAACTTAAATATTGCTTTATGGCTATTCTGTGTTCTGGTATACTTTTGTCGTAATTTTCTACCAAAATCTCTAGTATTTCTGGTGGTTTAACTCCAATATCTTTTTGTTGTTTATATTTAGAAACATATAAATTATAGGCTGCATTGTTTTTTTCGAAAATTAAAAAATGTGTTTCATTTAATTCTGTGTAAGCAATTTCATTACCATTAAAAGTTTCAGAATTATCTTTAAAAAATTCTGAAAATTCGTAGTACTTTAAAACGTTTTCCATATTTGTTATACAAGTTCTGCAGATAAACCTAATTGTAGCAATTTAGAGCATCTTGGTTCTAAATCTTTGTACTCACCAGATTTTACAGTACATTTTCCTTTGTAATGCACTAAAATAGTACATTGTTCTGCTTGTTCTAAAGTATGGTCGCAAACATCTATTAGAGATTCTATTACAAAATCGAAAGTATTAACCTCATCATTATGCAATACAATTTCATGCTGATTTGTTCTTTGCTCTAAAACGTCTACTTCTTCTTTAATTTTTTCTTTTGTGCTCATATAAACAAAATTACAATTTATTGTATTTCAATGCAACCCAATTATTTCTTTCAATAAATGTTTCTAATTTTAAGTTGTATTTAGAAACTTCTTCATCAATAATTGATATGTCTTCTTTATAAAAACCACTCAACAACAACACCCCATTTTCATTTAAACAACTTGTATACGTTTTCATATCCATCAATAAAATATTTCTGTTGATGTTGGCAATAATAACATCATATTTTTTATCCTTTAAAAGTGTTGCATCACCTTTGTAAACAGAAATATGATTACAATTGTTACGTTGTACGTTTTCTAAAGAATTTTCGTAACACCAGTTATCAATATCAATAGCATCAATAGGTTTAGCGTTTTTCATTTCAGCAAAAATGGCTAAAATTCCTGTTCCACATCCCATATCTAATACAGATTTATTGTCTAAATCTAATTGTAATAAATGCTGAATCATCATATGTGTGGTTTCATGATGCCCAGTTCCAAAACTCATTTTTGGTTCAATTACAATGTCGTATGCAAGATTAGGATTTTCGTGAAAAGGAGCTCTTATACTCACTAATTCATCCACCTGAATAGGTGTAAAATTCTTTTCCCATTCTGCATTCCAGTTGGTTTGTGCAACTTCTTTCTTTTGATAATCTATCTGAAATTCATCTGAATTTAAAACAAAAATATCGTTTAAAATATCATCAAAATATTCTTCTTTCTGAATGTAAGCAGTAACTCCAACTTCGTTTTCTACAAAACTCTCAAAACCCACATTACCTAATTCTGCAATTAAAATTTCTGTTGCAGGTTCTTTAGGTGTTACCGTAAAATTGTATTCTATATAAATATTATCCATCATAAAAAAAGCGTCAAGAATTAAATCTTGACGCAAATTTATTGGTTTTAAATTTAAGTTCTTTTAAATCGCTTTTATAATTGCAGAAAAATCTGACGCTTTTAATGCTGCACCACCAATTAAACCACCATCTACATCTGGTTTAGAGAAAATTTCTTCTGCATTTGCAGGTTTTACACTACCACCATATAAAATAGAAACGCCATCTGCAACTTCTTTGTTGTATTGCTTTTCTACAATACTTCTAATAAATGCATGCATTTCTTGTGCTTGTTCTGGACTAGCAGTTTCTCCTGTACCTATTGCCCAAACTGGCTCATAAGCTAAAACAATACTTGCCCAATCTTTAGCTTCTAAGTGAAATAACGCATTTTTTAACTGACTTTCTACAACGTTAAAATGATTGTCAGATTTTCTATCTTCTAACAATTCACCAAAACAAAAAATAGTTTCTAAATCATTTTCTAAAACTGCATTAACTTTTTCTGCAAGTAACTCATCTGTTTCACCAAAATAAGTTCTTCTTTCTGAATGCCCTAAAATAACCGTTTTTATACTGATTGATTTTAACATATCTGCAGAAACCTCACCTGTGTAAGCACCACTTTTTGCTTGATGCATATTTTGCGCAACAACTTCAATTTTAGAATCTTCAGTACTTTTTACAGCAGATTCTAAATTTATAAAAGATGGAGAAATGATAACTCTTGTGTTCTCTAATGCTAAATCTTTAATCTCTTCTTTAATACCACTAATAAGTACCTCAGTTTGATTTTTATCATTATTCATTTTCCAGTTTCCAGCTACTATCTTTTGTCTCATAATTATATACTTTTATTACTCTGTAAATTTAAGAAATGATACGCAAAATAATATGTAGAAAAACAAATACTTACTAAAACGATGTATTATTATTTTTTTAGAGCTTCAATAATTTTTTTGTCTGATGCATTTGTGGCTTTAAACAAAGAAATTTCTCCTTTTTCATCAATAACCATATACCTTGGAATCCATCCAAGATTCACAAAATCGACAAAATCGCCTTCATTTTGTCCTTTAGGCAAATTATAATGAATACCTTCTAAATTATATTTTTTGATGGCTCTTTTCCAAGAAGGATTACTTCTATCAACAGATAAAAATAAAAACACCACCTCTGGAAATTCTTTTTGCAAAGCTTTTACTTTCGGGAAACCCACAATACAATCTTTACACCAAGAAGCCCAAACATCTATTAAAACTTTTTTTCCTTTATGTTGATATAAAACTTCTCTTAAAGTAATTTTAGATTTATCTAAACCCACTAACATTTCTAGGTTGGCTTCTTCAGAAAATTGTTTTGGATCTTCTGAACAACTCAACAATAATAAAACAGCAAATAGAATAAAGATTTTTTTCATATTAAATTTGTCCATTAAAAAATTAGTTTCTTACAAATCTTAAAAGTTTAAAATAGTATTTTTGTAAAACTTTAAACAAAAGTAATGACAACAGCACAACTAGTATCACAAATAAATCTAAAAAAATCATTTTTATGCATTGGTTTAGATGTAGATTTAGATAAAATTCCACCCCATTTATTAGCTTTAGAAGACCCTATTTTTGAATTTAATAAAGCAATTATTGATGCTACACATCATTTGTGTGTTGCCTACAAACCCAACACTGCTTTTTATGAGGCTTATGGAATAAAAGGTTGGTTGGCTTTAGAAAAAACGATTGCATATTTAAATAAGAATTATCCAGAAGTTTTTACCATTGCAGATGCAAAACGTGGTGATATTGGCAATACCTCAACTATGTATGCCAAAGCGTTTTTTAACGATTTAGCTTTTGATTCTGTAACTGTTGCACCTTATATGGGTAAAGATTCTGTAGAACCATTTTTAGCTTTTAAAGACAAACATACTATTATGTTAGCTTTAACATCTAACGAAGGTGCTTTTGATTTTCAAACCAAAAAAGTTAATGATAAAGAATTATACAAACAAGTTTTAGAAACTTCTAAAAACTGGAAAAACGCTGAAAACTTGATGTATGTTGTTGGTGCTACTAAAGCAGAATATTTTAAAGAAATAAGAAAAATTGTACCAAATTCGTTTTTATTAGTTCCTGGTGTTGGTGCGCAAGGTGGTAAATTAAAAGATGTTTGTAAGTATGGTTTAAACAATACTATTGGTTTATTAATAAATTCTTCTAGAGGAATTATTTACGCTTCTAAAGACAAAGATTTTTCGGAAGCTGCTGCTAAAAAAGCCAAAGAATTACAAGCAGAAATGAGTTTGTATTTTAAATAAAAAAACCTCGCAAACGCGAGGTTCTTTTTTAGACTCTTAAAGTACGATTAATTAAAGGAAACCAGGTATAATAAGTATTACACCTATCACATCCATAACTCCTAGTTCCTGGAACAATTTTTACAATCGCTTTTCTCTTTAACCTGTGTCGAGACTCAGATTTACATTTTGGGCAAGCTTTCATAAGTTAGTTATATTTGTTTAGTTACAACGAATCTACTTAAAACCAAACACTTAAACTAATTTTTTTCAATTATTAAATATTTCTTAATAAAGGTTGCTTATTTTTCCATTCTATCCACTTTTCACCTCTAAGCTTACGCATTAAAGTATCTACAGGACGCATTATAAAGACGTTATAGACAGCTTTGCCTAAATTTATCGGATTTCTTGCAATTGCCCTTAAGCTCAACGAAAAACCAGGTGTAATGTATCTCATATAATGCCAATAACCTTCTGGCATATATAAAATATTACCATGATTTAATTTTGTAACATAACCTTTAGCATTTTTTAATGCGGGCCATTTTGTAAAATCAGGATTATTAAAATCGATATCTTCTCTGGTGATTAATGAGAAAGGAATTTTATATAAATGTTTATTTTGTTTTTGATCAAATAGAATTACTTTCTTTTCTCCTTCAAAATGAAAATGGAAAATATTGGCTAAATCTATATCATAATGCATAAAAGTATAAGAATCTCTTCCGCCAAAAAACAACATGGGCAAACCTTTCATTAAACGCAAACCAAAATCTGGATAAGAAAAGTCTTTTTGTAAAGCGGGTACTTCTTTTAAAATATTCCAAAGGAAAATTCTAAATTTTGTAGGTTCGCGTTTTAGCAAATCTACATATTCAGACATTTTCATTTTAGCATGTGGCTCGTTAAAACCTTCTTTATAATCTACTGGTCTATCATCATATAAAGGCACAGTTTTATCGCCTGCAACTTCTTTTATATAGTCTAAACTCCATTTTTTATAGGCAGACCAATCTTCTATAAACTCTTCTATAACCACAGGTTTTTGTGGCTTAAAATAGTTTTTTATAAAATCTTCTTTGGTAATTGTTTTTACTCGATCTATCTGAGATAAGTTTAAACTCATGCTTAAAAATTTAAAAAAGCAAAGTTAATAAAACGTTATGAAAAGTAATAATCTAAAAAAAGTCATGCAATTTAAATTGCATGATCTGAATAAAAAACTTCTAATTTTTATTGTTTTTATTCTGAAGTTAGCTTTATCAAAAAAAACTTAAAGTAGATTCAATTTTGATGTAGATTTACACCAAATAAAATAATTATGGAAAGACAAAGCATATCTTTTACGCAACCGTATGAAGATAATTAAAAATGTAAGTTATTTCTTATTATTGGTATGGTTAAAGTAAGCTCATACTTACATCTAATATGACAAATATTATAAACCAACATTATTGTTACAATAGATCAAAAAAAAAGCCTGATAAAAAAATTATCAAGGCTTATAGTGAAAAACGAGAAATTTTGATTCCTTAAAAATTGTATCTTAATCCAAATAAAACGTTGCTTGGTGGCATTGGTACAAAACCAGATTCTATATAATCTGTATTAAAAATATTATTAGCTGTAATTGTTAAATTAATTTTATTTGCATCAACAATAATAGAGGCATCCCAAACATTATAACTTGTACCAACTGTACGCTCTGCATGTTTGTAAATTATATTCTGACGCACATTTTTAAACAATTTACTTGTAAAACGTGTTGTAAATTGATGTCTTAACGTATTTAGAGAATAACGAGATAAATCTTTATTTTGATCTAAAATATCATCCTCTAAAAAAGTATAATTTGTAGAAATAGTTTGAGTATAACTACCTATTTTAAAAATATAACCTGCATCTAGCTCAAAACCTTTGGTATTAACTTTTGTAATATTTGTTGCTGTAAATGCACTATTGTCCGTATTTTCTCTTACATAATCTATCAAATTATCAGAATCTCTATTAAAGAAAGCAACTGAAGCAGAGAATTTAGCATCATTAAATTTAAAACCAATTTCTTGCGCAAAGGCTTCTTCTGGCTCTAAATTTTCGTTACCCACTGTTACAGGATCACTATAAAATAAATCTGTGTAAGTTGGTATTCTATACGTATAACCAATGTTTCCGTAAGCTTTTACTTTATCTGATATTTGAAACCCTAAATCTAATCCTGGAAAAGCATGGAATTTAAAATCAGAAAAATACGTAACTGCAATTCCTGGAGTAATGTCTAATTTATCATCGGCCAAACTAAAACGATGCTCTAAAAACAAATTAGCCATTGTTCTATTTCTATCACCTAAATTATTACTGCTAATAGAAACTCTAGAAACATCGATTCCAAAACCAGTAACACCTGCATTAGATGTGTAAGCTGCATTTGTTTCTATCCCAACTTTATTGGTAATGTGCAAGTTTCTGTAAAAACTAGGATCGTCTCTTCTTAACAAGAAAATATCCTGACCTCTTCTCCAATACACTCTTGGTGTAATTTTAAATTTTTCTGATTTAAAAGTAGTAGAAACACCAATTACACTATTTTGAGTTTCTTCGTATTCGTGAAACGTTTCGTTGGTGGTATAAAAGTTTTCTGCTCCGAAATTTTTATCGAAAAAAGTAGCCAAAACCTCTATAGGTTGGTTCTTTTTATTAAAAACTCCTTTTAAGAAATAATTGTAATTATTATAATCAGAATTTTCTCTATAACCATCTGATGTTAATGCACCAACGTGTGCTATTATTGATGAGTTTTCAAATTCTTTACCCACAGTTACAGAACCATTTAATTGCCCAAAAGACCCTGTTTCTACATTTACAGAAGCAACATTATTCAGTTTCTTTTTAGTAACAATATTTATAGCACCCGTAAATGCATTCTGACCAAAAACTCTTGCTGCAGGTCCTTTTATTACTTCTATTCTTTCTATAACTTCTATGGGTAAAGCCGCATTTAATGTATGATGCCCTGTTTGAGAATCATCCATTTTAATACCATCTATTAACAATAAAGTTTGATCGAAACCACCACCTCTAATGTATAAATCTGCTTGGCTACCAGCAGTACCTCTTCTTCTAATATCTACACCTGCAACTTGCTGTAATACATCTGCAACATTGGTAGCTGCACTATTTTTAATGTCTTCGGATGAAATAACATTTATAGTTCTAGAATTTGCTTTAAAAGGCAAATCTATTCTTGTTGATGTAATAACAACCTCTTTTAAAGTATCTCTTTTTATAACTTTTTCTTGTGCTTTTACTTGTAAAACGGATAACAATCCAAGAATTACTAACGTAATTTTAATTTTCATAAATAGTGATTTAAATAGACTGCAAAAATCGTAACTTTATCACCGCTTAAAATAGTCCGGTTTTTAAATGAAAGATAGTCCACTTTTATCAATAATTCAGAAAAACGTCACTTTTGATAAATCTAAAACACAAGCTGTTTACATACAAGTTGCGCAAGCATTTGTACACTTGTTTCAAAGGAATATCATTCTAAAAAAAACAAAATTACCAGGCACTAGAGCTCTTGCAAAAACATTACAAATTCATAGAAATACTGCTGTCGCTATTTATGATGAGTTAGCCTCTCAAGGTTGGGTAGATATTAAACCGAACAAAGGCACTTTTGTATCTACTAAAAAAGTAAAATTCACTGATAAAAACCGAAAAACTGAATTTATCAATCATCAAAATTTAGCCAAAACTACTGGTTTCGAGTTTCAAAAATCGTTTCATTTGGCATCTACTGTGCAACTAACAGAAGCTAAATATTCTATAAATGATGGCAAACCAGATTTGCGTTTACATCCTGTAAATCAATTTACAAGATGGTATAGTGCAGCTATGAAACGTAAAACTTTAATTCAAAAATGGAACAGACCTCAAGAAGCGTCACTCTCTATGTTTCAAACACAACTGTGTAATTATTTAAATGCCACAAGAGGATTACATGTAGGCCCTAAAAATATAATTAGTACCAGAAGTACAGAAATGAGTTTGTACATTGTTTCTCAACTTTTAATTCAAAAAAATGATGTTGTTTTGGTTGGCGATTTAAGCAATTATGCTTCTAATATGATATTTCAGCAAGTAGGAGCTCAACTAATTACAATTCCTACAGATGATGATGGTTTAGATGTTGAATTTATCAGAAAAAACTTTATAAAAAACAGTATTAGATGTGTTTATCTTTGTGCGCACAGAGATTACCCAACCACAGTTAGCTTAAGCGCAACACGTAGAACTGCATTACTAAAATTGGCTAAAGAATTTGGTTTTGCCATTATTGAAGATGATTTTGATTTTGATTTTCAGTTTGATAATTCTCCTGTTTTACCAATGACAAATTCTGATGAAAATGGGATGGTTATTTACTTAGGTAAATTAGGACAATCTTTGTTTCCTAGTTTTCAAACCGGATTTGTAATTGCACCAGAAAATTTAATATCAGAAGCTAAAAATTATTTGTATTTACTAGATGAACAAGGAGATTTAATTCAGCAACAAATGCTATCAGAATTAATTAATGAAGGAGAAATTTACAGATTAATGCAAAAAAATATTGTTATCTATAAAAAAAGAAGAGATTATTTAAATCAATTATTATTGAAACATTTTGATAAAATTGCAGCTTGGAAAACTCCTGAAGGTGGTTTAGCAATTTGGTTAACGTTTAACCCAACCATACCTTTAGTTAAATTGGCAGAAGAAGCCGAAAAAAACAATTTATTTTTACCCAAAACTATTTTATATCAGAATAAAACCACTTGTGCAATTCGCTTCGGATTTGGTCATTTAAATGAAAATGAAATCGAAATTGTTATTCAGAAATTAAAAAGAGCTTATAAAAATCTGTCTTTAAGTTAGGTTGATAATATTCTGCTTCATTTACAAATTAAGATATTAACAACGTAATTTTGTCTGCTATTTTTAGGTATTTTTATACCATGTTTGCACTGATAGATTGTAATAATTTTTATGCTTCTTGCGAGCGAGTTTTTAACCCAAACTTGCAAAACAAACCTGTTGCTATTTTAAGCAATAATGATGGTTGTGTAATTTCTATGAGTGATGAAGCTAAGAAATTGGAACTCCCATTTGGCGCTCCAATTTTTAAATGGGAACAATTTTGCAAGGAAAAAAACATTACGGTTTTGTCTTCTAATTATCCTTTGTATGGAGATATGAGTGCAAGAGTAATGAATATTCTGTCCGATTTTTCTCCAGATATAGAAGTGTATTCTATTGACGAATCTTTTTTACAATTACAAGGTTTTGACAATTATGATCTACAAGAATATGCTACAAAAATTAGAAGTAGAGTTTTAAAATGGACAGGCATACCAACTTGTGTAGGAATTGCACCAACCAAAGCATTGAGTAAAGTTGCCAATAAAATTGCACGTTCTAACCTAAAACAATCTAAAGGAATTTGTGTTATTGATTGCGAAGAAAATAGAATTAAAGCTTTAAAATGGACCAAAATTGGCAATGTTTGGGGAATTGGTAGTCGTTTAAAAAAACGTTTACAAGCCAAAGGTTGTACAACTGCTTATGATTTTACACAATTGCCAAGCGATTGGGTTTTAAAAAATTTTTCTATTGTAGAATGGCGTTTGCAAAAAGATTTACAAGGCATTTCTAAAATTCCGTTAGAAGAAGTGTCATCAAAAAAAATGATTGCTACCACTCGCAGTTTCGAATACACGTATTCTGATATCGATAATCTTAAAGAACGTATTTCTACGTTTGCTGCAAGTTGTGCTGAAAAATTGCGTAATCAAGAATCGAGCTGTCATATGTTAATTGTGCAGCTTTCTAGCAATCGTCATCAAAAAAATGAACCACAACACAAAGAAAGTAAAACCGTGGTTTTTTCATATCCAACAGATTCTACATTAACCATTTCTAAAGCTGCTGTTGAAGCTGTAAAAAGTATTTTTAAACCCGGAATTAAATACAAAAGAGCAGGCGTAATTGTTACTGGTTTAGTACCCAATGATAATTTTCAACTCAATTTATTTTCGCACGAAAATCCTAAACACAAACCTTTAATGTCTGCCATTGATCATTTAAATCGTAAATTTAAAGCAGACAAAATTAAATTGGGAAATCAAGATTTAAAACGCACTTGGAAAATGCGTCAAGAAAGATTATCACCTAAATTTACAACAAATATTAATGATGTTTTTACAGTAAAAGCCACAAAATAGCATTCATCTTTTTTGTTCTTTTATTAAAAGAAAAGTTATAATTTGCAACTACTAATGATGGGAACTAAAAATCTTACTTTTTTTACACCAAAAGCTTCATCTGGTAATGGAGCTGTTTTGGTTGATGTTGGCATTTCTGCTGGTTTTCCTTCGCCTGCAGACGATTTTAGAGAAACTCGAATTTCTTTAGATGATGAATTAATTCAAAACAAAGACGCTACTTTCTTTGCCAAAGTAAAAGGTCAATCTATGATTGATGCTGGTTTAGATGATAACGATTTGTTAGTTATTGACAGAAGTTTAGAACCTGCCAACAATAAAATTGCGGTTTGTTTTTTAGATGGTGAATTTACCGTAAAACGTTTACGAGTAGAAAAAAATGAAGTTTGGTTGCAACCAGAAAATCCTGATTACCCAATTATAAACATTACAGAAGAGAATGATTTTGTGATTTGGGGAATTGTAACAAACGTGATTAAAAAAGTGTAAGTTTTTACATATATAAAAAAACTCCGAATTTTCATTCGGAGTTTTTTTATGCTTTAGAATCTTTTATCTATTCATAGGTTTATCCATATTCATGAATAAAATATCAGTATCTGTAGCTTCTTCTCCCAGTAAATATTTACTAAAATGATCTGCTCTTAACCAGAAAGAATATTCTGTCATATTACCAAAACCATGTCTTTGTCCTGGCATAATCATATATTTAAAACGTTTATTTGCTTTAATTAATTCGTTTGCCATTCTTATGGTTCCTGCAGGATTTACGTTATTATCCATATCTCCATGAATCAACATTAAATGTCCTTTTAAATTTTTTGCTAAAGATTGATTTACATCAATCTTATATTTATAAGAACTTTTTCCTTTCTCATCAATCTCTTCTTTTACACCATGATGCGTTTCACTCCACCAAGAATTATACACATTATTATCATGATTTCCTGCTGATGAAACTGCTGCTTTAAAGAAATCTGGATATACTAACATTGCAGCTGTAGACATAAATCCACCTCCTGAATGACCGTAAATTCCTACTTTTTCGATATCGATAAACTTATGTTTGTTTGCCAATTGTTGCGCAACATATTTTTTATCCGCCAAACCATAATCACGCAAATTGCCATAACCATAATTATGATACCATTTAGATCTGTCTGGATGTCCACCTCTGTTTCCTAACGTAATTACAATAAAACCAACTTGCGCCATTCTATCAACTCTATCCATTCTGTAAGAAAAAGATTTGTTAACAGCTTCTGTTTGTGGGCCAGGATACACATATTCTAACAACGGATAAACTTTGGTAGAATCCATATCAAAAGGTTTGTACATAACTCCGTAAATATCTGTAATTCCATCGTCTGCTTTTACTTTAAAAGGTTCTGGAAATTTATATCCTGATGCAAATAATTGCGATAAATCCGCGGTTTCTAAATCCATTATCTTACGTCCATTAGCATCTCTAACTTCCGATTTTGGTACAGTATTTACTCTAGAAAAATTACTAACAAAGTATTGATTAGAATCAGACATACTTGTTCTTGTTGTAAAATCACCAGGATTTAAAGATTTTAATCCTGTACCATTTAAATTGATACTATAAGTATGAGCATAATAAGGATCTTGTTCTTTATTTATTCCGTTTGCAGAAAAATATAACGTTCTAGTTTTTTCGTTTAAACCCTCAAAATTAGACACATGATAATCGCCTTCTGTAACCTGATTTTTTAAGTTTCCATTGGCATCATACAAATAAAAATGTGCCCAACCATCACGTTCTGCCCAATGCAACATTTCTGTTTCATTATTAAATAAAACTAATGGCCTAGATTCTATATAGGTATTAAAACGCTCTTCTATTAAGGTTTTATATTCACCTGTATTAATATCAGCAACATTAATATCTAACTTTTTTCTGTCTCTAGAAATTACACTAAAATATACTTTTCCTTTTTTTGATAAAAGCAAGGTTGGTTTAAAATCATCATCTCTGTCAGATTGTTTTCTTGGCGCTCTAAATACAGAAATACTTTGCTGTTTAACAGTATCTAAAGGAACTTTAATGTGTGTTTTAGTAGGAATATCAAAAATTAATAATTCTGATTTGTAATATTCTTGCTCACCTGGCATGTGATATTTATACGTTTCTAACGTTGGTCTTTTTTTACCTGTAGAGTTAATTACCCATAAATCTTTAATATGTCTAGAGTCTGATTTTTGAAAAACAAACTTTTTAGAATCGTGAGACCAAGTTCCCCAAACTCCTTTTCTATCATCTTTCTTTTTTTCTTTATCTACATTATCTTGTCCTCTACCACCTCTACCATAACCATAGTTTTCTTCTCCATCTTTTGTCCATTGATTTTCTACAACTGTGGTATCTTTTTCATCTTTAATAAACTTTTTAAAGTTTACTTTGTCCATCCAATATAAATTGTAATTTTTAGAATATAATACAATAGAACTATCTGGTGCAATGTTTGCCCAACGTTTCCAAGGTTCTTTTTCTTTCTTTTTATTATCTAAAATGGTTAAACCATTACTACCTAATTTGTATTCTAAATGGTAAACTTTCTTTTCCTTTTTAGGTTTTTTAGGCTTTGCTTTTTTACCTTTTTTAGTTGATGTAGAATCTTTTTTAACCTCTTTTTTTTCATCTATAACCTCTACTT
This sequence comes from Polaribacter sp. M10, assembly GCF_054968445.1. NCBI lineage: Bacteria > Pseudomonadati > Bacteroidota > Flavobacteriia > Flavobacteriales > Flavobacteriaceae > Polaribacter > Polaribacter sp. M10. Next base: position 56,705 of record NZ_JBSSBG010000010.1, read on the forward strand.
CTTCTGTAGAAGTTACATAAAAACGGATGGCATTTTCTGCTTCGTTAAATTTAAAACTGAAACGTGGCAAATGTTTTGCATCGTAAGGATCTTTGGTTATTTCTGTTAACCATTTTGCCATTTTTACGTTATCAAAAAGTGTTTTTTTAGTTTTTCTGTCTAAATCAACTAAATAATAATTAGAACCTTCTGATGTTTTGTAAGAATACCAAAAACGGTTTCCTTTTTTTAACCAATGAGGATTTACACTCGTTGAATGTACCATTTTTGCTAAATTTTTAGGCGAATATTTAGCTGCAGCTCTGTAATTGGGTTTTGGTGTTTCTTGTGCAAAACTTATTGAAGCAGTCAATAAAAACACAAAAAACAAGATGAAATTTTTCATTTGTAGTGTTTGATTAAATTTGAATTCACCCTAAAGTTGATTAAAACAATTTACACTACAAATTTTTTAAGAAGAGTTTGTTAAAATTTTAACAGTTTGCGTTTAATTTAAATTTCGTTTCTCAATAAAGAAACGTTTTAAAATTTGAGCACACTCGTTTTCTAAAATTCCACTTATTACTTTTGTCTTCGGATGCAAGGTAGTTTTTAAATTTACAAAACCTCTTTCTGGCTCAGAAGCACCATAAACAATTTTACCTATTTGCGCCCAATAACTTGCGCCTGCACACATTTGGCAAGGCTCTAAAGTTACATACAAAATACAATCTTTTAAATATTTACCTCCTAAAAAATCAGCAGCTGCTGTAAATGCTTGCATTTCTGCGTGTGCAGTTACATCGTTTAAGGTTTCTGTTAAATTATGCGCTCTTGCAATAATTTGATTCTTTAAAACAATAACAGCACCAACTGGCACTTCGCCTTTATCGAAAGCAATTTCTGCTTCTTGATAGGCTTTTTTCATAAAATAAGTATCATCAAAAGGTTGTATCATCATTTAAAGAAAATAAAAATCAATATTACAAAAAAGGATTATTGTATTTTTGTAGAATGTCGAAAAATTTGTTAGACAACATATCAAATCCTTCTGATTTAAGAAAATTAAATCCTGAGCAATTACCTGAATTGGCTAAAAATTTAAGGGAATTTATTATTGATATTGTATCTACCAAAGAAGGACATTTAGGCGCAAGTTTAGGGGTTGTAGAATTAACAATTGCTTTGCATTATTTGTTTGATACACCTAATGATTTATTAGTTTGGGATGTTGGTCATCAAGCCTATGGACATAAAATTTTAACGGGAAGAAAAGACGTTTTTCATACCAATAGACAATTTGGTGGAATTGCTGGTTTTCCATCAAGAAAAGAAAGCAAATTTGATGCATTTGGTGTTGGGCATTCTTCCACTTCTATTTCTGCAGCTTTAGGAATGGCAATTGCATCGAACTTAAAAGGTGAAAAAGAAAAACAACATATTGCTGTGATTGGAGATGCTTCTATTGCAAGCGGAATGGCTTTTGAAGCGTTGAATCACGCAGGTGTTTCTAAAGCAAATTTACTCATCATTTTAAATGATAATGCTATTGGAATTGATCCTGCTGTTGGTGCTTTAAAAGAATATTTAACTAAGGTAAAATCCGACAGAAAATTAGCAGCTCAAAATAATATTATCAAAGCATTAAATTTTAATTATTCTGGACCTATTGATGGTCATAATTTACCAAAATTATTATCAGAATTAGAACGATTAAAATGGGTAAAAGGCCCAAAATTTTTACACATTATCACTACCAAAGGTAAAGGTTTACAAAAGGCAGAAGAAGACCAAATAACCTATCATGCTCCTGGTAAATTTGACAAAATTTCTGGAGAGCGTTTAAAAAAAGAAGCTAGTTTATTTACAAAATATCAAGATGTTTTTGGCAAAACCATTATTGAACTCGCAGAAAAAAACGATAAAATTGTAGCAATTACACCTGCAATGCTAACAGGTAGTTCTTTAAACTTAATGTTAAAAAAGTTTCCTAACCGAACTTTTGATGTTGGTATTGCAGAACAACATGCTGTTACTTTGGCTGCAGGAATGGCTACACAAGGTTTAGTACCTTTTTGTAATATTTATTCCACTTTTTTGCAACGTGCTTACGATCAAGTAATTCATGACGTGGCTTTGCAAAATTTACCCGTAATTTTTTGTTTAGACAGAGCTGGTTTGGTTGGCGAAGATGGTGCTACACATCATGGAGTTTTTGATTTGGCTTACCTTAGATGTATACCAAACCTAATTATCTTTGCACCAAGAAACGAAATTGAATTGCGCAATATTTTATATACGGCTCAATTGGGTTTAAAAAATCCGATTGCGATTCGTTATCCCAGAGGTTATGGACTTCTAAAAGAATGGCAACAACCTTTTTGTAAAATAGAAATTGGTAAAGGAACCTGTTTAAAAGAAGGCAATAAAATTGCTGTTTTAAGTGTTGGAACCATTGAAAAAAATGTTTCTGAAGCGATTCTTTTATCCGAAGAAAAACTAAACAAAAAAGGTTGTATTTCTCATTTTGATATGCGTTTTATAAAACCTTTGGATGAAAACTTATTACACTCCATTTTTCAAAAACACGAAACAATTATTACTGTAGAAGAAGGTGTAATACAAGGTGGATTTGGTTCTGCAATTACTGAATTTGCTGCTGCTCATCATTATAAAAATCAACTAAAAATACTAGGTATTAAAGATCAATTTATTGAACATGGCAACATACAAGAATTGATAAAATTAAATTCTTTGGATATCCATTCCATATCAAAAATTATAGAAACTTATTTAAACAAAAAAAAGTAGCAAATTGCTACTTTTTTTTATTGAGTTTGTAAAGAAATTACTGAGGTATCCCAGCGTTTTTCTTTTCTAATTGAATTTTAAAATATTTCTTCTTTTCTTGTTTTACATACACCAAAACAGCTTCATTGGAATTTAATGTAAAAGGAAAATCAGGTTGAGTTGTTTCTACTGCTTTTTTAGAGCTACTCTTTACATCTAAATTAGTTTCTACTGCTTTTTTTGTTCTGATAAAAGCTGAATAAACATTAGGCGAATTAAACTTTAAATTGGCATATTTTTCTTTAAAATAAATTCCAGAAAGTGTTTCTCCTTGAGGTAATTCATCATTTATAGAAATATGAACATTAAAACCAGCTCCACCTCCTTTTATTCCTGATGAATATTTAGAAAAGTAGGCTTCTTTAATTTCTACTAAAGGTTTATCTTCTAATTTCATATTACTACTAGCACATCCAAAAAGGAAAATAAACATTAAAAGAAAGCTATAGAACTTCTTTATCATATTTCTATTCTTTAATAAATTTAACAGACTGCTTTAAATCTTTTGATTTTATATTCAAAATATAAGCTCCTGTATTTAAATTTTCTACATTAATTTGAGCATCTTTAAGTTGACCCTTTGTTACAGATTTACCAATTATATTATAAATTTCATAAGTAACATCATCATTTGAATCTATTAAACTGCTCTTTAAGAAAATATTAGTTGCAACAGGGTTAGGATATATTGATAGTTTTAAATCATCATTAAAAGAATTAACAGAAAGTGTTTCTTCTATAGTAGTTTCGTACATCCCATTTCCATGAGTACCAATTAATAATTTATTATCTGATGGACGATAAACTAATGAACTAATTACAGCTAAACCTAAATCATTAGCACCTTCAATTTCCCAATCTATACTTGTAGGATCTGTAGAACTATATAAACCTCTTGCTGTACCTACAAAGTAAGTAATTTCTGAACCTACTTGTGTAATTGCTGCAGATCTTATAGAATGATTCTCTAAATTTCTTTCTACCAACTGCCAAGTTGGAGAAGCAGCAGTTGCATTTGTTGTTAAGTATATATTGTTAATTCCGTAGTTAGCATAAACTGCTAATACAATATCTGGGTTTGTTGGATGTATTGCAATATCACTCACAATTGTATTACTCGCTTTACTAGCAGTTGCAGGTGTAATATTTACGGCTTCTGTAGATAAAGATGTAACACTTTGAGGATCTGAAACTCTAAAAACGCCTCCACTTTGGCCACCAATATACAGATGACTGGTAGCTGCATTGTAAGTACCTCTTGTAGTTGCAATTGTTCTTATAAACTCGTTTGTTGGTAAGGTTCCTACATTGGTCCAAGTATCGCTTGTAATTGTTTCTGCAGCATGTGTAACATACAAATTAGATTGCCCTGCATAATATAGAGATTCGTTATTGTCTGGATCTAAATAAAAATAGGTAACAAATTGACTAGAAGAATCATCTGGAGTTATTTCTAAAAAACCACTTTTTCTTTGATAAATTGTTCCGTTTTGAAAACCTAAATAATACCTAAGTGCATTACCATTTCTACCAATTCCTACAGCTACTCCATCTCCACCAGCCATGCTTACCATAGTAGATTTGTCTGTAATTTCAGTACTACCATAATCTAAACCACCCACAGTTGTTCCATTATCTTGTGCACCACCCAACACTATATCTTGTCCAGCTAAAGGATCCATAGCAACATGATAATATTGGTAAGTTTGATAACTATTATTTAAACTAGTCCAAGCTACACTAGGACCTCTAACATCTGCTTTATGAATACCTCCATCAGTTCCACTAAAAAGCGTATTCGGATTTAGAGGATCGAAAACTAATTGATGTATATCTGGGTGATGATCTGTACCACCAACACTATACAAACCATAACTTAAATTATTTATATAACCACCTATTCTCAAAAACATATCATCTGTAGTTATGTTTTCTATTTTATAAGGATTTGTACCCCCAACTACAACAAAATTTTCATCATCTGGTTTTACAGAAACCACTAAATCATAACCACCTTGAATAGCGAAAGGATCATTACCTTCTGAATCTCCACCAGTTTCGTCTGGTAATTTATCTGAATAATTTGTCCAAGTAGAAGTAGATAAATCGTATTTCCAAAGATCTGCTTCTATTTCATAAGTATCAGATGCACCATCAGATCTTTTTCCGTTTTCGTATAAAGCATAAAGAATATTATCGTTACTTGGGGCAACAGCTAAAACGATTCTACCTGCAGCAGACCAACCAGCAGGATTATTGTTTCTAGCCAAAAGAGACCACGCACCATTACCTGTTGCAGAGGTTGTGATTCCTGCAGATTTAGATGTTCCTTCTACAGCTGCAAATACTCTTCCATTACTTGCAATTTTAACATCTGTCCATCCAGTACCATCATCTGGAATCTCTAATTCTACATTCATGGTTGTACCATCATATCTGTAAATTTTACCAGTAGCTGCTATAAATAATTCTCCATTAAGAGGACTCACTTCTAAGGCATTTACATAATCAAAATCAGAATCAAAAACGTGGTGATCTGAATTAGTTATCGCAATTTGATTCCACGAAATTCCACCATCTATAGATTTCCAAATACCTTGACCTCTATACGCAGAACCCAATGACGCACTATTTCCAGACCATTCTCCTGTTGCATAATACCAAATGTTTTTAGAATCTACTCTTGGGTCTTGTGCAATTGCGGTTACGTTATGAATTTCGTCGTTATTTGAAACTTTGGTCCAATTGGCACCACCATCAGTAGTTCTAAAAACACCACTACTTACACCACCAGCAATAATTGTATTTCCTGTTGGATCTGAAACATCTATTCTTAAAGCTCTTGTTCTTCCTCCTAAATTAGAAGGACCTCTAGAGATAAAACTTCTACCTGTAGCACTACTTTTAGATTTTGTATTTAATAATTTATAGGCAGTATTGTATTCTTGCTCTTTTTCTTCTAAAGGAATTTTACCAGTTATAGGATTGATTTGAAACCCTAACTCATACAACTCTCTTTCTTTTGCAAAAAGCATTTTCTCTTCTATGGTTTTCTTTTTCTTTTTTATCTTTTGTAAAGATGCTACTTCATTATTAGCTTCATTTCTATTAGATAATGAAACTATACCAACAGAAGCAACCAAAACTAAAGTTAGTAAACCAAGTATTTTTTTTCTCATAAGTGTTAAAAATTTAAAATAGAACGACTAATTTAACTATAATTAGTTAATAATTATGTTAATTTTTAACATTTCATTAATAAATTGTAGCAGCTAAATAATGTTTCCTGTTAACTTTTTATGCATTCTTATGGCATAACTATCAGACATCCTAGAAACATAACTACAAACCTGCATAATTCTCTGATACAAATCATTGGTTTCTGTTTGATATTCTTCTGGTAATAAGTTTAAAACTAGCTTATCAAAATTAGATTGACTATCTGTATATTTATTGTTTAAAGCTGATACAAAAACATCCAGTAAATCTGCTATAATTTTATAGCCTGCAACTTCTTTTTCTATAACCTCTTTGCTTTTATAAATTTTATCGATACTTATTTTAATGATATCGTTAATCTGAGCTTCGTACTTGCATTTGTCTAACAAAGACCTATCGAAACTACCATTTAAAATTACATCTTCATTATTTAAAAAAATGTTTACGGCTTCATCAATCAAAGAATTAATAGCAATTGCTCTTAAATAAGCGGTTCTATCTTTGGTATGTTTTAAGGCATAATATTTATCCCTATTAATTCCGTGAATTAATTTAGACATGTATTCTAAAGCATAATCTTCATCAATTAAACCTAAATTAATACCATCTTCAAAATCGATAATGGTGTAACAAATATCATCTGCTGCTTCTACTAGATAAGCTAAAGGATGCCTGTAAAACGAATTATTTTCTAATGATTTTGGTTTCATCCCTAGTTCTTGCACCACATCTAAAAACTCTTCTTTTTCCGATTGAAAAAATCCATATTTTTTATCAGAAATATGATTTGTTGGCTTTTTAGGCAAACTCTCTTTTGGATATTTTAAAAACGCACCTAAAGTTGCATAACTTAAACGCAAACCACCAGAAATACCTTCTCTAGACTCTGTAAGGATTTTAAATCCGTTTGCATTACCTTCAAAATCGATTAAATCTTGATACTCTTTTGCTGACAATTGGTCTTTATATTTAGCACCTTTTCCGGTTTTAAAATACTCGCCTATAGCTTTTTCTCCTGAATGCCCAAAAGGCGGATTTCCAATATCATGCGTAACTGATGCTGCTGCTACAATGGCTCCAAAATCATTAAACGTATAGCCTAATTTTACCAAATCTGGATGACGTTCTAACAACACTTTACCCACTCTTCTACCCAAAGTTCTACCCACCACAGATACTTCTAAACTGTGTGTTAAACGCGTGTGTACAAAATCGGTTTCTGATAAAGGAATTACTTGTGTTTTATCTTGCAGAGATCTAAATGCTGATGAAAATATAATTCTATCAAAATCTACTTCAAAGCCCAAACGTGTTTCATCTTGTGCTATTCTTGGTCTTTTTTCGGTATCGCCAAAACGTTTTAAAGAAAGGAGTTTATCCCAGTTCATTTATTTCTTAATTTACAAATGCAGAACGCATAATTACAGTTCTACATTTTAATTTATTTATTATCACTTATCAATTCTAGCGAAGTAATTATTTTTTGAAAAGAATTAGACTTCTTCAAAATTACTCCTTCATCATTTATATATAAATAAGTTGGAAAACGTTTGATTTTATAATCCGTTTTTAACTCATTTTCTGTATTAAAGTGATTATAATTTTTCCAATTATATTGATGTTTGTTGATATAACTAATCCAATCTTCAAGGTTCCTATCAATAGAAACTCCAATAACTTCTATATTATTTTTAGCAAGTAAATTTTGATGCTCTTTAATTTCCTGATGTTGTTTTACACAAGGTGGACATTCTAAATACCAAAAATCTAAAATATACTTTTTATGGTTTTCTAACTTTATTTTTTCTTTCTTCTGATTTAGAGTATTAAAAACATAATTATCGAAATTTATTTGATTCAAAGCAACTCTTCTTTCTTTTTCTGTTGCTTTTGTATTTTGATTTTTTTCCTGATGTTTACATCCACAGAAAACAAAAAAAGCAATCAAATAAATTATTTTTTTCATTTTTCGAAAATACAAAAAAGAGAAGCATTTCTGCTTCTCTTTTAATTTACTTTATTTATACTCCAAAAATTATTAAAATCTAAGAACCACACATTTCGCAATCATCTGGATCTGCATTTCTAGATGCATCTACCATTGCTTTAAATTCTGCTGCACTCATTGGTTTATCACCTTGTTCAACTTTCTTTTCTTTAGAAACTGTAAACTGAATTGCGTTTACAGCAGATTTTGTTCTTAGATAATACATTCCTGTTTTTAAGCCAGATTTCCAAGCATAGAAATGCATTGATGTTAACTTACCATAATCTGGGTCTTTCATAAACAAGTTTAAAGATTGTGATTGATCTATGAAATAACCTCTATGACGTGCCATATCAATAATATCTTTCATACTCATTTCCCAAACTGTTTTATACAATTCTCTTAATTCTGCAGGAATTTCTTCTATATGTTGTATAGAACCATTTGCACGCATAATGCTTTCTTTCATATCATTATCCCACAAACCTAATTCTACTAAATCTTCTAGTAAATGTTTGTTAACCACAATAAACTCACCAGATAAAACTCTTCTTGTATAAATGTTAGACGTATATGGCTCAAAAGCTTCGTTATTTCCTAAAATTTGTGATGTAGATGCTGTTGGCATTGGTGCAACTAATAACGAGTTTCTAACTCCGTGTTTCATTACGTTTTTACGCAATTTATCCCAATCCCAATTACCACTTAACTCATCATCTTTAATACCCCACATATTAAATTGGAATTCTCCTTCTGACATTGGAGAACCTTTAAATGTAGAATATGGTTCTTTGGCTTTTGCAATTTCCATAGATGAAGTTACAGCAGCATAATACATGGTTTCAAAAATATCTTGATTCAATTTTTTAGCTTCATCACTAGTAAAAGGTAAACGAAGGTTGATAAACGTATCTGCTAAACCTTGTATACCTAAACCTACAGGTCTGTGTCTAAAGTTCGAGTTTTCTGCCTCTTTTACAGGATAAAAGTTTGCATCGATAACTGTATCTAAATTACGAGTAACTTTTTTAGTAACGTCGTATAATTTTTTATGATTAAAGTATTTTTCGCCATTTTCTCTTTCAGAAACAAACATTGGCAATGCAATAGAAGCTAAGTTACATACAGCAACTTCGTCTTTTGCAGTGTACTCCATAATTTCTGTACATAAATTTGATGAACGAATTGTACCTAAATTTTTCTGATTAGATTTTCTGTTAGCTGCATCTTTATACAACATATAAGGAGTACCTGTCTCAATTTGAGATTCTAAAATTTTCTCCCATAATTCACGAGCTTTAATGGTTTTTCTTCCTTTACCTGCAGCTTCGTAACTTGTATATAAACGCTCAAATTCTTCGCCATAAGTATCAAATAAATGCGGACATTCATGAGGACACATTAAGGTCCAGTCTGCATCATTTTGAACACGTTCCATAAATAAATCTGAAATCCACATGGCATAGAATAAATCTCTTGCACGCATTTCTTCTTTACCATGATTTTTCTTTAAATCTAAAAAGTCGAAAATATCTGCATGCCAAGGTTCTAAATACATTGCAAAAGAACCTTTTCTTTTACCTCCACCTTGATCTACATAACGTGCAGTATCATTAAAAACACGTAACATTGGTACAATACCATTAGATGTACCATTTGTACCAGCAATATAACTACCTGTTGCTCTAATATTGTGTATAGACAACCCTATACCACCAGCAGATTGCGAAATTTTTGCAGTTTGTTTTAATGTATCGTAAATACCTTCTATACTATCATCTTGCATTTGCAATAAAAAACATGAAGACATTTGTGGTTTTGGAGTACCTGAATTAAAAAGAGTTGGAGTTGCATGTGTAAAATATTTTTTACTCATTAACTCGTAAGTTGCAATGGCTTCGTCTATATCGTTTTTATGAATACCAATAGAAACACGCATTAACATGTGTTGTGGTCGTTCTGCAATTTGGCCATTTAATTTTAACAAATAAGAACGCTCTAATGTTTTAAAACCAAAATAATCGTAATTAAAATCTCTGTTATAGATAATTGTAGAATCTAATTTTTCTTTATTTTCTTGAATAATTTGATATACATCATCAGCTAATAAAGGTGCTTTTTTTCCTGTACGTGGATTTACATAGAAATATAAATCATCCATAGTATCAGAAAAAGATTTCTTTGTGTTTTTATGTAAGTTAGAAACAGCAATTCTTGCAGCTAATCTTGCATAATCTGGGTGAGCAGTTGTCATTGTTGCAGCAGTTTCTGCAGCTAAGTTATCTAATTCTGAAGTTGTTACTCCATCATAAAGACCTTCTATAACACGCATTGCTACTTTTACTGGGTCAACAATTTTGTTTAATCCATAACACATCTTTTTTACTCTAGCTGTGATTTTGTCAAACATTACTGGCTCTCTTTTGCCATCTCTTTTTAGTACAAACATAATTTAGATTTACGATTTAATGATTTACGATATAGTTACTAGTTATTAAAGCCAACAAAAACTCCAAATTTTGGAAGGCCTCTTTTTAATTTAATATTTTAGTTAATTATAGTGGGGGAAAAGATTTTTTTAAAGTTTAAAAGTCTGAATCAAAACTTATACTTCCTGTTCCTCCAGATTTAACACCTGCTTTTTGATATTCTGACACTCTTTTTTCGAAGAAATTTGTTTTTCCCTCTAAAGAAATCATTTCCATAAAATCGAAAGGATTTGTAGCATCATACACTTTTTCGCATCCGAATTCTAATAACAATCTATCTGTTACAAATTCTAAATACTGTGTCATTAAACGTGCATTCATACCAATTAAACTTACTGGTAATGACTCTGTTACAAATTCTCTTTCAATATCTAAAGCATCTACAATAATTTCTTTAATACGTTCTGGAGCTACTCTATTAACCATGTGGTTATTGTGTAAATGCACAGCAAAATCACAGTGCATACCTTCGTCTCTAGAAATTAACTCGTTAGAAAACGTTAACCCTGGTAATAAGCCTCTTTTCTTTAGCCAAAAAATTGAACAAAATGCCCCAGAAAAGAAAATACCTTCTACTGCTGCAAACGCAATTAAACGCTCTGCAAAAGAATCTGATTCTATCCATTTTAAAGCCCAATCTGCTTTTTTCTTAATTGCAGGAAAAACTTCGATAGCTCTAAATAATTGATCTTTTTCTATTTCGTCTTTTACATAAGTATCAATTAATAAAGAATAGGTTTCTGAGTGAATGTTTTCCATCATTATTTGAAATCCATAGAAAAATTTAGCTTCAGAATATTGTACTTCGTTTACAAAGTTTTCTGCTAAATTTTCATTTACAATTCCATCTGATGCAGCAAAGAATGCTAAGATATGTTTGATAAAATAACGCTCATCGTCTGTTAATTTGGTATTCCAATCTACAATATCAGAATGTAAATCGATTTCTTCTGCTGTCCAAAAACAAGCTTGTTGTTTTTTATACCATTCCCATAAATCGTTATGTTGAATAGGAAAAATAACAAATCTGCTATCATTTGGTTGTAAAATTGGCTCTAGTTTAGACATTATTGTGAGAAATTTGAGTGTTTATGAATGTTATTTAATCGTTAAGAACGACTTGTACAAAGATTGGTTTTTTTACTAAAAAATGAAAGCCCTACTTATTCACAAAACCCTTGAAGTTTTTAACAAAAACAGATTTTTAACCATTTTTTGCAGATTTTTTTAATTTCATTAAATTCTGAATATCAATATTTTAAAAATAAAAAACCGCTCTAAAGCCTAGTATTACTGACATTCTTAAAACGGGTTCTAGTTTTTAGTTTTATCATCAAAAAAAAATAGTACCACAACCCAGATTATTAAAAAATTGCTCATGATAATTATTTAAAGTAAAGAAATGTAAAACCTACTACTTATAATCTTATATTTGTTGTATTATTAACATTTATTTATATCAAAGTGAAAAACGGAACAGTAAAATTCTTCAACGAATCTAAAGGATTTGGATTTGTAATTGAAGACGGTTCAAAAACAGAGTATTTTGTACACGTATCAGGTTTAATTGACGAAATTAGAGAAGGTGATGCAGTAGAATTTGACCTGAAGGAAGGTAGAAAAGGTTTAAACGCAGTAGACGTTAGAGTTATCTAATTATATTATTTAGAATTTTTTTACATAAGACACAAGTCGCTTAATTTATTTTAAGCGGCTTTTTTTTTGGCGTATTTTTGCAAAAACTTTTTATTTTGATGAAAACGAAATTTCCTAAAATTGTTCAAATTTCTATTATATCTCTTTATCTTATTTTTTTAGCGGGCTCAGTAGTTAGAATGACTGGTTCTGGAATGGGTTGCCCTGATTGGCCAAAATGTTTTGGTTATTACATACCACCAACATCTGAAGAACAAATTACCTGGAAACCGAATACAGAATATAAAAAAGGCTTTATTATAATTAAAGACGAAGTTTTGTTTGTTGCAGAAAACGATTTAAAAACAACTCAAGAATTTAATGCCAACAATTGGGCTAAATACACCAAACACGATTACAACAAATTCAATAAATACCATACTTGGACAGAGTATATTAATAGACTTGTTTCTGTTTTAGCTGGTTTTGTATTTCTATTTTTAATTTATGGAGCAACCAAATTCTGGAAAGAAAACAAAACAATTACAATACTATCTTTTACAGCTTTCTTTTTAATGCTTTTTGAAGCCTGGCTTGGAAAAACTGTGGTAGACACTAATTTAACTCCAACAATAATAACCATTCATATGGTTGTTGGTTTAGTAATTATTGCTCTTTTATTGCAAATAAGATTTATTATTTCTGATAAAAAAACCTACAACTACAACTCAACTTTTAATAAATTATTAATTGTTTCCGTAATTTTTTCTTTGATACAAATTGCAATGGGAACCCAAGTTAGACAGTTTATTGATGAGCAAGTAAAACTTTTTGGTTTCGAAAACAAGAACTACAGTTTACTAAATCCTAGTTTTAAATTTTACTTTCATAGATCTTTTACCATTGCTATTTTATTAGTGAATTTAGGCATGTTTTACATTAATCAAGTTAAAAAATTAGGATACAAACTTGTAAATTGGATTGTTTTCTTACTTTTTTTAGAAACCATTACAGGTATTTTAATGTATTATGCAGAATTTCCATTAGGCACACAAGCCATACATTTATTAGCAGGTGCCTTATTATTTGGTTTGCAGTTTTATTTATGGCTGCAAAGCAGAAAAACGGTTAAGGGTTAGATGTTGGCTGTTGGCTGTTGGTTAAAATAAATTTAAAGCAGAAAATCAACAAAAAAAATAGCTCTTTTTTTTTCACACCAAAACACTGAATACTGAATACTGAATACTGAATACTGAATACTAAGGATGCGCATTTACCCAAACTTCGCCATCAGAAAAATATTCTTTTTTCCAAATTGGCACAGTTTCTTTTAAAATATCAATAGCAAATTCACAAGCTAAAAAAGCGGCTTTTCTATGTTTAGATGAAACTGTAATAATTACAGGAATTGCACCAATTTGCAACATGCCTTCTGCATGATGAATGGCTATTTTTTTGATATCAAATTGGTCTAAAGCTAAATCAGCAATTTTTTGCATTTCTTTAATCGCCATTGGTTTGTAAGTAGAAAATTCGAGCTGTTTTACTTCTTTGCCTTGGGTATCATTTCTTACAGTACCTACAAATGCTGATATTCCTCCACAAGAATCATCTTCTACAAATTGATAACATTCTTGCAAGTCGAGTTTTTCTGATGTAATTTTTATCGAAGTTCTCTGCATAGTTTAACAAAAGTAATCATTCATAATGTATCTTTGTGCTTTATTATTTTTAGAATATCAAAATGAAAAGTTTTTTTAGAATTGTTAGTTTTTTAGAAGGAATCTCTTACCTACTTTTATTGTTTATTGCAACACCTATTAAATATTTTCAGGGTGATGAAACTTATGTAAAAATGTTAGGGATGCCTCATGGCTTACTTTTTATGCTGTATATTGTTTTAGCCATTGTAATTAAAAAAGAAATGAACTGGAGCAGCAAAACTTTAGGAATTGTTTTACTTTGCTCAATCATCCCTTTTGGAACTTTTTATGTTGATAAAAAATATTTAAGGTAAAACAACTTTTAACCTCCACTTACTGGCGGAATTACAGCAACAACATCACCCAATTTTAAAACAGTTTCATTCTCTGCATATTCTTCATTTACTGCAATTGCATACGAACTGATATTTTTTAAAGCAGGAAACTCTTCCTTTAAAATCGTTGTAAATTTTTCTACGGATGAATTTTCATCAACCTCAATTTGAAGTTCAGAAGCATTTACCAAATCTGATGTAATCCCGAAAAAAAGTGTTTTTATTTTCATAATCAACAAAGATAAATCATTAGAAAGACATATTTAAACCAAACAACCATCCACTTTTTCGATTAGCTCCATTTACAGATTTTACATAGTATACTCGCAACAAACGCCACTTACCAAAACCAATATTATCTAACCCAACTGAATATTCAGAATAAGGTTTAGTATAAGACATAAACATTGTTTTTGCACCACCAATTAAATGAAAATTTAGTTTATTAATTAACGGAATTCTACCTAAAATAGCACCTTTAAAATTATGTTCTATATGCGCTTCTGCATATTTATCATTTGTATAATATTGATAATAATCTAACAACCCAAAATTATTTTGTCTGTTTGTAGCTGTTGCAAAAAACATTTCATTTCCTACAACCTGTAAATTATCCATAAATGGGATGTCTTTCCTTTTTAAGAAAGCACCTGCTCTAATTTTATAAAACAACTCACCATAATTACCTGTATTTACATCTTGTCTTAAAGTAGCAATTAAAACATCTGAATTGAACTCAGCATTATCTGCAGCAAATGTTTTTCTGTAATTTAAACTTAGTGATGGATATTTTTCATTCCCCATATTAAACTTACTATCTGGGTAGGTTAAATATTTTTGACCAAAGACAAATCTTAATCCCATATTTAAGGTTGCAATTTTATGTGCTGTAAAAACAGAACTTGTAAAATTATTTGGTTCTATTGGGTTGTTAGAAGTATAAGGTTGGTATTTTTCTTCGGATACAAACGAATAATTTGTAGTATTAAAAAGCGGTTTTCTATTAGCATATTCTAAAGAGGATGAGAAAAATATTCCGTTTTTAATTTCTTCGGAAAAACCAATTCTTGCAAATTCTTTTTCGTAAATCTTAAGTACATTTTGTCTTCTAAATAAAGATAGCACAAAATTATCTAATGGTTTAACCGCATTTCTTCTATTAAATTGTGCTGTTGTTACACCCCCTGTAATGTACATTCTTGGTCTAGAAAAATTATTCCATTTTTTACTAAAATAAAAAGTTGGTCTAGCTCTTTTATCAGATAAACCATATTCTACATCAAAACCTGCACTCCACCATTTTCCTTTATCATTCAAATTTTTAAAATAACTTGCCCCTAAAGAAGTCTTAAACCCCTGAACTGTGTTGAAACCAAAATCGTCTATTACACCACTAAAAGACAAAGACCACTTTTCGTAAGTATCTCTATAACTATATCCAGTTATTGGAGATAATAATTTAAATTTATTAGATCTATTATCTAAGGAATCTAAAAACTTTTCAGATTTTCGAACTACTTTTATACTGTCTTTTAAAGCGTAATCTTGAGTTTCTTCTTTAGTTAATGGTACAGGTCTTAAAGTATTCCAGAATACAGAATCTTTTTTTGTAGCATTTTCTTTAAATGATAAAACTTCATTTGTAAAAGTATTCTTGTTAAAATTAGGATTAAAATTATAATCAGAATACACATAAGAAAACTTTCCTCGAGGTTTAAAACCAAAAACCTTAATATCAAAAGCAATAGTTTGTGTAGCTAAAACCCAAGCATCTATTTTTTTAGAATAATTATAACTTTGTTTTACCCCCAAAGAGTTTACAAAAGGCAAATTTACTTGCACACCAGTTGTGCTTAAATCTGAGCCATACAAAGCCCAATCATCTTCTACAATATAAATAGAACCTTCAAAAACACGATCGTTTTTACGCTTTGGTATTAGTTTTATTTTGTTGATGAGTTTGCCATTTTTATCATAAAATGTACCTTCTAATTTATAACGATAATAACTAAAAGCATTTGTAGAAATTGGCGAAATTAAATTATTAAATACCTCAATACTATTGTTATATAAATTAATATCAGATTCTTCTGCCCTATTAAAACTTACTCCATTATCCTCACCAGAAACTTTAGAAGCCGTTATTACTTCTTTAAATTTTTTAGGTTTTTTCTGAAAAGAAATATTAGAGAAAGTTTCAGACAAATAGACAATTCCGCTTCTTGTAGAATCTAATCCTCCACCTAAATCACCAATTTCTTGTCCAAGAAATTTTTTGGGTAAATCTTTAATCCTGGTTAATCCTCTAGAATAAAATTTAGCAGTGTAATTGGCATACTTGTTTGTATTCTTGTCTTTATTTGCAATTGCATTTCTAATAATTCTATTTGCAGGATTATCTTTGGTAGATATAGAAATTTCATCTAACTGAATATTTTCTTCTTGTAACTGCACATTTAATTCAAAAGGAAAAGCGGTAATATTAATTTCTTTTTTTAACGTTTTGTAGCCCAAAAACTGAAAAACCAGCATCTGTTTTCCTAATTTATTTAGTTCTAAAAAATAATCACCATTATCATTAGAAGTAGTTCCTTTTTCTGTGTTGTCTAAATACACACTTACAAAAGAAAGCGGTTCGTTTTTAGTATCTGTAATTTTACCCGTTATTTGAGCATTTAGCAATGGTGAAACCAAGACTACAAGCAGTAGTAATGTTTTTTTCATAGTTTAGTTTTGGTTGATTTTCACAAACTTAAAGTTTCTGACCTAAGTAAATCTTTAAAATTTTTAAACAACATACAATAATTTCTTAAAAACAAGACAGAATAACAATACCAAAAGTTGCCTGTACTTTTAAATTGATAAAATTTGATGTTAAGTTGCTCTTAAAACGTAATAATTTACAACAAATTTAGATCGTCTAAAAAGTTAAAAATACTTTGCTCTTTATATGAAAAGCCTATATTTGTGAACTACTTAGAAATATAAAAAATCATGAGCGATTCTAGAAAACGACACGAAGCTTTACTTTACCACGCAAAACCAAAACCTGGTAAAATCGAGGTAATTCCAACCAAAAAATATGCAACTCAACATGATTTAACTTTAGCTTATTCTCCTGGTGTTGCAGAGCCTTGTTTAGAAATCGAAAAAGATAAAAACAACGCATACAAATACACCTCTAAAGGTAATTTGGTTGCTGTAATTTCTAACGGAACTGCAGTTTTAGGTTTGGGTAATATTGGCCCTGAAGCCTCTAAACCAGTTATGGAAGGTAAAGGTTTGCTTTTTAAAATTTTTGCTGATATTGATGTTTTTGATATTGAAGTTGATGCCACAGATGTAGATAAATTTGTAGAAACTGTAAAAGCCATTGCACCAACTTTTGGTGGAATTAACTTAGAAGATATAAAAGCCCCAGAAGCTTTTGAAATTGAAAGAAGATTAAAAGAGGAATTAGACATTCCTGTAATGCATGATGACCAACATGGAACAGCAATAATTTCTGCTGCTGCCTTAAAAAATGCGATAGAAATAACAAAAAAAGATATTTCTAAAATTAAAATGGTAGTTAATGGTGCTGGAGCTGCTGCAATTTCTTGTACTCGCTTATACTTAAAACTAGGCGTAAAAAGAGAAAATATTTTAATGTGCGATAGCAAAGGCGTTATCAGAAAAGATAGAGACCATTTAACATCTCAAAAAGCAGAATTTGCAACCACTCAAGATGTAAATACTTTAGAAGAGGCAATGCAAAATGCAGATGTTTTTATTGGTTTATCTATGGGTAATATTGTTAGCCCAAAGATGCTTTTATCTATGGCTAAAGACCCAATTGTGTTTGCAATGGCAAACCCTACACCAGAAATAGAATACGATTTAGCCATTGCCACAAGAGATGATATTATTATGGCAACTGGTAGATCAGACCATCCTAATCAGGTAAATAATGTACTTGGTTTTCCGTTTATTTTTAGAGGCGCTTTAGATGTTAGAGCCACTAAAATAAATGAAGAAATGAAAATGGCTGCAGTTTGTGCTTTAGCAGATTTGGCTAAAAAATCTGTACCAGAACAAGTAAATATTGTTTATGATGAAGTAAGCTTAACTTTTGGTAGAGAATATATTATTCCTAAACCTTTTGATCCAAGATTAATATATGAAATTCCACCAGCAATTGCAAAAGCTGCTATGGATTCTGGAGTGGCTTTAGCCCCAATTACAGATTGGGAAAAGTACAGAGAAGAATTAATGGAGCGTTCTGGCTCTGGTAGTAAAGAAATTCGATTAATTCACAACAGAGCTAAAAGTAACCGCAAACGAATTGTTTTTGCAGAAGCAGATCATTTAGATGTACTTAAAGCAGCACAAAGAGTTTTCGAAGAAAAATTAGCAGATCCAATTTTATTAGGAAGAAAAGAAGTTATTCTTGCCTTAAAAGAAGAAATTGGTTTTACTGGTGATGTACCCATATTCGACCCAAAAACAGACGAAGAAAGAGAAAGAAGAAATCGTTTTGGAGAAGCTTATTGGAAAACCAGACAACGTAAAGGTAGAACTTTAAATGAAGCAAAAAAATTA
This sequence comes from Polaribacter sp. M10, assembly GCF_054968445.1. Classification (NCBI taxonomy): domain Bacteria; kingdom Pseudomonadati; phylum Bacteroidota; class Flavobacteriia; order Flavobacteriales; family Flavobacteriaceae; genus Polaribacter; species Polaribacter sp. M10. The sequence goes on from NZ_JBSSBG010000010.1 coordinate 75,483, forward strand.
ATGCGAGAGCGTAATTATTTTGCAGCAATGATGGTAAACGAAAACGAAGCAGACGCTTTAATAACAGGTTATTCAAGACCTTACCCAACTGTAGTAAGACCTATTTTAGAGCTTATAGAAAAAGATAAAGGCATTTCTAAAGTAGCTGCTTGTAACTTAATGCTTACCAAACAAGGTCCAATATTTTTGGCAGATACAACTATAAATATCAATCCAAGTGCAAAAGATTTGGTAAAAATATCGCAAATGACATCGAGTTTGGCAAAGATGTTTGGTATGAAACCTAATGTTGCAATGTTGTCTTTCTCTAACTTTGGATCTTCGAATACAGAAACTTCTAAAAAAATAAGAGAAGCAGTTTCTTATATTCATCGTCATTTTCCAAACGCTGTTGTTGATGGAGAAATACAGGCAGATTTTGCATTAAATCCAGAAATGTTAGCCAAAGAGTTTCCTTTTTCTAAATTAAATGGTAAAAAAGTTAATATTTTAATTTTCCCTAATTTAGAATCTGCAAATATTACTTATAAATTATTAAAACAAGTAGAAGGCGCAGAATCTATAGGACCTGTAATTTTAGGTTTAAGCAAAGCAGTACACGTTTTACAACTGGGTTCTAGTGTAGATGAAATGGTAAATATGGCTGCTTTAGCTTGTGTAGATGCACAACAAAGAGAAAAGAATAAAAAATAGTATTTTAGAACCCAGATAAGAAACTATGATTACACAAATTAGAGGAAGATTAGTAGAAAAAAGTCCAACTGAAGTTGTTGTAGATTGTAATGGTGTTGGATATTTATTACACATTTCTTTAAACACTTTTTCTAGTTTACCTGCAGACGAAAATGTTATATTATATACACATTTATCTATTAGAGAAGATGCACATACACTTTTCGGGTTCATCAACAAAACTGAAAGAGAAGTTTTTAAACTATTAATTTCAGTTTCTGGTGTAGGCCCAAGTATTGCCAGAACAATGTGTTCTTCTATGACATCCGAAGAAATACAAAATGCAATCGCATCAGAAAACGTAAATTTAATTCAATCTGTAAAAGGTATTGGTGCAAAAACTGCGCAAAGAGTTATTGTAGATTTAAAAGATAAAATTTTAAAAACGTTTGATATTGATGCAATTTCTGTAGAAACAAGCAATACGAACAAAGATGAAGCGTTATCTGCTTTAGAAGTTTTAGGTTTTCAGAAAAAACAATCTGATAAAGTTGTAAACGCTGTTTTAAAAGAAAATCCTGATGCTTCTGTAGAAAAAATCATAAAACTAGCTTTAAAAAACTTATAGTCAATTGATTAAATTATTAAAGAAAATAATTGTATTTGTACTATTTACTTTTTTTGTAAATTTATCTGTATACGCGCAAACTACACAAAGTAAAGATTCATCAGAAGTAAAAAAAGACACTTTAAACCTAAGATACGACTTTAATAACACCCAAAAAGGTGGCCTTTTTTTAGATGATTTGGCTAAAAAGGAAGTTATTTTTGATAAAGCTTTAAACAAATATGTAATTATTGAAAAAATTGGAGATTATTATACCAAAACTCCTATTTTTTTAACTCAAAAAGAATATGCTCAGTATCGTTTAAAACGAGACATGTTGCAATATTTTAAAGACAAAGTAAGTGCTACAAATAGTAAGAAAAAAGGTGCTGCAGCTGCACAAAAAGATTTACTACCAGAATATTATGTAAATTCTAAGTTTTTCGAATCTATTTTTGGTGGTAATACTGTAAAAGTAACTCCAACTGGTAATCTGAATTTAAAGCTAGGTGTTATTTATCAAAATACAGAAAACCCACAAATATCCGAAGAAAATAGAAGTAGTTTTACGTTCGATTTCGATCAGCAAATAAATGCAAGTATTCGTGCAAAAGTTGGTGAGCGTTTAGAATTTACTGCCAATTACGATACACAATCTACTTTCGATTTTCAGAACTTAGTAAAAATTGATTATTCACCTACTGAAGATGATATAATTCAAGGTATTGAAGCTGGTAATATTGCAATGCCTATTAAAAACTCGCTAATAAATGGTGCACAAAGTTTATTTGGTGTTAAAACCAAGTTACAATTTGGTAATACCAGTGTTACAGCTGTTTTTTCGCAACAAAATTCAGAAAGTACAACTGTAGTTGCAGAAGCTGGTGCATCCATAGAAGAATTTGAGTTATTAGCTACAGATTACGATAATGACAGACACTTTTTCTTATCGCAATTTTTTATTGATAATTATGCCAATTCTCTAAAACAATATCCTTTAATCAGCAGTCAAGTAAATATCACTAGAATTGAAGTTTGGATTACCAACAGAAATGCAACAACAGAAGATTTTAGAAGTATTGTGGCAATTGCCGATCTTGGTGAAACAGACAACCCAAATGCTAACAATGATTTTTACAGCAATTTAGTTGCAGATTCAGGTGATATTACAAACTCAACAAGTCCTGTAAGTATCAACACAAATGGGCAACAATTATTTTTACCACAAAATAATGCCAATAATATTTATACTGATGCAATTTTAAGTGGTATTAGAGATGTGTCTGATGTAGAAAACACCTTAAGAAATAATTTTAATATGACTTCTGGTACAGATTATTCTTTACTAGAAAATGCCAGAAAATTAAGTACAAGCGAGTATACATTAAATTCTCAATTAGGTTATATTTCTTTGAATAGAAGATTAAATGATGGCGAGGTTTTGGCTGTTGCTTACGAGTATACAATTGCAGGTTCTGTAAACGGAAGCTCAGAAAAATCTTTTAAAGTTGGAGAATTTTCTAACGATGGTATACAAGCACCAGATAATTTAGCCGTTAAATTATTGCGTTCAGAAATTTTACAAACCAGTCGTGAAAACGCTACAACAGGAGAAACCGAATCTTTTCCTACTTGGCGTTTAATGATGAAAAACGTTTATGCTTTAGGGGCTTATCCATTATCACAAGATGGTTTTCGTTTCGAAATTCAGTATAGAGATGATGATACTGGTATTGCATCTAATGTGTTGCAAAATGCAGCTACTCAAGATATAGCAAATACTCCATTAATTCAAGTTTTAGATTTAGATCAATTAGATCAAAGTCAGTATAGAAATGCAGATGGTTATTTCGATTATGTAGAAGGCGTTACAGTTGTATCTCAAAACGGATATGTAATTTTTCCTGATCCTGAACCATTTGGAAGCGGATTAGCAAAAGATTTGACCAACTCTTTAGATGATAAATTTATTTTTAATGAATTGTATTTAAATACCAAAATCAACATTAAAAACAATTATCAAAATAAAGACAAATACTTTTTAAAAGGATATTTTAAATCGGAAAGTGCTGGCGGAATTCCTATTGGCGCGTTTAATGTGCCTAGAGGATCTGTAACTGTAACTGCTAATGGTCGTCAGTTGGTAGAAGGTGTAGATTATGTGGTTGATTATTCTTTAGGAAGAGTGCAAATTTTAGATCCGGGTTTAGAAGCATCAGGAACTCCAATAAGCGTATCTACAGAAAACAATGCTGTGTTTAATCAACAAAGAAAAACCTTTATGGGTGTTGATGTAGAACATAAATTTTCTGATGATTTTATTGTTGGTGCCACAGTTTTAAATGTAAATGAAAGACCATTAACACCTAAAATAAATTTTGGCTCAGAACCTATAAACAACACAATGTTTGGGGTTAACATCGATTATTCTACAGAAGTACCTTACTTTACAAAGTTAGCCAACAAACTGCCTTTTGTAGATACAGATGTACCTTCTAATTTATCTGTTAGAGCAGATATGGCTTATTTATTACCTGGTACACCAAGTGGAATAGATGTTACTGGTGCTGCAACTTCTTATATAGATGATTTTGAAGCTTCGCAAATACCAATTAGCTTATTGTCTGCTTTAGATTGGTATGAAGCTAGTACACCAAGAAACGAAACTAATGATAGGTTTAATGGTAATAGTAGCGATTTAGATTACAACAACAAAAGAGGGAAATTAGCTTGGTACAGTATAGATCAAATTTTTTATGGTTTAGGTGATACTCCAGCAAGTATAAATGCAGACGAGCAATCTAGAGCAGAAACGAGACAGATAAACTACAGCGAACTTTTCCCTGATCAACAATTTGACATTACCCAAAACACATTGATAAGAACATTAGATTTAGCTTATTTTCCGCAAGAAAGAGGTTCTTATAACTTTAATCAAAATACAAGTGAAGTTAGTGTAGATGTTGCCAATAACAAAGTTACTTTATTAAAACCAGAAGAAAATTGGGGTGGAATTATGCGCCCTTTAAACACCAATAATTTTGATCAAGCCAATGTTGAGTACATTCAGTTTTGGATTATGGATCCTTATCAAAATTATTCAATTACAGAAGAAGAAGGTTTACCACAAGGAGTAAATCCTGATGATGTTTCGAATCAGGTTGGAGATTTATACATTAACTTAGGAAACATATCCGAAGATATTGTAAAAGATAATCGAAAAATGTTCGAAAATGGTTTGCCAGAAGATGGTGCAAAAGTAAACACTGTTAATGTAAACAGAACCATTTGGGGAGACGTGCCAAGAAATCCATCAATTATTTATGCCTTTAGCGAAGACGATGCTGCAAGAACCAACCAAGATGTTGGTTTTGATGGTTTAAATGATTTAGAAGAAAGTAGTCTTGCAAATATTGGTATTTACAGCAGTTTAGCAGATCCTGCAGCAGATAACTTTCAGTTTTTTAGAGGTTCTAATTTAGATGCATTAAATGCTTCCATCATTAGTAGATATAAAGATTTTAACAATACCCAAGGTAACTCACCTACTTTAAATCAATCAGCAGAAAGCTATCCTACTTCATCTACAACGTATCCAGATGTAGAAGACATCAACAAAGACCAGACCATGAACACTGTTGAGAGTTATTACGAGTATCAAATTTCTATGGATAGAAATGAGTTACAAGAAGGTAGAAATTATATTGTTGATGAAAAAACAACATCAGTAACCTTAGAAAACGGAAACACTCAAGAAACAAAATGGTACCAATTTAGAGTACCAATCAGAAACGGAACATCTGTAAACGGAATATCAGATTTTAATAGCATTCGTTTTATAAGAATGTATTTAACCAATTTTAAAATGCCTGTTGTAATTCGTTTTGGTGAGTTAGATTTGGTTCGTGGAGATTGGAGACGTTATACAAGAACATTAGATCCTGATATTGATCCTGACAGAGATTTAGACCAAACAGAATTAGAAAATTTTGAGGTTGGTGTAGTAAGTATAGAGCAAAATAATGGAAGTTACATTCAGCCTCCAGGTATTGAACGTGAGCGTTTACAAGGTTCTACTTCTGTACAATTACAAAACGAACAATCTGTTACTTTAAGTGTTACTAACTTAGAACCAAATAAAACAAGAGCCATTTACAAAAACATAAGTGTAGATTTAAGACGTTTTAAAAATCTTAAAATGTTTATGCATTTAGAAGGCGATGAAGGTTTTTCTGGTATTGTAAGGTTAGGGACAGATTTAGATGAAAATTACTACGAATTAGAAGTTCCTTTAACAGTTAGTTCTGGTGGTAATAGTCAATTAGACATTTGGCCAGAAGAAAACAATTTAGATGTATTTTTAGAAGCTTTAGGTAAAGTAAAATTAGAAAGAGATGCAATAGGTGCTTCTATTAGCGAGCCTTATGTATCTGTAGAACAAGAAGATTTACCTTATACAATAACCGTAAAAGGTAACCCAACCTTAGCACAATTAAGAACTATTGTTTTAGGATTAAAAAATACAAGTTTAATAAATAGATCTGGTGAAATTTGGTTTAACGAATTACGTTCTTCTGGTTTTGATAACGATGCTGGTTGGGCTGCAGTTGTTAATGCAGATGCTAACTTTGCAGATGTGGCAAACGTATCTTTAGCAGGTAGTATGGAAACCGTTGGTTTTGGTAATGTAGAAGATAGAGTTAGCCAACGTACTTTAGACGAAACCAAAACATATGATGTTTCTACATCTATTAGTTTAGGTAAAGTTTTAACTCCAAAAAAATGGGGAATTCAAATACCAATGAGTTATAGTGTTGGAGAAACATTTATAGATCCAAAATACGATCCTCAGTACCAAGATGTAAAATTAGCAGATGCTATAGAACAAAACCCAAATAGTGAATTTTCTAGAGATTACACCAAAAGAACGAGCATCAGTTTTATAAATGTCAAAAAGAATAGAAATCCGAATTCTAGTAAAAAACCAAGATTTTACGATGTAGAAAATTTAGCGGTTTCTTATTCGCATAACAAAGAATTTCATAGAGATTATAATATAGAAAAGTACATTAACGAAAACGTAATGGCTTCTGCTGCTTATAATTTTAACTTTAATTCTAAGCCAATAGAACTCTTTAAAAATTCTGAAAAATTTAAAAGCAAGTACTGGAAATTTATTAAAGACTTAAACATAAATCCTATACCAACTACATTGGCCATTAACTCTAGAATCAATCGAAATTATAATGAGCAACAATCTAGAAATTTAGTAGAAGGTTTATCTGCACAACCAGAATTAAAACAACGTCGATTTTTATTCGATTGGGATTATACCATTGGTTTCGATTTAACAAAATCGTTACAACTAAACTTTAATGCAACCAACAACTACATTTACGACACTTTTGGAAGTGGAGAAGAATTGCAAATTTTTGATGATTTCTTTAATACAGGTAGACCAAACCAATATCATCAAAAATTAAATGGTACTTACCAATTGCCTTTAGATAAGTTTCCGTTCTTAAGTTTTATGAAAGCAGATTATGCTTATACAGCAGATTTTGATTGGCAAGTATCATCTCAAGACGAAACTATTGCAGAACAAATTGGTAATGTAATTCAGAATGCAAACACTCATAATATAAACACTACTTTTTCTTTCGAAAAACTTTACAGAAGCATTGGTTTCGAAAAACTATTGCTTACAAAAACCCAACGTAAAAATGCCAAAGGAAAAAATGTAGCTAGAATAAAACCAAAGAAAAATTTACCTATTGGTAAAAAAATTCTAAAAACAACTTGGGGTTTGCTAACTTCTGTAAAGCAAGGAAAAATAAGTTACACAGAAAATAACGGACAATATTTACAAGGTTATGACGAAGGTATTGGCTTTTTAGGAGGATCTCCGACAGCATTTGCCTTTGGTAGTCAAGTAGACATTAGAAACAAAGCACTTACAAATGGTTGGTTGGTAAACCCAAGAGCTTTAACCGATGATCCAAATACCACAGATATTGATGAAAGTGCTTACTACAACAAAACCTACAGTAGAACACATTACAACAAATTAGATTACTCTTTTACAGTACAACCCATAAAAGATTTAAATATTGATGTAAGAGGTAATAAAATTGAAACTAAAGATCTTTCTCAGCAATTAGATGTTATCGAAAACGGAACTGCAACAGGTGCTATTGATTACGATATTGATACTTTCGAAACTGGTAATTTTAGTACAAGTCATTCTATGTTTTCTACTGCATTTACAGATGGTAATACATTGTTTCAAACCATGAAAGATTATAGAAGCATTATTGCTGGCAGACTTTCAGCAGAAAATCCATCAGTAGACCCTTCAGGATTTGGCGAAAATAGTCAGCAAGTTTTATTACCTGCTTTTATGGCTGCCTATTCTGGTAAAAATCCAAATAAAGTAAAAACTGGTTTATTTAGAAATATACCTATACCAAATTGGACTTTACGTTATAATGGATTTATGAAAATGAAATGGTTTAAAAAGAATTTTTCTTCTTTTGTAGTTTCTCACGGATATAGATCATCTTATACCATTTCTAGTTTTACCAACAATTTACAATATAGTGATGACACTGCTTTTACAGAAACCAATGTTGCTGGTAATTACGAACCACAAAAATTAATAGCAAGTGCTACTTTGGTTGATGAATTTTCGCCATTAATAAAAGTAGACATGAAAATGAAAAACTCGTTTTCTTTTAGAGGAGAAATAAAAAGAGACAGAACCTTAACCATGAATTTTAACAATAGTACCTTAACAGATATTGATGGTAAAGAATACATAGTTGGTTTAGGATATGTTTTTAAAGATGTAAAAATGAATACACGTTTTACAGGTAAAAAAACCACCTTAAAAGGCGATATTAATTTAAGAGCCGATGTTTCTTTAAGAGATAATATTACACAAATTAGATATGTAGATGAAGATAATGATCAAATTAGTGGTGGTCAAAGATTATTTTCTATTAAATTTACAGCCGATTATACATTGAGTAGTAATTTAACAGCATCATTCTATTACAATCATCAAACATCTAGATATGCAATATCAACTACTTTTCCAAGGCAAGCTATAAATGGAGGTATTAATATTGTGTACAATCTAGGAGGAAATTAAAATATAAAAGTAAATTCAAATTCATAAAATAAAATTACAAATGAACGTTCCATCAGAATTAAAATACACAAAAGACCACGAGTGGATTAAAATTGAGGAAAACATTGCAACTGTAGGAATTACAGATTTTGCTCAAGGAGAATTAGGAGATATTGTTTATGTAGATGTAGACACTTTAGATGATACTGTAGCAGAGGGCGAAGTTTTTGGTTCTGTAGAGGCAGTAAAAACAGTTTCTGATTTATTTATGCCTTTAACTGGTGAAGTTATTGAGTTTAATGAAACCTTAGAAGACGAACCAGAATTGGTAAATACAGATCCTTATGATAAGGGCTGGATGATTAAGATTGATATTTCAGATAGCTCACAAATAGAAAACCTACTAGATGCTGAAGCATATAAAAAAATTATTGCTGGATAACATTATTATTATTGCTATAGGAATTACTATAGCAATAATGTGTTTAAGCCTTATAAAACTTTCTGGTACTGGAGTAGAAATAAAAAATATAGATAAAGCCTATCATAGTTTTGCCTATTTTGTTTTGGCTTCTGCTTGGTTATTTAGTTTTTACAAAAAACCCAATAAAAAATATATTATTGTAATTTCTTGCATATTATTTGGCATAATTATTGAGATATTACAAAGTAATTTAACAATGTACAGAACTGGAGATTTAATCGATGTTCTTGCAAATACGCTAGGTGTTTTAATTGCTTTGATAATTTTTAATCTTTTTTTGAAAAAAAATCGCATTAATTAACGTTTAGACTTGTATTTAAAACAATAATTTAATTAAATTAGCAACCTATTATAAACTCTTTAAGAATGGAAATTAAGAAAAATCCAAAATCGAATTTAGAAAATTTCAGCAAGATATTTATGCAAATTGGGCTTGTGTTAGCTTTATTTGTTACTTATCAAGCAATAGAACAAAAAACGTACGACAAAGTCTATGGTGATTTAGAAGTTGTTACAATGGATGCAGAAATGGAGGAAGAAATTCCTATTACTGAAAGAGTAGAGCCAGTAAAACCAAAAACTCCACCACCACCAACACCAGAAAAAATAGAGATTGTTGAAGACGAAAAGGAAATTGAAGAGACAGTAATCGAATCTACAGAAACAGATGAAACTGAAGCTGTAGAAGTAGAAGAAATTGTTGAAGTAGAGGAAGTAGAAGAAGTAATCGAAGACGTTAGTTTTATGATTATTGAAGATGTACCCGTATTTCCTGGTTGTAAAGGAAGTAAAGCTGAATTAAAGAAATGTTTCAGTCAAAAAGTACAAAAACACTTCTCTAGAAAATTTGATGCAGATTTACCTAATGAATTAGGTCTTACGCCAGGAAGAAAGAGAGTATTTATCGCTTTTAAAATTGATAGAAATGGTGATATTGTAGACATTCAAGCAAGAGCACCACACCCAAAAATTAAAAGTGAAGTTGTTAGTGTAATGAATCAATTACCTAAAATGAAACCTGGTAGACAAAGAGGTAAACCAGTAGGAGTTAAATATAGTATTCCTTTTACTTTAATTGTAGAGTAAAAAAGAAAAACCACATAATATTAAAAACGTCTAGAATAGTTCTAGACGTTTTTTTTGCTTTAAATACAATGCTAAGCAAAACTTATATTATTTGTAAACTTAATTACTATTAAATGAATTGTTGAAATAAGCCATCTTATTTCATTATAAGCATAACTCTTGATTAACTATATTACATGTAAAAAACCTTCAAAGTTATTTTGGTCTACTACATTAAATGCATACAAAAAGGCTTTGAATTACCCCCAAAACCTAGCAACATAATAACAACAGAAATAAAAAAAACTCATTAGAATTAAAATTCTAATGAGTTATAAAGAACGAAACATAAGTAAGCTTATTTATTATTAAAGGCAACTTCAGAATCAGTTTTCCATGTTTTTACATACGCTACTGAGTTATTCTCGTAAGTAATTTCTTTAAGATTTTCATTATTCCAGATAAACCACTTACCTACTTTTTTACCTTCATTATAGTAAGCCAATTGAATCTTTTTACCTTCTTTGTTATAGCTGGTCCATTCTCCAGTTAATTTTTTATCCTTAAAAAAACCTTGAGTTTTAATGGCTCCATCTTCAAAATAATAAGTAACTTTTATTAAATCACCTACTTTTTCATAAGTTGGTTTATTTTCTTGAGAGAATCCTATCGCTGCCATAAAAAGCAAACATATTGTTATAATTTTTTTCATGATTTGTATATTTGGGTTAACATTATATTTACAAATATACAATTATTTTACCTTTTAGACACATTTTGGTAACATTTATTTAACATTAGAGGTCGAAATAATATATTTATCTGTTGATTAACAATAAAATAAAGACAAATGTTTCATAATTAGAGTTATTTAGTATATTAAGAACTCACGCAAAAATCAAAAAATGAAATACTACCAAATTATATTAATAGCCTTAGTTGCTTTAATACATTGTTATATTGTTTATTTAGAAATGGTATTATGGACAACCAAAAAAGGTATTAAAACATTTGGACTGAAAGACAAGCAATTTGCTGAAGACACAAAAGTTATGGCTGCTAACCAAGGTTTGTATAATGGTTTTTTAGCGGCAGGCTTAATTTGGTCTGTTATTGCAGCTAAAATTGATATTGCCTTATTCTTTTCTTACTGTGTTTTTATTGCAGGTATTTATGGAGCTTATTCAACTAAGAAAATTCGAATTTTTTATATACAGTCTATTCCTGCCATTTCAACGATTATATCTTTACTGTTGTCTTAAATTACCATCCACATTTACTAAAATACCTTTATTTTAGCCATTCAAAAACTATATAAAAACAAAAAAATGGAAGAATACATTGAAAAGTTTCAAGACATATTCGTTGAATATGCACCAAAAGTACTTACAGCGTTAGTAATATTAATAGTAGGTTTATTTGCGATTAAGATTGTTGTTAGTTCTGCAAGAAAATTAATGGGTAAAGGTGGTGTAGATGTTACACTTCAAAAATTCTTAGGAAATTTAGCAGGTTGGGCGTTAAAGATTTTACTTTTTATTGTTGTTATCTCTAAATTAGGAGTAGAAACTACTTCATTTGCAGCTATAATTGCAGCTGCTGGTTTAGCTGTTGGTTTAGCCTTGCAAGGTTCTTTAGCTAATTTTGCTGGTGGAGTATTAATTATGATTTTTAAACCTTTTAAAATTGGAGATTTAGTAGAAACTCAAGGAGAAATTGGTGTAGTTAAAGAAATCGAAATCTTTACAACAAAGTTAAAAGGTCTTTCTAATAAAGAAATTATTATACCAAATGGAGCCTTATCTAATGGTAATATTGTAAACTATACTACAGAAGGTACAAGACGTGTAGACTTAGTTATCGGCGTTTCTTATGATGCTGATATTAAAAAAACCAAAGAAGTTTTAATGAATGTTTTAACAGCACATCCAAAAGTATTAAAAGAACCAGCCCCTACAGTAAATGTTTCTGAATTAGCTGATAGTTCTGTAAACTTTGCTGTAAGACCTTGGTCTACTTCTGATGATTATTGGGATGTTTATTTTGATATTACAGAAAATGCAAAAATAGCATTAGACAACGCAGGAATAGAAATTCCTTATCCACATAGAGTAAACATTAATAAAGCAGAAGATTAATAATTAAAAAGTAGGTTTCTTTTTCTTTTCGGGAATCACTACAAAATCTTTTAAATAAAAGGGCTCAAAATAAGCGACATTTTCGATGTCGCTTTTTTTGTATTTATCAAAAGATAATGTTGCCATTTGTTTTGCTGATGGAAATTTATCATCAACAAAAACAGCATTTTTATGATTTATAATTGTTTTACACTTCTTAGCACCATCACCTAAAAAATAAACTTTATCCTTTTCTAAATAATCAGCAAAAGAATTTTCATCGATAATTTCTGCTTTAATTTCTCTAACTTGTTGATGATTTTGATTGAAAACAGCTGCATAAACTTCCATTCTTCTGGCGTCAATCATAGGAATGATAGTTCCTTTATCTATAGTAATTGCATGAGATAATGCTGTTAACGTATCTATAGCAATTAAAGGTTTATCAAAAGCAAAACACAAACCCTTAGCTGCAGAAACACCTATTCTTAATCCTGTATAAGAACCTGGCCCTTTACTTACAGCTACTGCATCTATAGCTTCACTTTTTATATTAGCTTCTTTTAATACATCAACAATAAATGGGTGTAAAACTTCTGCATGTGAATAATTGCCATTATTTAATTCTTTAATTGCTAAAATTTCTCCGTTTTTAGCAATACTTACAGAACAGTTTTTTGTGGCAGTTTCTATGTTAAGGATGATGCTCAAAATGTATTTTTTATGCAAATATAGTTCAAAAAGAAAACCTCACTAAATTTAGTGAGGTTTGTCTTTTATATTTTTAAAATTGTTATTCTAGAACTAAATCACCAGCATAAAATTGCAATACTTTTGTTTTAAAAACATAATCGTATTTAGAGCTTATTAACGTGGCTTGTGCATTTACCAAACGCGTTCTTACTTGATCAAAATCGAATTGTGTCATTGCTCCAAAATTATAACGTTCTTGGGCATTTTTAAAAGCTTCTTCTTGCGCTTCTAGAGATATTTTAGCTGCTTCGTAACTTTTTAAAGCGGTTTTAACATCTAAAAAAGATTGTTCTATGGTTTGCTTTAAATTTAATTTTTCGCTCTCTAATTGTGTTTCAGAAATTTGTTTTGATATTACTGATTGTGCTACTCTATTTTTTGTTTGAAAACGATTAAAAATTGGCACATTTAAAGACACTCCTAAATTGTAACCTAAATTATCATTCAATTGTTTAAAGAAATAATCATTGGTAAAAATCTCATTAAATCTATGACTATACCCTGTACCCATACCTCCAAATAAAGCCGCAGAAGGTAAAAAAGCACCTTTAGCCAATTCTATGTTAAGATCTGCATTTTCTATAGCTAATTTAGCTCTTTCAATTTCTGGCATACGATCTAAAGATTTGTCGTAAATAACAGAAGAGTTTTTATAAAATAAATTAGCAGAAGGCCTACCAACATCAATTGGCATTACATCAAAACCTTCTGATGGTTCTTGTAAAAGTTGTGCTAAATTTAATAAAGCCAAATCTAAAGCGTTTTCTTGAGCAATTACAGTTTGCAAATTTGTAGCTGCTGTAGATTGTGTTGTTAATAAATCTCCTTTTGGTATTACACCCGATTTAAAACGTGCTTCTGCAGCTTCAATTTGCTTTTTACTTATTTCGTACTGTACTTTTGCAGCAGCTAAGTTTTCTTTAGCAAATAAAACATTTAAATAACCATTAACTACAAATAGAGAAATATCATTTTCTATTTTCTTTAAATCTAAAATACTAGATTCTACTCCTAATTGTGCTTGTTTAAAGGTATTTGTATTTCTAAAACCATTAAAAATTGTAACATTAGAACTTAAATCGAAAGAAGCATTAAAGTTATCTGTAGATATTCTGGCATTACTAATGTTATCGATAATAGAACCAAAACCAAATCTACCAGAAGAACTACCACTTAAATTTGGCAAGAAATTTCCTTTGGCAATTTCTACATCTTTTTTAGCTAACTCTAAACTTAGTTTATTTTGCTGAATCGAAATGTTTTTTTCTAGTGCTTGATCAACACATTCTTTTAGAGTCCATTTTTTTTGAGAAAAAGTAGCTATAGAAGTTAAAAAAGCTACGAATAGAATAAGTTTAGTTTTCAAAACGAGTTTGTTTTTGGTTGATTTAATTGTGTTATTAACCACAAAAGAAGAACTGTTTCTTTTGTTAATGCTTATAAGACGATTAAAAGTATAATATGTTACAAGATTTTACTCTTATTGAAATGTTAATTTTTAGTTTGCTTTCTATATCTATACAAAGTGTAAAATAAAGCCGCAATTAGTATGTATGGAAATACCATTAAATATGAAATTCCATTATTTACTCCTTCTGCTATAGAAACATCTCCATTCTCTACAACAGCCTTACACATAGCACATTGCGAAAAAGAAGTTTTGGTAACCAAAACCAACAACAAAAATAAAACTACCACTTTTTTACATACCATAATATGGAGAAATCATTAGATAAACTATTACACCAGTTACTGCAACATATAACCAAATTGGAAAAGTTTTTTTCGCAATTTTTTTATGATCTGTAAATTTCCCCAATTTTGCTTTCATATAAGTGATTAATACAAAAGGAATTACAATTACAGATAAAACAATATGACTGATTAAAATAAAATAATAGACATATTTAATTATGCCTTCACCACCAAATGTTGTTGAATCTGAGGTCATATGATAAGCAATATACATCAATAAAAAAGCTAAAGAACATGCAATTGCAACTGAGTTTAATTGCTCATGTAACTTTTTATTTCCTTTTTTAATAGCAATAACTGCAGCTACCAAAAGCACAGCTGTTAAACCGTTAATAGCTGCATAAATTGGCGGCAAAAAAGTTAATGGTTCTACATCGAAACCTAATTGCCTTAAATTAACTCCAAATAAAGCAGCAACTGCAAGAGGAATTATAATAGATAAAGCAGTAATAATCTTTTTATATTTTTTTTCTTGCGCTAGGTTACTCATTTAATAATAGTTTAATGTCTTCTTTTAATTCTTTAATCTGATCTGGAAAAGTTTGTTCTTCTAAAGCTCTATAATACATAATAGGATTTCCAAATTCGTCTTTTCTAGAACGTATATATCCATCTTTATCTACCAAAGCAAATAATCCAGAATGCTCAAAACCTGCATGTGCAGCATCTCCTTTACCTGCATACAATTTAAAACCTTTGTTAGATAACGCATAAACCACATCTTCTGATTTACCTGTTAACAAATGCCAATTTTTATGGGTAATACCATTGTTTTTTGCATAAGCTTTTAATATTTCTGGTGAATCTATTTCTGGTGTAATAGAAATTGAAGCAATTCCAAATTCTGGATTTCCAAAAAATGCATCTTGTAAGGTTAACATTTTTTGATTCATTAAAGGACATATTGTAGGACAAGTAGAAAAGAAAAATTCTACCACATACACTTTACCTTTATAAGTTTCATTAGTAATTGTATTACCTTCTTGGTTTGTAAATTCAAATTCAGGTACTTTTTCAAACTTAACTAAATCAGCATCTTTAAAACGATCTACAACTTTTGGTACTGTATAAATACCAAATAATAATACAATAAATGCGACACCTACATAAGAATATTTTTTTTTCATAACCCTACTTCTTTTCTATCTGCTTTATTCTTATTTTTTTCTTTAAAGGCTGCATAATATTCGTAATACAAAACATTAACATCGTCTTTTAACTTACCATTTAATACAGCCACAGAATTCATATTATATCCATAAAGCTTACCTCCTACTTCATCTTCATCATTTAATCTTCCTCTTAAATTTACATCTTTATCTATTAAAAATGCCTTACTAGAAGATAAATTTACCAAAGGTTCATTGTATTCAAAACTAGAATAAAACGCTTCTATTTCTGCTTTAGTACTTGCAATAAACCTCCATTTTTGCATATCTGTAAAAGCGCCAATATCCTTTTTTAACTTTTGTACTTCTTCTTCTTTTCCTTTAGGATAAATACCAATAATCTGAAATTTTTTATAATCTGTAAACTTTTTGTAAACTTTTTCGTTTAAATTAAAAAGGCCAGATTTTATCGTATTAAGATCATCACCCAAAAAACAAATAATAGTAACGTTATCTTTTAATTGTACTGATTTTGAAGCATCTATTTCAGAAACATCAATTATATTTTCTGTAAGTACAGGTAATTTTTTAAAATTATTTTCTCCTGTAGATAGTATTAAAAAACAAATTAGAGGAAAAATAAATAATAAAAATAATACAACTCTTTTTTTTGTAAAAAACTTCATATATCAGAAATTATGGTAAAAATGAACAACTTTTGTAAGCATAAAAAAAGGTGGTTAAAACCACCTTTATATTTTAATTACCATTTTACAAGTGGCCCTAATGTTTCGTATAAGTAATCTCCTTCTATTAAGAGTAATGTTACTAAGTAACAGATTAAGAAAACTGCCGTCCAAACTACAGAACGTCTAAACCATTTTTTTTCACCTTCCATGTGCATAAAAGTCCAGGTAATATAGTAAGCTTTAAACAAAGTTAAAATAATAAATATCCAGTTTAAAGGGCTTGTACCTAAAAAGCTAGTTAAGTGTAAAAAATCTGGTTTTACAATACCTAAACCTACCTCTACAATAGTAACTACAGATAGTAAACCAAATACCATCCATATTCTTTTTACATTAGATTCGTCGTGTGCGTGTGCCATTTTAATGCTATTTTTTTATTAAACTAAGTAGAAGAATGTGAATACAAATACCCAAACTAAATCTACAAAGTGCCAATATAAACCTACTTTTTCTACCATTTCGTAATGTCCTCTTTTTTCATAAGTACCAAGAATAACATTAAAGAAAATTATGATATTTAAAACAATACCAGAAAATACGTGAAAACCGTGGAAACCTGTAATAAAGAAAAAGAAATCTGCAAAGATTGTATTTCCATATTCATTGGCTTTTAAGTTAGCTCCTTCTAATACCATTTTACCTTTAGATAATTCTGCCAAACCTTTTTCTCTAGATAGAATTATCTTTTGTTTTTTATCAAAATCAATTCTTTCGCTTCTAATTTGTACAGAAGGATCTGCTTTATAAGAAGCTAAAATTTGCGCAACAGAATATTCAGAAACTTGCTCTCCACTCTGAAACCATAATCCGTTCTTTTTAGTGTTAGATTCTCTATGATCCATTCTATCACCAACTACAAAGTCTGATAATGCTATTTGATGGCCGTCTTTTACAAATTGTAAAACTTTACCATCTGTAGTTTTTACAGCTCCATAAGAACCTTTAATAAAGGTATTCCATTCCCAAGCTTGAGAACCTACAAATATTAAACCTCCAATAATGGTAGCAAACATATACCAAGCTACTTTATTTTTTTGCATTTTATGACCAGCATCTACTGCCAAAACCATAGTTACTGAAGAGAAAATTAGTACAAATGTCATAAAAGCGACATAATACATTGGGAATTCTCCGTGAATAAATGGGATGTGTGTAAAAACTTCATCCGCAATTGGCCAAGAGTCAATAAATTTAAAACGAGTTAAACCATAAGCCGCTAAAAATCCTGAAAAGGTTAATGCATCAGAAACGATAAAAAACCACATCATCATTTTACCATAACTTGCACCAAATGGTCTTACTCCACCACCACTCCAAGTGTTTTTTCCGTCTGAAGGTATAGCAATATTTGCTTCCATAAATAGTATTTAATTAAAATCTTAAACGTTTTGCCAAAAATAGCTATTTTTCATCACTTAATAAAAGAGAAAAAGAAAAATAGATAAATCCATAGTATATCTACAAAATGCCAGAAAATTGCACCTAGTTCAAAACCAAGCATATCGTCTGTTTTGTATTTGTATTTAAAATGATTATAAATAACAACAAAAAGCACAATTACCCCTGCAATCAAGTGTAAAACGTGCATAAATGTGATACCAATTATAAATGATGTTGATACAGTACTTTCTGGTCCTGTAAAAAATAATCCAATACTTTTTAGTTGATTAAAGCCAACATATTGTTGCCAAATAAAACCAAGACCTAAAATTAAGGTTGCAACAACCATTATTAAAGACAATTGTCTTTTGCTTTGTTTTAAAAATCTTTGCGATAAAAACAAGGTAATACTACTTGCCACAATTAAAAATGTACTTACATAAAACGCCTGTGGCAAATCGAAAGAAACCCAATCATCACGTTTCATACTAATTACATATGCACTTGTTAATCCTGCAAAAAACATCACCATACTAATCATAGAAACCCATAACATAGGTTTAGCTGATTTCTTTTTTGCTACTACGTATTCTTGCTTTAAAGCTTGTTCTCCTATCATTCTTAATGTAAAAATTTATCAACTACATAAACAACTTGTACCAATGTAATGTATAAAACACTGGCAAGCATTAATTTTCTAGCATCTGTATTTTGTTCTGATTTGTGCAGCTTTATTCCATAATAGAGCATTAAGCAACCTAATAAAGCTACTATAATTGCAGATGCTGGATAAATATAAAAACTACCAGATACTTTTAAAACTGGTGCTATAGATACTAAAATCATTATTGCTGTATAAAAGATAATTTGCTTTACAGCACCTTTATCTTTTGTATTCATTGGCAACATATTAAAACCTGCCTTTTTGTACTCTTCGAATTGTAACCATCCAATAGACCAAAAGTGAGGAAATTGCCAAAAAAATTGAATCATAAATAAAAAACCTGCTTCTATACCAAATTCATTTGTAGCTGCAACCCAACCTAACATAAACGGAATGGCTCCAGGAATTGCGCCTACAAAAACCGTTAACGGAGTTACAGATTTTAATGGTGTATACACAGATGTATAAATAAATATAGAAATTGCACCAAACAACGCTGTTTTTGGATTGATGCTATATAATATAGACAAACCTAAAATTGTAAGTAAAATGGCAATGCTTAACGCAAAATTTACAGACATTCTACCTGTTGGTAAAGGTCTGTTTTTGGTACGTTGCATAATTGCATCTGTGTCTTTTTCGATAATTTGGTTGAATGTATTGGATGCACCTACCATAAAGAAACCACCAATTGCTAGTAAAATTAAGGTTGTATAGTTAATAACATCTACAGCTAACAAATATCCTGCAACAGATGAAAAAACCACACTAAAAGACAGACCAACTTTTATAAGCTGCTTTAAATCGGTTAAAAGTGCATGCATTGATGTTGTTGTCTCTGAAATTGCTGTTGAGTTCATATTACAAATAATCGTTTGCAAAGATATTTGATAATTATGAATTTACAATGATTTTTTAAAAGCTTTTGTAAATCAAAGACATAAAAAAACCCACTCAAGATTGAGTGGGAAAATTGCTATGAAAAAGAAAAAGTGTGGTTTTAAAAAACCACGCGCAAATATAAAAATTAATTTATATTCTTTTTTAAAAAATAATATTTTTTTTTATTTTTTTTATAAGTAAAATCTAAAGCTTAAAATTACCTCTTTAAAGTAAAGTTGGGTAAACCTGTGTAAATAGGATTTAATCTCTGTTTAATAGTATCAAAAACGTAAACATCACCAAAAATAATGTTACCATCAATTTGATTAAACTTGTTTAGAAATAGTGAATCCTGTTTGTATTCATAAGTTCCTTTTTCTATACAAAATGAGGTTGGGTATATTGTTTTTAACTCGAAAGTTTCATCATTATATAAAACAATTTCTAATGAAGCTTTTTCTTTAGATATACTATTAAAAACTTGAAACTTGTCTTTAAAAATGGCTTTGTCATGATATTCTAAAGCTCTATTTAAGAATACTGCAAAAACGGCTGCGATAATTAGTGGCCTAAAATTAAATAACTCTTTCTTTATTGTTATTTTGTATAGGTTATAAAAAAATATTGCTAAAAAAGTAATGATAAAAATAATGGTAAACCCACCTATAATTACCAAATCTACATCTCCAAAACAATAATCATCTGGATGAAATAATGTATAAAAAGGTAAGAAAGCCAGTAAAATGAGTAAAATATATCGTTTTCTAATTTTCATTTAATACCTTTTTCTTTTTTCTTTTTCATAAATAAATCTGCAATGGTTGGGTTTTCTGGACTGCTTTTAATCAATTGAAAAGTATCTCCAACTTTTACAAACCCTGTTTTTACAACTTTGAAATATACACCACAAAAAGTTGTATTCCAAAATTGTTTTACAATTTTCATATCATTAAAACGCACACCTAATTTATAACACGGGTTTCTTTCTACAGTAGCCTCTAAAATTGTTTCACCTACGTTAAAAGTATCGCCAGTTTTAATTTTAGTTTCATCTAAATCATCTAGGGTTAAGTTTTCGCCAAACATACCAAGATTCCATTGTAAATCTGCATATTTAGGTTTCCAAAAGTCATAGTGTTTTAAAGAGTATGCATACACTGCTTGTTGTAAACCTCCATGATGTTTTCTATCAGAAATTTCATCGCCCTTAACCTCTTCAGTACCTAAAAAAATAGGAACATCTACAGGAAATTTATAAATACCTGTAATTACTTTTTTGTTTTTGTACGTAATTTCTTTGCGCTCAGCTATGTTTGTAGATACAATTTTCATTTGCTATTTTTTTGAAAATTTAGCCAATGCATTTTTTGTGAATTCCGATAAAACTAATTCTCCAGAAATTTTTGCTCTTTCTAATAAAAGCTCATCCCAGTGATTGGTATTTTGCCACAATACTTTTTTCATTTCAGCTAAAGCTGATGGGTTATAACTTGCTAATTTTTGTGCCAGAAAATCAACCTCATCATCTAACTCTTTTATATTTTCGAACACCTTTGCATATAAACCTTTCTCTTTTGCCCAATAAGCGTTTTTCCAACTTGTGGCATCTAAAGTTAATTCTGATGTGGCTGCTAACCCTATTTTTCTAGTTACAGCAGGCTCTATTACAAAAGGGCCAATACCAATGGTTAATTCTGATAATTTTATTGACGCTGCTTCTGTTGCTAAAACGTAATCGCAAGCGGATGCTAAACCTACTCCACCACCTACAACTTTACCTTGAATACGACCAATGGTTAACTTACCACAAGTTCGCATGGCATTAATTACATTGGCAAAACCTGCAAAAAACTTTTTACCATCTTCAAGATTAGAAATGTTAACTAATTCTGTAAATGAAGCTCCTGCACAAAAGGCTTTTTCACCTTCAGATTTTAAAATAATGACAGCAACATCATTATTTATAGCAAGTTTTTTTAATTCTTTGGTTAACCTCTCTAACAATTCACTTGGAAAAGAATTACTTGCAGGATGACCAAATTCTATGGTAGCAATTTTATTTTGAATATTGGTATATAAACTTCCATTTTGCCTAGTAGTAATCATAGAATTTAAATAAGTTTTACCAAAAGTAACTTTTTATAGATTAAAAATCAATCTTTGTAATAAAAGTTAACTTTTAATTTTTTTTCGCCATTGTTTAAGTGTTGGCGAGCTTATAAAAAATAAATAAAAACCAGATAAAATGGTTAACAAACCTAAAACTGAAAAAGCTCTTAACACCCAATTGGTTATATGATCTCTGGTTTCGAAATCCATAACATGGAGCATCCATAAAAAATCGAATTTACGCCAATTATCATTTCTTACTTTGGTAATTCTTGCTGTTTTTGGATGCACATAAACTGTTGTATTTGTTTGGTGTTCTATGGTAATTGCAAATACAGGCAAAGGATTCCCTCTATATTCATGCGTTTTTGTAATCTCTTTTTCTGTTAAAAATTTTGTCTCTTTTACAGACAAAGAATTGTACAATCTGCTCTTTACAAAGGCAATACTTTCTTCTTTAGTTAATGCACTTCTAACTTTGTATTTGTCCTTATTTACATTTAAAAAGACAACATCATTACTTCTTGTTACACGTAATAAACTGTCTTTATTTACAATAATGGGCTCAATATTTTTAATGGGCTTAGCATCTGTTTCTTCTAAAAACTGCAAAAGTTTTCTAACAGGTTCGTTGTAAGTAAAACTAAAAGTATGCTCGGTTTTATCTAATAACGTTTCTCCATGCACATCATCCATATCATTCCAACTGAAATACAAACCTCCAATTGTCCAAAAAAGAAATTGTATGCCAATAAACAGTCCTAAATAACGATGTGTTTTTCTTGTAAACCTATGAACTCTTCTTTTCATATTAAAATAAAAAAGCCATTATAAACGAATATAATGACTTTTTAAAAAATTTTATTTCTTGTGTTTTAAAATTAAAATCACCAAATAAAGTGTTGATAAAGATGTGATGGCATTTGCTAAAATCATTGGTAAACTTTTTATATGAATTCCATAAATTAGCCACAAAACAACTCCTACAAAAAAAGTAATATACATCGTTAAAGAAAGCCCAGAAGTATCCTTTGTTTTATATGTTTTATAAACTTGAGGTAAAAAGGAAGCCGTTGTAATAAATGCCGCTATTAAACCAATAATCTCAAAAATATCTATCACTTTTTGTTATTTAAATGCTAAACTAAATCATTTTTCACAACTGTAAGCCCTTACAACTAACCTACAATATTTACAATTTTACCAGGTACAACAATTATTTTTTTAGGTGTTCTACCTTGTAATTGTGCTTGTGTTTTCTCGTGATCCATTACCGTTTTTTCTATTTCTTCTTTAGATAAATCTAAAGGAAGTTCTAAAGTAAAACGCATTTTACCATTAAAAGAAATTGGGTAGTTTTTTGCACTTTCTACCAAATGTTTTGGTTCAAAAACTGGAAAAGGCACAGTTGATATACTTTCTGTATGCCCTAATAACCTCCATAATTCTTCTGTAATATGTGGTGCATAAGGTGATAATAAAACCAACAATGGTTCTAAAATTTCGCGCTTATTGCATTTTTGAGCTGTTAACTCATTTACAGCAATCATAAATGTAGAAACAGATGTGTTGAAAGAGAAATTTTCGATATCTTCTTCTACTTTTTTGATGGTTTTATGTAAGGTTTTTAGCTCATCTTTGGTTGCATTTTCTTCTGAAACCTCAAATTGATCTCCATTAAAATACAATTTCCAAAGTTTTTTTAAGAATGATGAAACACCCGAAATTCCGGACGTTTTCCAAGGTTTGGTTTGTTCTAAAGGCCCTAAAAACATTTCGAATAAACGCAAAGCATCTGCTCCATATTCTGCAACAATATCATCAGGATTTACAACATTGTATTTGGATTTTGACATTTTTTCTACTTCTCTAGAAACTTTAAAAGTGCCATCTTCTTCTGTTATAAATTCTGCATCTTTAAATTCTGCTCTCCAATTTTTGAAAGCTTCAATATCTAATTCGTCTGATGAATTTACGAATGATACATCAGAATGAATAGATGTGAAATTTTGATTTGTTATATCATCAAAATTTTTAACTTTTAGATTCCCTAATTCTAAACTGTCTATTAAAAATTGTAATTTATTTTTTACATTATTAACAGTTGTTTCATCTTTATTTGAAATTTTATTACAAATATCTTCTGACACAAATACATTGGGTAATTTCTTTTGATCGAAGTCTTCCTCACCTGCAATTGACCAAGCGATTCTTTTCACAAAAGCACTCGTCCCCAAAATCATACCTTGGTTAATTAGTTTTTTAGCAAACTCATCTACAGGCACAATTCCTTTATCGAACAAAAACTTTTGCCAAAAACGTGCGTATAATAAATGTCCTGTTGCGTGCTCTGAACCACCTATATATAAATCTACTTCTTTCCAATAGTCTAATGCTTCTTTGCTAGCAAATTCCTCTGAATTTGTAGCATCCATATATCTGTTAAAATACCAAGAAGAACCAGCCCAACCAGGCATTGTGTTTAGCTCAAGAGGAAAAACAGTTTTATTATCAATCAAATCATTAGCAACAACTTCATTTGTTTCTGCATCCCAAGCCCAAACTTCTGCATTTCCTAAAGGTGGTTTTCCATCTTCAGTAGGTAAATATTTTTCCACTTCTGGCAATACAATTGGCAAATGTTTTGCATCAATCATTTGCGGCATTCCGTCTTTGTAATACACAGGAA
Source organism: Polaribacter sp. M10 (assembly GCF_054968445.1). Lineage (NCBI taxonomy): Bacteria > Pseudomonadati > Bacteroidota > Flavobacteriia > Flavobacteriales > Flavobacteriaceae > Polaribacter > Polaribacter sp. M10. The sequence continues at coordinate 99,650 of NZ_JBSSBG010000010.1, forward strand.
ATGGCTCACCCCAATAACGTTGTCTGCTAAACACAGCATCTCTTAATCTGTAATTTATTTTCCCATAACCAAAGCCACGTTTTTCCATTTCGTAAATGGCTAGCTTTAAAGCTTTCTTATATTTTAATCCTGATAAAAAGTCTGAATTTGCAATTACAGTTCCTTCTTTATCTGCATGTGCAGCCTCAGAAATATCTACATTTTCAAAAATATTAGGAATAGGAATATTAAAATGTTTTGCAAAATCATAATCACGTTGATCTCCACAAGGCACAGCCATTACAGCTCCTGTTCCATAAGAAGCTAAGACGTAATCTCCTATCCAAATTTGAACCTTTTCACCCGAAAAAGGATGAATTGCATACGCACCTGTAAAGGCACCAGAAATGGTTTTTACATCAGCCATTCTATCTCTTTCAGAACGTTTTGCAGTAGCTTCTATATATGCTTCTACTTCTGCTTTTTGAGCATCAGTTGTAATTTTTGAAACAAGCTCATGTTCTGGAGCAAGTGTCATAAATGAAACTCCGAAAATGGTGTCAGGACGTGTTGTAAAAACTTCTATAGTTTTTGGTTGTTCGTTGTTGGTTGTTGGTTCATCTACTTGGAAAGAAACCATGGCTCCTTGGCTTCTACCAATCCAATTGGTTTGCGAATCTTTTAAAGGTTGTGGCCAATCAATGGTGTTTAAACCATCTAACAAACGTTGTGCGTATGCAGAAATTCGCATAGACCATTGTGTCATTTTTTTTCTGACTACAGGATGTCCTCCACGTTCTGAAACTCCGTTTACAATTTCGTCATTGGCTAAAACAGTTCCTAGAGCAGGACACCAATTTACTTCTGTATCCGACAAAAAAGTTAAACGATATTGTAATAAAATTTCTTCTTTTTTGGTTGATGAAAAAGCGCTCCAATCTTCTGCTGAAAAAGAAATGATATCTTCATCGCAAACTGCATTTACTGTGGCATTTCCTTCTTTTTCAAAAATTGAAATTAAGGTTGAAATGTCTTCTGCTTTGTCTGAATCTTTATTGTACCAAGAATTGAATAATTGAATAAAAATCCATTGTGTCCATTTATAATATTCAGGATTTGAAGTACGTACTTCTCTGCTCCAATCAAAAGAAAAACCAATTTGATCTAATTGTCTTCTATACGTTTTTATGTTCTCTTCTGTGGTTTTTGCAGGATGCTGACCAGTTTGAATGGCATATTGTTCTGCAGGCAAACCAAAAGAATCATACCCTTGTGGATGCAACACATTAAACCCTTTATGACGTTTGTAACGTGCATAAATATCACTTGCAATATACCCTAAAGGATGCCCAACATGTAAACCTGCGCCTGAAGGATAAGGAAACATATCTAACACATAATATTTAGGTTTTTCACTTTCATTACTGGCTTTAAACGTTTGGTTTTCTGCCCAATATTTTTGCCAATTCTTTTCTATTTCTTGGTGATTGTATTGCATCATCTTTCAATTTAATGGCTGCAAATTTACGTTTATTCTTAAGAAGTTTAAAGTAAAATACAACTTGCTTCTATTGATTTTATAAAAATCCAAAAAATGAGTAAAACCTAAAAAAGAAAGCCTCTTTATTTATAACAAAGAGGCTTTCTTTTTAGTACCAATTTATTTAAAACTGAAACCCTAAAGCCATTTGAAAAGCTCCGTTTTTAATATCCGGATTTTCGCTAATAGCTACCAATCCAAGATTATATCTTGTTTGAAAAAAGATTCCATTTTTAAACTGATAGCCAAAACCTAAGTTGGCTGCCAAATCAAAATTAGCTGCATCTGTATTTTGAGTTTCAGCACCATATTGATTTACAGGTACAATTTGATCTTTTATTAAAAAAGAAAATTGTGGACCTGCTTCTACAGAAAAACCTTCTGCAATATAATATTTTGCCATAACTGGCAATGCCATATAATTTAAATCGTATTTAAAACTGTCTCTTAATTGCGCTCCTTGTGCTGAGTATAACAATTCTGGCTGCAAAGAAAATTTTTCTGTTAACGGAATTTCTGCAGTTGCCCCAATAACAAAACCTGTTCTAGAATCTAAATTATTAACATTGTTTCCATTAATCGAAGAAATATTCATTCCTGTTTTAACACCAAACTTTACTTCTTGCGCTTTTATTGTACCTAAAAAAGCAAACGATACTAAAGCAATACATAGTTTTTTAATCATAATTTATTAATTTTTATTTACTGCTCTAAACCAATTGTTGTGCCAATTCTAATTACTGAGTGTTAAAGAATTCCATTCAACTCGTAATAAGTTGATAAACTAATATTTACCAAGAAAACTATTTTATAAAAATTTTATTTAACAAAAGAGAATCCATTTTCAATCTATTATTTGATTACTTTTAAACCCGTAAATTCAAATCAAATGAAAAAAATAGTACTTACACTTTTAGTGGCAACTCTTTTTTATAGTTGCAAAAAATCATCCGAAGAAAAAACTCCAGAACTGAGTATCAACTACAAAAAAATTGAGCTCGATAATGGTTTAGAAGTGGTTTTTCATGTGGATAAATCTGATCCTGTTGTTGCAGTAGAATTAATGGTACATGTGGGTTCTGCCAGAGAAATTGAAGGCAGAACTGGCTTTGCTCACTTATTTGAGCATTTATTATTCTTAGAATCCGAAAATTTAGGCAAAGGAGGATTGGACAAAATGAGTGCAAGAATTGGAGGTTCTGGTGCAAATGGTTCTACTTCTAGAGACAGAACCAATTACCTACAAACGGTACCAAAAGATGGTTTAGAAAAAATGATTTGGGCAGAAGCCGATAAATTAGGTTGGTTTATAAACACAGTTACAGAACCTGTTTTAGCCAAAGAAAAACAAGTAGTAAAAAATGAAAAAAGACAGGGTGTAGATAATAGACCTTATGGGCATAATAGATATGTAATTGGTAAAAATTTATATCCAAAAGATCATCCTTACAACTGGCAAGTTATAGGCTCTTTAGAAGATTTACAAAATGCAACTTTAGACGATGTAAAAACATTTTTTAAAAAATGGTACGTACCAAACAATGCAACTTTAGTGTTATCTGGCGATATAGATATTGAGCAAGCTACAAAATGGGTGCATAAATATTTTGATGAAATTCCGAGAGGAACAGAAGAAATTCCTACAATTGAAAAAAGACCAGGAAAAGTAGCAAAAATAAAGTCTTTGTATTACGAAGATAATTTTGCAAGAGTACCGCAATTAACCATGGCTTGGCCAAGTGTAGAACAGTTTCATGCAGATTCTTATGCTTTAGAAGTTTTAACTCAGTATTTATCTGATGGAAAATCTGCACCATTAAATCAGGTTTTGGTTGATGATTTAAAACTAACATCAAATACCACAATGTATAATTATGCTTCTGAATTGGCAGGAGAAACTCATTTGATAATTAGAGCTTTTAACAATGTAAAACTAGATGATGTAAAAGCAGGAATTGAAAAAGCCTTTGCAAAATTTGAGGCAGAAGGAATTTCTGAAAAGGATTTAAACAGAATAAAAGCAGGACAAGAAACTCGTTTTTACTCAAGTTTATCTAGTGTTTTAGGTAAAGGAACTCGTTTAGCATCTTACAACACTTATACAGGAAATCCGGGATTTGTAACCGAAGATATTAAAAACACATTGGCAGTTACCACAGAAGATGTAATGCGAGTTTACAACCAATATATTAAAAACAAAAATTATGTAGCTACAAGTTTTGTGCCCAAAAACTCAGCTAAACTTGCTTTAGAAGGAGCGGTTTTGGCTGATGTTGTTGAAGAGCAAATTGTAATTGGTGCAGAAGAAAAATTCGACCCAAAAATTGCTGCAAGGTATGAGAAAACACCTTCTACTTTTGATAGAAGCATTGAGCCTCCTTATGGAGAAACTCCGTCTTTGGCTGTACCAAAAGTTTATGAAAGCAGTTTAGACAATGGTTTAAAAGTATTTGGAATTGAAAATGACGAAGTGCCTTTGGTTCGTTTTAATATTACTATTGATGGTGGCCAATTATTAGAATCTATGGATAAATTAGGAGTTGCTAATTTAACTGCTGATATATTAAACAAAGGTACAAAGCAAAAAACTGTAAAAGAATTAGAAGAAGCAATTCAAGAATTAGGAGCATCAATTTACGTGTATTCTGATGTTGAAAACATTACATTAAGCGGAACAACTTTAGCTAAAAACTATGATAAAACCTTAGCTTTGGCAGAAGAAATTTTATTAGAACCAAGGTTTGATGAAAAAGAATTCGATTTATTAAAGAAAGCTACCATAGCAAGATTACGTCAGCAAGAAGCGAGCCCAAATTCTGTGGCAAGAAACGCTTATAATGAGTTGATTTACGGAAAAAACAACATCCGTTCTAAAAATATTTTAGGCAGTTTGGCATCCGTAGAACAAATTACAATAGAAGATTTAAAGGCTTATTACAACAATTATATTTCTCCATCAGTAGCAAAAATGTTGGTTGTAGGCGACATCACCAAAGAAAAAGTAGTAGCTTCTTTAACAACATTAAACACCAATTGGAAAGCCAAAGAAGTTGTAATACCTGAATACAAAACACCAGAAGCACCAACCAAACCAACAGTTTATTTTTACGATATCCCAAATGCAAAACAATCTGTTTTACAGTTTGGAGCTCCAGCATTAGCTGCAACAGATAAAGATTTTTATGCAGCTTCTGTTATGAATTATATTCTTGGTGGTGGTGGTTTTGCTTCTCGTTTAACGCAAGAGTTAAGAGAAGGCAAAGGCTATACTTACGGAATTCGATCAGGTTTTTCTGGTACAAAAGCTAAAGGTGCTTTTACGATTTCTAGTGGCGTAAGAAGTAATGTAACTTTAGAATCTGCACAATTGGTTAAGAAAATTTTAGAAGAATATCCGACCACTTTTTCTGATAAAGATTTAGAAACCACAAAAAGTTTTCTTATAAAAAGTAACGCAAGAGCTTTTGAAACTTCTAGAGCAAAATTAAATATGCTATCTAATATTAGTGATTATGGTTGGAGTGCAGATTATGTAAAAGACAGAGAAAACACTGTTAATAATATGACCAAAGAGCAAATTAAAACTTTGGCAAATAAATATGTAAATCCTAATAAAATGATTTGGTTAGTTGTTGGTGATGCAGAAACTCAATTAGAAAGAATGAAAGAATTGGGTTATGGAGAACCTGTTTTATTAAACAAAAGGCAACAAAAAATAAAGAACTAAAACTTTAACAATACCGATTTTAAAAAGTCCTAATTTTAAGTAAAAAATTAGGACTTTTACTTTTAACAAAGAACCTAAGAATGAACTATAGAAAAGCTACAGAAAAAGACCTTACTGCCATTGTAAAAATGATGGCTGATGATGTGTTAGGTAGAGAAAGAGAAAATTTTAATACTCCTTTACCCAACTCATATATGAACGCATTTAAAAATATAGAAGCAGATAAAAACCAAAAATTGATTGTTTTAGAAAATGAAAAATTAGAAATTATTGGTACGTTGCAGATATCTTACCTACAATACATTTCTTATTGTGGTGGTATAAGAGCCCAAATAGAAAATGTATTTATTAGAGCAGATCAAAGAGGACTTGGTATTGGAAAAAAAATGTTTGAATGGGCTATAAACAGAGCTAAAGAAAAAAAAGCTCATATGGTTCAATTAACTTCTAACAAAGAAAGACCAAGAGCTATAAAATTTTATGAAAATTTAGGTTTTAAAGCTACGCACGAAGGCATGAAACTCCATTTTTAACTGTATTTTAAAGGCATTCTAAAATATATAAAGCAAAAAAAACGAACTTTTTTAAGTTCGTTTTTTTATATCTATTATTACAATTTATTCTGCTAAACTTGCGCCAGATGCAGCCACAGATCTATCAATTTTACGCATTAAACCCTGTAAAACTTTACCAGGCCCAACTTCAATAAATTCTGTACCACCATCAGCAATCATTGCTTGCACACATTGTGTCCATTTTACAGGAGCTGTTAATTGTGCTATCAAATTTTCTTTAATTTCTGTAGGATTTGTAACCGCTTTTGCAACCACATTTTGATACACTGCACAAGTTGGTTCGCTAAATTGGGTTGCTTCTATTGCTGCCGCTAATTCTTCTCTTGCTGGCTCCATCATTGGTGAGTGAAATGCACCTCCAACAGGCAACAACAACGCTCTTCTTGCTCCTTTTTCTGTTAACACTTCACAGGCTTTTTCTACAGCTTCAATTTCTCCAGAAATTACTAATTGTCCTGGGCAATTGTAATTTGCTGCTACCACTACTCCATCAATTTCTGCACAAGTTTCTTCTACAACCTCATCTGCCAAACCTAAAACTGCTGCCATTGTACTTGGTGCAATTTCACATGCTTTTTGCATTGCCAAAGCACGTTTAGAAACTAATTTTAATCCGTCTTCGAAAGACAAAACTCCGTTTGCAACTAAAGCTGATAATTCTCCTAAAGAATGACCTGCAACCATTTCTGGTTGAAAAGAATCACCCAAAACTTTTGCTAAAATTACAGAATGTAAAAATATTGCAGGTTGTGTAACTTTGGTTTCTTTTAACTGTTCAGCTGTACCTTCGAACATAATATCAGTAATAGAAAACCCTAAAATATCGTTTGCTTTTTCAAAATATTCTTGTGCTAAAGGTGATTTTTCGTATAAATCTAATCCCATTCCTGTGAATTGAGCTCCTTGACCTGGAAAAATATATGCTTTCATTTATTTTTTGTTTAATTTTTTAACTGTGTAATCGCCTGCGAAAATAATCAATTTATAAATTAGATTAGGCATCTATAGAAATACTTCCTTTTGCGTCTAACTCGATTGCATTTGTTAACGCTTCTAAATGCGATTTTCTAACTTTTAATTTTGTAGCTGCGTGTGCTTTTCTGTTTAATTTAGAAAACATATTTGCTACCTTAGTTGCAGTTAGCAACAATGCTTCTTCTGGAACAATTACATCTAAAAACCCTGCTTTTACAGCATCCTTTGAATTAAATATTTCTGAATTATTTACAGCTCTGTTTAAATATACTTCTGACAAACGTGATTTTGCAATAGCAATACCAGCATTGTGCATTGTCATACCAATCATAACTTCGTTTAAACCGATTTTAAAATCGCCTTCAACCCCAATTCTATAATCTGCAGATAATAATAAAAAAGCACCTTTAGCAATTGCATGCCCATTACAAGCTACAATAATTGGTTTTGGAAAAGACAACATTTTTAATGATAATTGCGAACCTTTTGTAACCAATTCCAAAGCAGATTCAGGTGATTTGGTCATCACTTTTAAATCGAATCCTCCAGAAAAAATTCCTTGTGAACCTGTAAGAATTACAATTTTATCTTCTTGTTCTGCTTTATCTAAACTTGTATTTAAACCTTCAATAACTTCGTGAGAAATGGCATTTGCTTTTCCATTATTAATGGTAATTATTGCGTAATTTTCTTTTGGTTGATAAGATACGAATTCGTTCATTTATTAGGATTTTAATTGTTCTCGATACAAATTTATTTATTCTTGATAAATTCACACGACTGACATTTATATAAATTTCACCAAATACATTCCTGCAAAAACAGCCAAAAAGCCAACCACAAAACTTGCAATTGTATAGAAGGCAAAAGAAGTAAAATCTCCTGATTTTAGAAAGATATGGTTTTCATACGCAAAAGTAGAAAAAGTGGTAAAACCACCACAAAAACCAGTAGCCAATAATAATGTATGATTTTGGTTAAGCACATCACTTTTTGCAGCATAACCTAAAATAAACCCAATTAAAAAACTTCCTAAAATATTGGCTGCAAATGTGCCATATGGAATTCCGTTTTCTGAATTATTGAGCCATTTACCAATTAAAAAGCGTAAAACACTACCAAAACCACCACCAATAAAAACAAATAGTAAACTTTTCATTATAGTTCTATATCGTCAATATCTGTCCAGTTTTTCTTTTCGGTAACTGTTCCATTTTTCAAAATCATTATACCAGGATTTGCTCTTATCATTGTTTTTAGAGTGGTTTCATCACAGAATAAAACCTCGAAAGATAAATTGTATTTCTTAACAGTTAACTCAATAATATCAGAAAAAGAAGCAGAAGCACCATAAACTTTGTAGCCTTTTTGCATGGCTTCTTCAGAAATCTTTTTTATTTCTGGAAAAGCATCATAATCCGATTTTTCGAAACTAGACATAATAATTAGCATTACCTTGTCCATTTTTAGAATTTGAGGTGCTAAATCGTTTTGTGCATTTTCTAACATAAAATCGTGCACAGGAGGTATTTCTCCATCGTCTTTATACTCCATTCCTTCTGGTAAGTTTTTACCAATTGCATACGCTCTAAAGTCGATAATTGGTAAATGTGCTAAAACGTAATAAGTTATAAATGATGAAATAATTAGCGAAACAAAAACAATTTGAAAAGGAATATACCTTTTTGCAATCGGTTTTATGTACTTAATCTTAAAGCCAATAAAGAAAATTAAAATTGTTAAAGCAACGTCTTTATAAAATGTTTCCCAAGGTTTTAGTTTAATAGCATCACCAAAACAACCACAGTCTGTAACTTTATCATAATAAGCAGAATACCAAGTTAAAAACAGAAATATTAGTATAATTATTTTTAAACTTATTACTGTAAATTTCGGTTTCCAGCCCACTAACAAAGCAACTCCTAAAACAATTTCTGCTATAATTAGAATAATAGAAAATGTTAAAGCATAAGGAATTAAAAATTCTAAATTTAAAACGCCTTCAGAAAAATATTCTTCGAATTTATATTGAGAACCAATTGGATCTACCAATTTTACAGCACCTGAAAAAATAAATAAGGCACCTACTATGATTCTTGCTAATTGAACTAGTATTTTCATAATGTAATAAAATCTTGATGATTAGAAATAAAATCAAATGGATGATACTACAAAGATTATAAAATTTCTTGTTTTAAGTGCTTATTAAGTAAAAATAAGTTTCTTAATTTATGTTATATTTTTACTAATACTACTTTTTCTGTCAGTTTTTGTACCATTTTACCATAGAAATCTTTTAAAGATACATAGTATTGAGCGGGAATTATCGATTTATTAAATTCTATAACAGAATATGTTTTTAAGCTATTACCCACTTTAGATATTTTGTATTTAAATACGCCTAAATTATTTGGTAAAACCATAGCAATTGGTTCTGGAATTTTTTCTACAGTATAACCTTCAGGAATCTTAATAGACACTCTATTTAACTCTTTCCAAGCTGTATAAAAATCTATTGGAAATTTGCGTTCTTCTAATTTAAAAGGATTTATACGTTTTGTTAAAAATACAGACGGTTCTATGTAGATTTTATTACCAATTTCTTCTATTAAATCTTCGCTAACAAACTTAACTGTTCTTAAAACAGGTTTGCTTAAATCTAGTTTGTTATCTAATTTAAAATCGTCTACTTCTAAATTATTGTTTTCTTCGTATTTGGTTCTTAAATTTTCTTCTTTAATATGATTATAGCTAGATCTAAAGTTTAACGCACTAATATTTTCGAACTTAGTTCTTATCATACCTTCTACCATTAAATCGTCTGTAATAGATAAAATTACAATATTTTCTGTATTTGCTGGTTTAGATGAGCTAAGTTTTAACCAATTAGAAGAACCATCACTTTTAACCATTCTACCATTCCAGTTTAAAGCTCTTACTGGTAATATATTTGGTAAACTGTAAAGTTCTGTAGCATCTAATAACAAGTATGTACCATCTGTAAAAGTTACTGCAGAAACTACATAATTAAAACCATCTAGAGTAGGGAAAAGTGGAATACCATTATCTCTAGAACTTACTAACACAGGGTTTGCATTTAAACCTGCAGAACGTAACATAGAAGTTAACATTAAATTGATATCTGCCACATTACCTGTATTTTCTTTATATGCTTTTTTTACCCCTTTTTGGGTGTATTTACCATATCTTCCATTCCATTTTATTTTAGTTTTTACAAATTGAAATATAGAAGCAATCTTATCGAAATCTGTAGCTGAATTGGCTAAAATTTTATTTAAATCGTTTTTGTAATAACTCGTTTTTTCTAATTCGCCACCAAAAGCTTCTGATTTAAAAATAGCTTTACTTACATCTGTCCAATCAATAGAATAAGATTTACTGCTACCACCTAATTTAAAGAAATCTATTTCTTTTAACTCGAACTTTAAACCTCCTCTATAATTATCGATATAAGAAACAAAAGGTTCATCATCTTTTAAAGCAGGAATATCTGTTGCTGTAAAATCGAGTATATTACTTAAAAAATTTACTTTGGTATTGTCAAAAGTAGTACCTCCAGCACCACTAACTCCAATAGCTCTATATTTTGTTGTATAACTAAATGAACTACTTTTCTGAGATGTTTTAGGTACAATACTTAAATATCCTTTAGACAAAGTCTTAAATTTATAAAACTCAGGTATTACTATATTATAATCTAATTTTTTAACAGGAATATTGAATTGAAACTCTAAATCATCTAATTTACTGTAATATGGTGATGATATTCTATATTCTATATCTAAAACAGAACCAACTTTTATATTGGGTAAAGTAATTTTTCTTACTGTCCAACTTTCATTTTTACGTTCATTAAAAATGTTCTTTTTAGACAATTTGTCTTTGGTTACTTTACCTTCTTCCAAATTAAAAGTATAAGCTTTTAAATAAGAGAACTTTTCATTTTCTCCACTTTCAGGAGTATAGTAATAAAACATTTCTGTCGCTTTTTCAAAACCTTCTTCAGAATAAATTTTAATTCTATTATGTACTTCTTTTACTACATTAAATCTATCATTCGATTCATCATATTCGTAATGTGTATATTGACGTCTGTACAAATACGCAGCATCTACAGTAGAATCTAAAGGATAGAATTCCTCTTCTAATTCTTCTTTTGATACTTTACCAAACTTATAATCTTGGGCTACAATTGTAAATTGTACAAAAACTGCTAAAACTACTAAAATGCTCTTTTTCATTGTTACTTTTTAATTAGGGCTATTCTTAAATTTTCTGATTTTGCGATACTTCTTCTAAAACTTCGATATGCTTTATAATCTTCTTTTGGATGCACTCCTTCTTTCATTAAAATCTCTTTTTTGTAAGAAAAAGTAGATTCGTCTATAACATTAAAACTGATTTTATAGCTACCAAACTTAGTTGATATTTCTTTGTTTTCTGGTACATATTCTAATTTATAAGAAGCAGGAATTTTAATGGTATATTCATCTACATCTTTATAACCTCTGCTAATTTTTAAAGGTAAATTTCTTTTTCTATACCTTTTAGGTATGTAACTTTCTTTGTTAAATATATTTACTCGAAATAAATATTCGGTTTCGTTTACAGAAGCAAAGTTTTTTATAGAAAGTTCCAAATCTTCTGTAAAAACCACATTTTCTTTGTCGTTATTTAATTGATAAGCATCTACCTCTAAATTGTTATTATAACTCCAAACATTTGATTTATAGTTTTTAATCAATTCTTCATCAGTATAGTTTTCGAAGTAAAATTTATCATCATACTGAATCCCTTTTGATGTTCTTTTTAAAGTAGCTTTTACATCTCCTTGAGCTGTTAATTCTATTTCTCCTTTTATTGTTTGTAGGTTTACTTCGTCTGTATAAGAAGCCGTTCTTTTGATAATTCCGCCTTCTGGAGTTACCACTAATACATCTCTATCATCTGTAAAATCTCCTAAAAAGCCAAAAGGCATGGTCTGACTTGTACATTCTAACCAAATATCTTTGCCATTATTAGGCACATTTAAAATAACATGATTTCCTTGAATGGATGAAAAATCTTTGTCTAAATTTCTTCTTTCTTTTGCATAAACTACAGTATAATAAGAAGTAACACCAACAACATCTAGCAAAGCTTTTGTGTAATTTGTTAAACCTTTACAATCTCCATAACCAACTTCATCTACTTTATTTGCAGCTATAGGTTCCCAACCACCAATACCAACTTGTACACTGATATATCTGGTTTTATTTTGCATAAATTCATAAACAATTTTTGTTTTTTCTACATCCGTTTTTGCATCTTTTACTAACTCTAATAATTTATTTTTAGTGGCATCATCAATAACATCTCTACCTACTAAAAGTGATTCGTGCATCCATTTCCCAAATTCTTCCCAATTAGTGGCTTCACCATAAACACCTTTTAAACTAAATTTGTTTAATGCAATTTTAACTATTGGTAAAATATCTCTGTAAGCAGGACTTTGATTTTCGTATTCTAATGCAGTTTTCTTAACTAAAAAATAATTTAATTCAGTATCAGATTCTTTTTTTTCAATATCATAATCGGCAAAATTGGTTTCTTTAATTCGCCAAGGAATAGCTTTTGGATTTTTTAAAGTATAACTACTTTTTTCTACTGATACATAGTAACCATTTACGGGAATCCACCAAGGAATAAAACCAGTTGTAGATGTTCTATATTCTGATTCAAAAACTAATGTATAAGGATAAGAAATAGGTGTATAATCTATGTATTTTACTCGTGAATCAGAATATAAAGTTCCTCCATCTACAGCACTAACATCTGTAAAGTCTCTTTCTTTAAACTTTTTAATTTCGTTGCCAAAAGCGTCGTAAATAATTGCTGAGAGGTTGGTTATTTTGGTATCATTATCATAACTTTCGTAAATACCTGCGTCTGAATTACCAAGTTTATTTAGTACAGTTACTACCATTTTTTTGGTAACAACCATTCTATTAACATCTTCGATGGTAATTTCTGTAATGTTGTTTCTAACAACAGCATTTGCATCTTCTTTTAATTCTGGTGGAATTGTAAATGCAGTTAACTCACTAATCTGTGAGAACGTATTTAAAGTAAATAAAAATAATAATGCTAGTAGTAGTGGGTTGGGGTATTTTTCTTTTATCATAGATTTTTTAAATAGCAATGCAATTTAAAAAAAAAACCCAAAACTAAAAGTTCTGGGTTTAAATATTTTTAATGATAAAGAAAATTTATGCTTTTGTTTTTACTTCAAAAGACAATTCCATCATATCATCTATAAACTTATCTTTTAAATTATCGAAGAAAGATTTAGAACCATATTTTACATTAAAATCTGCTCTGTTTATATTAAATGTTTCGCTTTTAAAAGTAGTAACACCATCTTCTGTAGAAACAGTTGCAGGTATTGTAATACTTTTAGTAACATCTTTAATTTGTAAATTACCAGTTACATGTAATTTACCGTCTTTAGGCTCTACATTAGTTATTACAAATGTTGATGTTGGGTAAGTTTCTACGTCAAAAAAGTCTGCGTTTTTTAAGTGACCTTCTAATTTAGCAGCTCCTCCACTACCTTTCATGTCTAAGTTTGTAATTGTAGATAAATCTACAACAAACTCACCACCTTTTAAAGTACCTTCTTCTAATAATAAACCTCCGCTTTTTAAAGCTACAGTTCCATTATGAGCTCCACCTGGTTTTGTTCCTTTCCAAGTTAATAAAGATGCAGAAGTATCTACATTATTTAATTCAGAAACATTTACTTCTACTTTTGCAGCTTCGTTAGTAGCTACTTTTTCTTTTTTTTCGCCTTTACAAGACGTTAAAACTGATGCTACTACTAATAATGATAAAACGATTTTTTTCATTTTTTTTAAATTTTAGGATTGGTTGTTTATTTTCCATGGCAAATATATGTAATTTATTTTCCGTGGAAAATATTTTAATTGTTTTTTAATACAAAATTAACAATGTAAAGATTATTCTTTATTTTTAGAATCGATGATGATAGTTACAGGGCCGTCGTTTAACAACTCAACTTTCATGTCTGCACCAAACTCGCCTGTTTGTACTTTTGTGGTAATTTCTTTTTGTAGTGATGTTACAAAATCTTTATACAAAGGTATAGCAACCTCTGGTTTTGCAGCTTTTATATAACTAGGTCTGTTTCCTTTTTTTGTTGATGCTTGCAAGGTAAACTGACTTACCACAATAATTTCTCCAGAGATGTCTTTTAAAGATAAATTCATCACGTGCTTGTCATCATTAAAAATACGAAGGTTTGTGATTTTACGAATCAACCAATTAATATCTTCTTGGGTATCCTCATTTACAATTCCTACAAGAACCAACAATCCCTTTTTGATGTTGGCTACTTTTTTATCAGAAATAGTAACACTTGCTTTTGATACTCTTTGTAAAACTACTTTCATTCCACTAAATCCCCAAAGGGGACTTTTACTTTTAGATTCTTTAAGACTTTATTTTATAAACTTACAAATGTTTTTTTAAAGAAAACTATTTACAAGTCTTATTTCAAATTGGATAGATATATAAAAAACAAATGGACTAATCCTCTTCTTCGTTCCAAATATCGGTTCTATAATGTTCTGTTTCTTCTTCGCCTTCTAAAATTTGAAGATAGCTTCTATATCTAGACCACGAAATTTCTTCGTCTTCTAAAGCTGCTTTTACAGCACATTGTGGTTCTTTTAAATGCAAACAATCATTGAATTTACAGTATTGTTTTAATTCAAAAAATTCTGGAAAATAATCACCTAATTCGTATTTATCCATATCAACAACTCCAAAACCTTTAATACCTGGTGTGTCTATAATTCTGGCATTAAAACTTAAATCGAACATTTCTGCAAAAGTTGTAGTGTGTTGTCCTTGTTGATGTTGATAAGAAATTTCTTGTGTTTTTAAATTTAAATTTGGCTCAATTGCATTAACTAAAGTTGTTTTACCTACACCTGAATGACCAACAAACATAGAGGTTTTACCAGTCATTAATTCTTTAACCTTATCTACATTTTTATTTTGTGTAGCTGAAACTTCTATACATGTATAGCCAATTGCTTCATAAATATCTTTTAGGTATAAAATTTCTGCTCTTTCTTCTATTTCGTAAGCATCTATCTTGTTAAAAATTAAAATAGTATGTATTCTGTAAGCTCTAGTTGTTACTAAAAAACGATCTATAAACGCTGTTAATGTTGGTGGATTATTAATGGTAATCATTAAAAAAACCAAATCTAAATTTGCAGCTATAATGTGTGTTTGCTTAGAAAGATTTACAGATTTACGTACAATAAAATTATCTCTGTCTAAGATTTTTTTGATGACACCCGTTTTTTCGTCTCCTTTTTGTTCGAGATCAAAAACTACTTTGTCGCCAACAGCAATAGGATTGGTACTTTTAATCCCTTTTATTCTGAATTTCCCTTTTATTCTACATTGATAAAAAACTCCTTCTTCAGATTTTACTTGATACCAACTTCCTGTGGATTTGTATACGATTCCTGTCATTAATACAAAGATGCAGAATTAAAATTAATTTTAGAAGAATTCCTAAGAAATCGGAAGTAATTTTGTTTTAGAATGTGTTGTCTATTTCTTAAAAAAAGATCATTCAGGTTTTGGGAACCTGAAGAGCCTGAAAATTATTCTAAATGTAAGTTTTAAGAAACTTCTCGATATAAAATTTTTGGAAAAGAAATTTTACTCGAAGTGACAATGTCTTTCTATATACCTGTGTAAAAATTATCTTTAAACACATAAAAGATTATAAATCGGTGTTTTAATTATGTGAAAAGACCCTTCAGGTTTTGAAAACCTGGAGGGTCTGAAAAATAATTCTTAAAAAAATTCTTCATACAAAATTTCTAAAAAAGAAATTTTACTCAAAGTGACAATGTCTTTCTATATACCTGTGTAAAAATTATCTTTAAACACATAGAAGTTTATAAATCTGTGTTTTAAGTATAAGAAAAGACCCTTCAGGTTTTGAAAACCTGAAGGGTCTGAAAAATAATTCTTAAAAAAATTCTTCATACAAAATTTCTAAAAAAGAAATTTTACTCAAAGTGACAATGTCTTTCTATATACCTGTGTAAAAATTATCTTTAAACACATAGAAGTTTATAAATCTGTGTTTTAAGTATAAGAAAAGACCCTTCAGGTTTTGAAAACCTGAAGGGTCTGAAAAATAATTCTTAAAAAAATTCTTCATACAAAATTTCTAAAAAAGAAATTTTATTCAAAGTGACAATGTTTTTCTTTATATCTGTATAAAAATTATCTTTAAACACATAGAGATATAGAAATCAAAGTTTTGGGTATAAAAAAAAGACCCTTCAGGTTTTGGAAACCTAAAGGGTCTGAAAAATATTCTGAAAGTAAGTTTTAAAAAACTTCTCGATATAAAATTTCTAAAAAAAGAAATTTTACTCGAAGTGACAATGTCTTTCTATATACCTGTATAAAAGTTATCTCTAACCACATAGAAGTTTAGAAATCTGTGTTTTGAGTGTAAGAAAAGACCCTTCAGGTTTCCAAAACCTGAAGGGTCTGAAAAATAATTCTTAAAAAAATTCTTCATACAAAATTTCTAAAAAAGAAATTTTATTCAAAGTGACAATGTCCTTCTATATATCTGTATAAAAGTTATCTCTAACCACATAGAAGTTTAGAAATCTGTGTTTTGAGTGTAAGAAAAGACCCTTCAGGTTT
>NZ_JBSSBG010000011.1:0-115067 GCF_054968445.1 Polaribacter sp. M10
TGAGCATCAGCCAAAGAGCTGTGATAGGTAACCTTATTTATGCTTGGATCTTGAGAGCCTAAAATACCAGCAGTTTGCGATTCTAGATCAATAGATTGCGAAAATCCATTTCTTGCAGAACCATCAGAATTGTCGTCACAAACTTCTAAATCTTCTACAAAATTAGCAATTGGCACAGGATTTACAATTAGATTAAAAGAAGTGTGGTCTGTAAAACAGCCAGTTGTGTTATTTGTAACACGAACATAAATGGGTTGAGAATCTCGAATTGAATTTTGAAAAGGAGAATTTAATTCGTTAAGACCTGCATTTGCATCCGATTTAGAAAGGTGATAAGTTACTGTAAAATCAGCAGGATTTTGTCCGTTTAAAATGCTAGCAGTTTGCGATTCTAAATCAAAATTTTGTACAATTCCATTAGTAGCATCACCATCAATACCATTATCACATAATTCTAAATCTGGAACTTGAGTTGCTGTAGGTACTGAGTTGGTTTTTAAATACAATTCACCTGTTCCTGAACAATCGTTGTTGTTTTTATTGGTAATTTTAAAATAAATGGTTTGTCTTGTTATGTTGGATGGATATGCTGTGTTTCTATAATTAGATATGTCTGCAATTGCATTAATTACAGCAGTTCTATCTGCTGTAGTTTCGTAATAAGATACTTCTAAATCTGGTTGTAAAGCTGCAGGGAAAAATGCTAAAATTTCTGCATCAGCAGCACTAAAATTGAAATTGGTTATACCATCTGTATCATCATTTAAAGGGCCATCTGTGCCATCTGCTTGTAAAAAATCATCACAAACTGCTGGAAATTCTTTATAATAAGCAACATCTGCAGCTGCTTCAACTTCAAGATTTATTTTAGAAATTCTGTAACAACCTTTATTAGAAATTGTTCTAACCCAAGCTTCTCCTATTTGATTTACAGGATAACGTAATTTATCTGCAACTTCTGGTGTACCAGCAATAGCATCTGCTTCTGTTTCAAAATAAAGAAAAGTTTCGTTTTGGTAATTAGAAGAAATACTTATTTCGGCTTCTGTTAGATTTACCGTAGAAATTCGATCTAAATCATCATCACATTGTAATAAACTTACAAAAGCAGTTGTGTTTGGTAATGGATCTACAATTAGATCTAAAGTTACATTGGTATCACTACAATTAGGATTGTCTTTATTTTCTACTCTTACATAAACCGTTTGCGAGTTGTTTACTGTATAGTTTGCATTTTTATCAATTAAGGTAGCAGCATCATTAATACTTGCACCAGCTAAAGTGGTGTGATACGTAATATTGTATTGCGATTTATTTAAAGTTCCGTAAATTTCATCGTCTTTAGAACTTAAAACAAAGGTGTTTATTATGCCATCAGTATCACTAGAACTTTCTAAATCATCACAAATTCGATAAGGCTCTGGTTGAGTAGGAGTAGGATAATCTGTAACTGCTAAGGTAAAATCTGTAATTACAAAACAAGCATCTATGGCATTTGAGTTTTGTACTCTAGCGTAAATTGTTTCAGAAGAAAAAGCAATAGGATTTCTGTAAGGATTTGCTATAGGATTATTACCAGTATTGGCATCATCAATTGTATTAAAATATAAAACATCAAAAATAGTTGGATCTAAACTTCCTAAAATTTCTGAATTTAAATCGGCCTGAAAATCGAATGTATTAAAACCATCTCTATCTGTATCACAAAAATAAATATCATTAGGTTTATTGGCAGATGCAGCTTCAAAAACTGCTACATTAAAGGCTCCATTATATTGAGTAACTACACCACAATCGTCTGTTAATTCTATTTTTAAAGTATATTCTCCTGCATTAGAAGGTTGAATGTTGGTTAAAACTAAAGTTCCTGGATTTGTGGTAGGCGTAATGTCTGTAGGTGGATTTATACCATCATCAAACGTCCAACTATAAGTAGCTCCACTTCCTGCAATATCTTCAGAAATAATGGTTTTATCTTGGCCTATACAAAACTGAGCATCTTTATTGTTGATGGATATATTAGTGTCTGCATCTAAAATTTCTATGGGCAATAAAAGCGATGAGATAAAAGGAGGTAAACCTTGATCTGTAAGTTTACCATTTAAATGAATTGCATTTTCGGTGTAAATTACTTTATCTGCATCTTCATCAGGATTTTCTATAGCATCTAGAAAAAACGAATCTGGAATTGATGCATATATTTTTCCATCTGGGCCAAGTTGTAATGATCCTCTAAAACCTGTTCTGTTTTTAATTAGTTTTCTACTAGAAGTTATATTTCTACTTTCTAAATCGAATTGAAAAACAGAAAAACCTCCATTATAACTAGAGGCATATAGTTTGTTAGATTGTGGAGAAAAAGCAACACCATAAGGAGATTCTCCTGAAAAGCTTGAAATTAAAGTTTCTGATGAAAATTGATCCACTTTACCAGTTGCATTGTCAAAATCAAACAGAACTAAACTTCCAGAAATTGAATTTCCTGAAGCATTATAATCTGCTAATGCAATTTTTTTTCCATTAGGCGATACTTGTAAATATCCTCTTTTATCAGAAGTTGTAAAGTTTACCTTACTTTTAACAATGTTATTGATGTCTACACCAGCGTCTGTAACTTTATAACTATAAAAACTATCTACAGCAAAAGAAACAACCCAATAAACGTTACAGTCAGCTCCTTTAACAGCAGCAACTTTTTCAGACCAAATACTACTATTATCTATATTATTTTCTGGGTCTATGGCTAAGTTGGTTGGGCCTCTTGTAATTTCACCTAAACCATTGTTTTTAGACATATCTATAGTGTAAAAATTAAAACCCGGATTCGGATTATTGGCGTTACCCACAAAATCTGTACCTACTGTAAATAAATAATAAATTGTAGAAGAACCTGGTTTTGGAATAATCATACCAGATTGTGTGCTAGAAGGATTTCCTTGTAAGTTGTTTGCTAAAGTGCCATCTGAATACGTCATTAATCGATGGTCTTTTGTATACACACTTATCCCATCAGAATAAAAAAGTAATTCTCCAGATGCAGATGAAAAAGATGAACAACCTTCAGTTGTATTTAATTGCCCATCTGAGAGTGCAGTAGGTGGACTTGTACTAAAATCTAAACCTGCATTTTGACCAAAATACCAAAAGTTAGCTTCTTTTTGAGAATATAAATTTACTGCTACTAGAAATGCAAATACTGGTAATAATTTCTTCATTTAAGAATTTTAGAAATAAAGGATGTAAATATATTTAAAAACTATCGAAATTCTATTTTTTTAACATTGATAAATGCTAATGATTTGTAGGTTTATATGATGTTTTATTGAAAAATGTAAAAAATTTTGTAACAAAAATTTAATTTTAGCAACATATATTTAGTGATAATATTATTTCTTTTACTAAAAAAAAATAACGAAATTGCTTGTCTAAAAATTATTCAACCTTAAAAATTAAAAAAATATGTCTGATGAATTTGATTTACTAGAAACTAATTCTACTGAAAAAACTGAAAAGGTAGATGTTAATTGGGGTAAAGCTGTAGATACTATGAAATCTAAATTAGCACAAGAAGATGATCCTCAACAACGTCAAAAAATATTGAATGCTACCTTAGATGATGTTGTGCATATGGCAGAAAAAGACAGAACTACATTATTAGATGCCATTAAAGATCTTACAGATTATCAAGATGAAGTTGGTATTATGTTCGAAAAATTTTCTGCGTTAAATGAAACTGAACAGAAAGTAATAGACGATGCTCAAAAGGAATTAGAAAGAGCTAGAATTGAATTAGAAGACGCACAAAATAAACCAGATACTTGGTGGAATAACCTTTGGGGACGCAAATCTAAAATTAAAAAAGAAGAGCAAGAATTTGCAGAAGCCGAAAAAATTAGAGCAGGTGCTGATAATAAAGCAAAAGCCATGTTTCAAGAGCGTATAGAAAGTGCAGATATTCAAACTTTATTAAGTGAGCTTTCTTACAAATCTCAAGCAGCAGTAAGTCGTTTAAAAAACAGAGAAGTAGAAATTAAAGAAGTAGAAGAAAAGCTAAAGGATGCAATTGTAGAAGCTTCTAAAAACCATACCAAAGCTTTAGAAAAAAAGAAAGAAATAGAAGGGAAACTAGAAGAACAATATGCTTTATTAAAACAATCGCGTCAAGAATTAGACGAAATTGCAGACAAACAATCTACTGAATATTCTGAGGCAATTGGTAAAGTAACCACATTAGAGCAAAAAGTAGAAGAGTTAGAAGGTCTTAAAAATGCCTACACAACATTAGCTGCCTCAAAAGATAGTTTTGTGCACAAACACAATTTAACCATTAAAGTATTAACTTCTTTACGTTCTAATTTACAAACACATAGAGCCAAGTTAAAGTCAGATACTGAAGAAAGATTAAAGTATTATGATGGATATGTAGTTGCCTTAAAAGCAAGAACAGATCAAGAATTTGCAGCTATTTTAGAACATTTAGGGGTAAAAACTGATGAGCATATAGGTGCAACTTTAGCATCAATGCATTCTGCAAGTGCCAGAGCTCGTCAAGAAATGATGGATAATATTCCTGTTCACGAAAAAGTAATGAAAGGTGTATACAGCACTTATGCAGAAGCGTTGCAAGAAATTAGAGAAAAGGATGGAGACATTCAAAAGAACTTTGCAGACAGATATGGAATAGACATGAAAGAGATTTTCGAAGATTTCTATAAAGCTGATAAAGAGACTCCAGTTTTAGAAGATAATTCCACAACAGAAGCTCCTAAAAAAGAGGTTTCTGATGATGATGATATGTTAAGCTAATTTTTAAAATAAAATTATTTGAAGGGCGTTTCCCTGATGAAAAATCAGGGTCAGGCTTTCCATTATATCTTTTTTCAGAAAAAGAAAAAAGGATGCCATTTCAATCCTTAACGCAGGCTTACTTGCTGGCTTTTAGTTTGCTAAAATCAGATGGTTTATTTAAATATAATCTAAAATTAAAATACAAAATATAAATATATTTTATATTTGTAAAAAATAAATATAAAATGGCAACATTTACATCTTCTTTACCAGATGAACTTTTAGATAAATTGTCAACTTTGGCAAAAGAGCTAAAGCTTCCAAAAAATAGGCTTATCGAAAATGCTTTAGAAATATACTTAGAGCAAATAGAAAAGGCTAGTTATATAAAATCGTATCAGCAAGCTGCTGCAGATAAAGATATTTTAGTAGTTGCAGAAGAAGGTATGCAAGATTATTTTAATACTGTTAATAATGCAGATTCTAAGTAATGAAGCAAGGTGAAATTTGGGAATTATATTTAAATCCTACAGAAGGTAGTGAACAAAGTGGAAGAAGACCAGCTGTAATTATTAGCGGTAACATGCTAAACAAATATTTACAAGTGGTAATTGTTTGTCCTTTAACCACAAGTATTAAGAATTATAAAGGCAATTTAATTATAAAACCAAATGCAAAAAATGGTTTAGCTAAAATTTCTGAGGTATTAACGTTTCACGTACGTTCAGTTTCTAAAACTCGTTTTGATAAAAAATTAGGCGAAATTCCATTAAAAGATGTTGAGGTAATTAAAAAAACCTTAAACGATATTCTAAAGTACTAGCTATGATAACAACACCTTTAGATTCTGCTGTTTTAAACACCAAAGAACAATACGTTTTTTATCACAAAATGGTAGATTTTGTTTTAAAAGAAATCATTGTAAGAATACAGCAAGAGCAATTGTGCAGCCAACAAGAAGTGGTGTTTTTTAAGCAATATTCAGATTTACTTTTATATTCTATTGAGGCTATGCGTATTAAATATATGTATGATGAAGAAGATAATATGAAAGTAGATTTAACAGATTCTGGATTTCCTAATTATTTAGAATTTAGATATCTGTATAACGATTTAGAGCTTAGAAAACAATACTTAGATAAATTAGTAGATACAAGTATTTTAAAAGAACAATTTTTAGATACGCTTTTAAGAAAAAAGAAACCAATTAAAAAAACAGAATTGTTTAAAGCATCATCAATAATTTATTACACTTCTGTAGAAAGACAATACATTTTTAATCGTTTTGTGCAGGGTAAAATTTTAGAGGCTCCAAAGGATGCAAATTACGATTATGTAACCAGCTGGAGTTTTTACGATGTAAGTCATAACAGACCATTTATCTGTTTTATGTATTTTAATTACGATGGAAATAATGCGATTAAGGATAAAGAAAAAATTTATCAAACCTTAAAAGAAAGTGCAGATAGAGAAATGTCTTTAGATACAATGGCTTATAATATTGATCGAAAATTAACAGGAATTCAACCCAAACACATTAAAAGAATAGATCTTGGGCCTTTACACAATGTTTTTGCTAAGGATGAAAACCAAATTACACACGCAATTTTAAGCGGAATTTCAAGCAAAACAGTTTCGTTAGAATCTTATGCAGTTTCTTTAACCATTGATGAAGTTTTTTCTGGTGACACATTTACTGAAGGCGGATTTTTCTCAAAACAAACCATGCAAAAATGGAGCGATGTTATCAAACAAAAATATCTTTTTGCACCACATAGAATCATTCAGCTTTTGCACAATCAAATTCCTAGAGCATTAGACGATTTAGCAAAAGAACCCATTCAAATGGCTGACCTTAAAGTTAAGTAGGCAGTTTGCAGTATGTCAGTAATCAGTAAAAAAAATAAAAATGAGTTTTAAATCATTATTAGCATATCAAAAAGGATTTAGTTTAGCTATGGAAATTTTTCAATTGACAAAAACTTTTCCAAAATCTGAACTTTTTGGCTTATCATCTCAGATAATCCGTTCAAGCAGATCAGTTTGTTCAAATATATCTGAGGGATATAGAAAAAGGCAATATGAAAAACATTTTAAAAGTAAAATTTCTGATGCTGATAGTGAAAACTCTGAAACTTAATTATGGTTAGATTTTGCAAATGCATGTAAATATATTTCAGAAGAGAAGAAAAATGATTTACAATATAAAAGTGAAGAAGTTGGAAAACTTCTTAATTATATGATGATCAATCCTGATAAGTTCAGATAAATTAGTAAACAATTTAAAGTATAACTGATTAATAAAAATATAAAATAATAAGAGTTCAGTATTAAAGTCAGATGATGACTGCGAACTGCCAACTGAAAAACTGCCAACTGAAAAATGGAACACAACTCAACTTTCCCTATCAAACAAAACGAATTAGATGTACTTCGTGATGAAGCTACAAATTATATAAAATCCGTTCAATGGGAACAAGGTAATAAAGCAAAAAGCAGAGAAAAAGATGCAAAAGACGATTCTATTTTGTTGTATTTGTCTAGAGCAAATCATGGTAGTAATGTAGAAATAACTTCGGTTTCTAAAACTGTTTTGGCTTTAAAAAAACGATTATTGCCAGATTCAATTGCAATTCCTGTTTACTTAAATCAGACTTTATTTGCCTTGCAAGAAGGCTTAACTTTAGGAATTTGGATTAAAGATTCTTACTATGATGCATCAGGTTTATCTTCTTTAAACGAGCGTAAATCAGGCTTAAATTCATCAGGTAAAAGAGAGTTCGAAAGTAAATTACAAACAGCAACCGCATTTCAATTATTTGCAACTGCTTATAAAATTTTGCACGATTTAAAACCATCTGCTAGTGATGATTTATCTGTAATGAAACAAAAGTTTGCAGGTATTCCAGAAGTATCATTTTTATCACCTTTAAAAGGGATTGCCTGTACTTTATTTTATTTTGATAAATATCTTGCACATCCAGAAATCATAAAATCAGACAAAGATGTTATCGATTTTACAGTAGTGTATTTCGAAGCTTTAATTGATGAAATTCAGTTACGCAAAAGTAGTTTAGAATACACAGAAACTATTGTTGATAGAACTTACAAACTAGAAAATTCTGACTTTGCAGTTTCTGGTTGGGAAAACGTTTTTCAGGGTACAGCAAAAAGTGTTGAGTTTAATAAAATTCAATTCGAGCAAATTGTAGGGAACAAAGATGCCAAACATTTTGCACGTAGATTAACAGAAAGAATGCTGAGTTATGATTTTGAGGCACAGAAAAATCCGTTTCAAGAATTAGGTGGATTTATGCCCGTTTTTATGGGATATGGAATCCCTGGAACAGGAAAATCGATGTTAATTGCAGCCATTGCAACTCGTTTAAAAGAACATTGTGACAATTTAGATATTCCGTTTTTATTTCATCCAATGCCAGACACGTTAATCTCAACTTTTCAAGGTGGTTCTGCAGAAAAAATGGTAGAATGGATGAAACCCATGCAAGATCCTACAAAAATAATTTTTGCGCCTATTGATGATGCAGAAAATAATTTACAAGAAAGAACTGCACAAGGTGTTTCTGCAGGAGTTAAAGAAGTTATTGGAGTTTTCTTACGTTATACAGAAGGCGCTTACGCTGTAAATTATGGAAATTCTTCTGTAGGTTTATTTACCAATTTGCCAGAAATGTTAGATAAGGCTGTAATTTCTAGAATTCAGGGTAGATTTAAGATTGATGGTGCAAGAACTGAGCACGATTTTCTAGATCAAGATTACATTTGGTGGAAGAAATTTGAAAAAACAATTCCAGATTTTGTGAATATGCAAAACCCAAAAAACTATAATTTTTTACAAGATCAAGGTTTAACCAAAAGTATGGGCGAAATTCTAAATGCAATAGAAAAACCATCAGAAGCAAGGGTTTTAGAAGCCTATGACAAAGCAAGCCAGTATCATAAAACCAACGAACATTCATTTTTTGCAAGTTTGTATAAAGAAATTCAAAACATATTTCCTTTCTTTTCATCAAGAGATGTTAGAAACATTCAGTCTGCAATTTCTTTGCGATTAACAGATTTTGATTTAGAACAAGATTGGTTCGATAATCCTGAAATTTACTTTAAAAAAGATTATCAAACGAAGTTTAATATGTTACAAGAATTAATGAAAGCCAATATGAAAGGCCTGGATTTTTCTGAAATTAGAAGACAAGAAGTTGTCAGATATTTAGACAATGTTGCAACTATTGCAGATACCGATTTTAAACGTAAGGTTGATGCAAGAGTAAATCAATTAAATATAGATTTAGAAGCGAGAGAACAATTTGAAAATGGAAATTAAAAAGAAAATAAATAACGTTTCATCAACGTTAAAATCTAGTGGTTGGGGGAAATTAGAAGACATTAATTTCGATTATACTTTTAACAGTGGAAAATCAAAAAACCTAACTTTCGAGATTTATGGTAAAAGTGATGGAATTGCCATTTTGTTATACAATCCTAAAACAAATAAAGTAATTTTATCCAAACAATTTCGTGTGCCAGTTTATGTTCACGGTTTTTCTGATGGATTTTCGATTGAAGTTGTTGGTGGTGCAATAGATAAAAATGAATCTCCAGAAAATGCTGCAATTCGCGAAACTGAAGAAGAAGTTGGGTACAAAATAGATAAAGTTAAAAGAATAAGTACGGTTTTTTTATCTCCAGGAATTGTAAACGAAAAAGTGCATCTGTTTATTGGTGAATATTCTGATGAAAATAAAACCGAAAATGGAGGAGGAGTATTAGCAGAAGATGAAGAAATTGAAGTGTTAGAAACTGAATTTTCAGACGCTTTAAAAATGATAGCAACCGAAGAAATTATTGATGCAAGAACAATTATGTTGTTGCAATATTTACAGATTAATAAGCTGCTAAAATGAGTGGATTAGAAGAGTTTGATAATTATCAAGCTAAATTTGAAAAAGCAAGTATAGGAAGAAGAATAGTTGCGTCTGTAATAGATTTTATTATTTATTACTTTGTTTGTGTCTTTTTGGCATTAGTTTTAGATAATTCTTCAGAAAGCATTTTTAGTTTTCATTTAGAAGGTTTTTCAGCTTTAGTGGCATTTTTATTTGGTTTTTTTCTTTGGCCAATAAGCGAAGGAATTTGGGGACAAACTATTGGAAAACGTTTTATGGATATTAAAGTGGTTTCTAAAGATTATACTGATGTTAATATGGGGCAAGCTTTTGGTCGTTTTGTTTTAGGGTTTATTGATTGTTCTTTTATTAGCGGAATTATTGTAGCACTAATAAATAAAGACAACCAGAGAATTGGAGATATGGCTGCAGGAACATTTGTAATTAATAGTAAATATAAAGAATAAAAGAAGGTATTATTTTTAAATAGGTAAGAATAACTTTTAAAAAACTCAGAGATTCTCAGTGATTTTTTTCGCTGAGTCTCAGTGAAATAAGAATATGCAAAAACTAATCAAAGCCAATTTATACAGAAGCGAACTAATTCCTATTAGCGGAAAATTAGTAGAACGTTATAATAAATGTTTAGAAAAATTAGGTTTTACAAAAACCAAATTGACTTCATTTTCTATAGACGGAATTGGTTGGAGCCCAGAAATTGCAGAAGAAAAAAATGAGGTATTTTATTTAAATAATGGTGAAGCAAATCCGCATGCAATAATAATTACACCATTGCAAAAAGGTTTGCCAATTTACAATCCTTTTCACTCTTTTGATGTAGAATTAATGAAATTAGTGTTTAGAACACACGCAAAAAAAATTCAAAATATTACAAGAGATTCTGCTATTTGTATCGATTTTGATCAAAATATAGATGTGTTTTACGAGCCCTTAGATGTTTTAAATTATCAAGAGGTTACCATTAAATTTCATCTTATAGATAATTTAGAACAAGCAAAAAAAGAGCAATTAAAACTGATAGAAACGTTTCATAAAGACAATAATTTTATTGATGAAAACTTGCATCAAAAATTATTAAAATCAGCAAAAAAATATGGCGATTTAAGAGAAAGAGATATTAGTTTAGCGTCTATTATTTATACATCAGATTCATTTTATACCAAGGCGTTTGGAGGTATTTATTTGCTGAGAAACTTTATAAAACCAATTCTTGTTTTCGAAAACCAAGAAGCTTATAAAGAAGCCATAAATGACACCACTTACGATGTGTTGATGTTTCATATAACGCAACCAGAATTGGTTACTCAATTAAGAGATCATGTAATTATTGAGTGCGATTTAGCTAAGGAAATACCTACAAAAAGATACGAGCGAATTAAGAAATTTATTTTTGGAGAAGCTTTAAAAGAAACACAACATCCTGTAAATGATATTTTAAAGGATAAAATGTTGTTTAAAAGTTATTTGAATAAGGTTGATATAAAAACACGTAAAAAAGTAATGAGTGTAGAACGATATTTGGATAAAAAACAAATTAATCCAGATATTAAAATTAAAGATATTGTAGATGAAGAATTTTATTTTTCATTGCACAAACCTCATTCATCATTAAGACCAAATCATCAAGATTTAATTTGGAAACTACTAATTAATATCGCTCCAAAAGATGTGTTGTTTTGGTATTGGTATGATAAAGAAGATTTTTATGCAAATTTTAAAAATTGGCAAGAATCAAAAAAAGATTGGGTAATTGAAACAATTAAAGCTGGGTTTTAGTTCTGTAAATTGAAGCTAAAAGTTTGAAATTTGAAAATGAACTTAAAACTATAAAATTGTATATTTATAAAAAGAAAAAATAAGATTTATTTCCTGCAAGGTTTCAAAAACCTGACAGGTATACATAGACAAAACTTAAGATAATCAATTTAAAATCTATTTTTTTAAGTTACGATTTTAAACACTAAACGCTAAACACCAAACAACAAACACGAAATATGACATTAGAATTAATAATTTTCATAGCATCCATATTATTTGGAGCCGTTATTTTCTGGAGAGAATCTCAAACAAATGGAGTATATCGTTTTTTTAATAAAATAATGAACTCCAAAGAATTACAAATGAAACCTTCAGATAAAAAAGGATTTGTATATCAGCAATCATTTTTTCTAAGATTGATTTTTATTGTTGCCTTTTTTTTAATAGGAATCATTATAACTCGTTTTTTAATTCCTATAGATTTGGCAACCATTTCTTTATTTGCTTCTATGATTTTCGGAACTTTATTAGGCACTTATGTTGCAGGTTTTATTTTTAAATCATCAGAAGTAATCGAAGAACAATCAGAATCTTTAGAAGATAAATTTCAAGATGTTATCGAAAAAGGAAAAGATTTTATCGAAGATATTCAGAATAAAGAACCAGTTGCTATAGAAAAAGCTCAAGAAGAAATTAAAGAAGCACCAAAAGAAAATCAAAAAAGTGCTAGAGACAGATTAAAAGATAAAGGGTTTTTAAAATAAGGAAATGAATCAGAATTTATTGCCATCACCCCAAAATAAAAAACAATATGTATCTGTCATTGGAAAAATATTGATAAAAGAAAATGGAAAAAAGAAATATTACAAACCTAAAGAAGTTAAAAAAGCACATCAAAAAAGTAATTGGGTAGATGTTGTAGATTTTTCTTGTTGGGCAATGTGTACATTTTCTTCACATTCTGATTTTGATAAATATCACCAAGATAAAGGAGAAATCTGTAGTTATGTTGATATGAAATCAGAAATGTTGAGCAATTTTTCAAGTTCAACAAATATAACTTGGTTAGATATTCCTGACATAGATATAGATGATTCTTGGTTAGATTTTGGAAATTTATTTGAAGGAATAGGAGAATTTATTGGTGCAATATTAGATACTTAAAAAATATTAAAATGATAAAAAATTATTGGAACAAAGGAGCAAAACAAAAAAGAATAGTCATTCTTTTAAGTATATTATTTATTGGTTTACTTTTCTTTTTAAGAGACGATTATCAACCAGCTTTATTGTTTTTTAGAAAGTACATTTTTATTATATTTTTAGGTTTTACGGTTTTATTCTTCGGATTAAGAAAATTCCGAAAATCAGCAAAAACAGGAAGTAGAATCGGAATTTTATTTTTCTTAGCACTTTTTTTTGGCGCAATTTATTACATAGGTTTCCATTTTAAAATGTACAATTACATGCAAACCTACAATGTGTTTAACGATTTAAACAGAATAGAAATTGTAGAATTGCCACTAACGCAAAACGAAAGAATTCAGCCTTTAAGAAACATTTTTTCTATGGCAAACGAATCTGTAGGCGAAACCAAAGATGTTTCTCTACCACATTTGGTTAGAGTAGATGATAACAATCAATGGACAATGGCCATTCAGCCAACAGAAAAATACTATTGGCAGGGATTAAAAGACAATACAGAAGAGGTTTTTTCTGTATCAAGTACAACACCTTTTCCACGTTTTTCATCAGAAAATAGAATTCCTGTAACCTTTTCAATTGGCGAATCTCTAAAGTTTAGTAGAAATACGTACAATGCAGTTGTGCAACGTTTAAACCCTTGGATGTTATTTAATTACGAACCAAGTGATACGTATTATATGAAAAATGATAAAGGAGCTTGGGTAGAGGTGGTTAGTTTAATTAAATGGAAAGGTTTCTTTTTTCCTTATCCAACCTTTGGTGGAGTTATGATTATTGAAAACGGAGAACATACTTTTTCTGATTATTTAGAAAGAATTACCATTGGTAAAGGAACTTATGTTTCGCCAGAAGAAATGAAAAACTATCAATTTTTAACCAAACAAAATACAGTAGCAGAAAAAGTATCGCGTTTGCAAGCCGAAAGTTTAAAATTCTTAGCAGGTTTTTCAGATCCATTACCTTGGAATATGAAAACCGCTGTTAAAATTCCAGATTTAGCAGACGATCAAAATCAGCAACCTTTTGTAACCGATTTCGATTTTTCAGACACCAAAACAGGTGCTTACAGTGGTTTGTATCATTGGTTTGGTTTAGAGCCTGTAGGCTCAGAAAGAACCAGTTTAACCTTCAGCGTTTTTATACCTGCAGACGGAACAGATGCGTTGTATTTTTACGATCATGCTTCTAAAAAAGAAGGGTATGCAGGGGTTTCTGCAATGCCTTTAAAGGTAATTGAATCTCGAAAAGAATACGATTGGTCTGTAAATAAACCCGTAGAATTTAGACCTTATATTAAAAAAATTGCAGGCAGAAAACGCATGTTTTTCTTAAGTACAATTTCGGCCATAAAAAAAGAAAATGCACAATTCGATGGTTCTGCAACTCCAGATTTGGCTTTAATTGATGCAGAATACAGAGATGTAGTTTGGATAGATGCCAAACACCCAAGCAAGTGGAATGAAGAGGTTTATTTACAACTGAATGAAGCTTGGAGAAGCAGCGAAAATCAGAATATTTATTTCGAAAAAGAGAAAACCATTTTAGAGCAAAACAGAGCAATATTAGATTCTATTCAGTTGCTATCCAATCAACAACAAAAGTTAGAAGAAATTCAACGATTACAAAAACGAATAGATTCCATTAAAATGAATAACTAATGTCTTTTCGAGTTTACCAAGCAATCTTTTAGTAGATATAAATCTTTTTATTTGAAGCTATTTCCTGCTTTTCGCACTCGCTTTTTTTGCCCCAAAAAGGCAAAAAAGAGCTCAAACAATTGCTGCAATCAGGGCTAAACTTGTTTGTTTGCTTTTAGTTTGTTATATATTTTATTATTCTTTGTTTACAATATTCTTACTCATAGTTATACTTTTTCCGGTAGAACATTTATTAGAAAATCACCCTGATTTATTAAAAGTATCTTAAAATATTTCCACGGATATATTTTCCTTGGTAAATATGTTTTTAATTTGTAATTTTGTATAGAATTTAAAATCAACCAAAATGAAAACAACCAAGATAATATATTACGTTTCAACAGCATTATTAACAGCTTTAATGCTTTTTTCTGCAGGAATGTATTTCTTTAATCATCAAGAAGTTGCAACCATGTTTTCCAATTTTGGGTATCCAACTTATATCATATATCCATATGCTGTTGCAAAAATATTAGGAATTGTAGCCATATGGTTTATCCCAATTAAAACAATAAAAGAGTGGGCTTATGCAGGTTTTTTCTTTGCTTTTATATTAGCATTTTTCGCACATATAATGATTGGTGATGGCGAACAAATGGGAGCAGTTTTGGCAATGGTATTTTTAATTACATCATACATCACTAAAAAGAAAATAAGCAATGGCTAAAAATAAAAATGTTTCAGTTGTTTTATCTGAAAAAAAATATTTAGCAGAAGCAAAAGCTAGAAATCATTTTTTGGTAATAGACGAACCAGTTGTTTCTGGTGGAGATGATAATGGGCCAACTCCTGTAGAGTATTTATTAACTGCTGTTGGTGGTTGTGTGTCAATAACTTTAAGAATGTATGCAGAAAGAAAAGGTTGGGATGTGGGTAAAATAACAGTTAATCTATCTCAAAAAGAAGAATTAACACCTAATGGAATTAAAAAATCTTTACTAGAAGAAATTTCTTTCGAAAACGAAATAACTGAAGAACAAAAAACAAAACTATTAACAATTGCAGGTAAATGTCCTGTTGCAAAAATGGTTAAAGGAGAAACAGAAATAGCAACTAGTATTCAGTAAAAAAGTCTTCAGTTGGCAGTCTCAGTTTTCAGTATGTCAGTTCAAGTGATTTTTCTTTTTAGAAAAATTGAATCGAGAGCTATTAAATGAATATATAAACAGACAATTATAAAATTATGAAAAAAATATTAGCATTTGCAGGGAGCACAAGCTCAACTTCTATAAACAAACAATTGGCAACTTTTGCCGCAGAAAATTTAGAAAACACATCTTTTGATGTAATTGATTTAAGAGATTTTTCTATGCCTGTATATAGTACAGATGAAGAACAAAATGGTTTTCCAGAAAACGCAATTAAGTTAAATGCACTTTTAAATAATTACGATGGATTTATCCTATCATTAGCAGAACACAATGGTTCTTATGCAGCCGCATTTAAAAATATTTTTGATTGGAGTTCTAGATTAGAAGTAAATGTTTTTAGAGAAAAACCTTTATTCTTAATGGCAACTTCTCCAGGACCAATGGGAGGTAAGTTTGTGTTATCAGCTGCAGAACAAAGATTTCCAAGACAAGGAGCTAAAACCATTACCACTTTTTCTTTACCAAGTTTTTATGATAATTTTAAAGAAGGTAAAATTGTTAATGACGATCTTTTATCAACATTAAAAACAAAAGTTGTAGAGTTTGAAAGTAATGTAATTCAATAATTATGAAAATTATTTTATACGGAAAATCGGGACATGCCTATACTGTAGCCTTTAAAAACTTTTTAAATTCAACTGATATTCCTTACACTTATAAAGATATTTCTAAAGATGTTGAAGCCAGAGAACACAGCAAAGAATTGTATAATGGAGTTGCAAAATACCCAACTTTGTTTGTAAACGATAAAGTTTTTTTAACTCCAACTACAGAAGAATTTAATAAAATAATGCAAGATTTAAAGTTACGAGCGTAAATAATTTTAAGAGACAAGAAATAAGCAAGAATAAAATTATAAAATAATTAAATGTCAGACAGAGCTTGTCAAACTCTTTAAGTTTAAACAATGAACACTGAATATATGGGAGATATTTCAAAAGACATCAACACTAGCTTTAAAAACGAAAAGTTAAAAGCATTAATCAATATAAAATACACGTCTAATTGGTTAAATAGCAAAGAGAATGAGTTTTTTAAACCCTATGGAATTTCGCCTCAGCAATACAATATTTTAAGAATTTTAAGAGGAGCAAAAGACAAAATTAAGGTGCAAATTGTAAAGGACAGAATGATAGAAAGAGCACCAAACGCAACTCGTTTAATGGATAAGTTGTGTGATAAAAGTTTGATAGAAAGAGAACGTTGTGAACATGACAGAAGAGTAGTTTATGTTAAAATAACAAAACAAGGTTTAGCGCTTTTATCTACAATAGACGTAGAAAATACACTAACCTATTTAGATAACCTTACAGACGAAGAGGCAAAAACATTAAGCAATTTGTTAGACAAACTAAGGTAAAACAAGTTATTTTTTTAAGAAAAATAATCTATTCTGTTTTTTAATGATGCTAATTTTTTTTCAAATTTTAAAGTAATAATTGTAAATTATGAAAACCTATAAAACCACACAGAAATTAGTATCTAGTCCGCTTGTAAATATGGGACCCATAAAATTGCGTCAACCTTTACCAACACAAGGTTTAGAGAATGTAGATCCGTTTTTATTATTACATCATTATGGCCCTTATGCAATTTCAGAATTTAACAATCCATTAGATTTAGGTCCTCATCCTCATAGAGGGTTTGAACCCATAACTTTGTTGTTTAAAGGCGAGCAATTACACAGAGATTCTCTTGGAAATGAAATGATTTTAAAAGCAGGTGGAGTTCAATGGACAACAGCTGGCAGAGGAATTATTCATGCAGAAGCTCCCACCAAAGAATTTGTAAAAAAAGGTGGCGATTTAGAAGGGATTCAGTTGTGGTTAAATTTGCCTGCTAAAGACAAAATGATGACGCCTAATTATCAACATTTAGAAGAAAAACAGATTCCTAAATTGTATTCTGATGATAAAAAAATACAATTAAATATTATTGCAGGCCATCAAAAAAACACATCAGGATTAATAAAAACACAAACCGAAGTTCATGTGTTTACAGCCAATGCAGATAAAGATGGTAATCTAGAAATTAATATACCAGAAACACATCAATCTTTAATTTATCTCTTAGATGGAGAAATTTTGGTCAACAATTCTGATGTTTTAAAAAAGGGTGAAAATCAAATGATTGTTTTTAATCAAGATGGAAATACCATTCAATTTAAAGCGCAACAAAAAAGTAATTTATTGATTCTTTCAGGTGAGCCTATCAACGAAAAAATTACACAATATGGACCTTACGTAATGAATACGCAAACCGAAATTTTAGAAGCAATGAGAGATTATCAGCAAGGAAAAATGGGATATTTATATTAATCTTTGGGCGTTACCTAAAAAGGTCGCGCTTTCCATTATATCTTTTTTGTGAAAAACAAAAAAGGATGCCATTTCAATCGCTAACGCAAAATTAGTGACTCAAAATTAAGTTTAGAACAATATTAAAATAATTATCATGAAAAAAACAATTCACAAAGCAAATACAAGAGGTTATGCCAATCATGGTTGGTTAAAATCGCATCATACTTTTAGTTTTGCCAGTTATCAAGATTCTGAAAGAATGAATTTTGGAATGTTACGTGTTTTAAATGATGATGTTGTTCAGCCAAAAATGGGTTTTGGTACACATCCTCATAGAAATATGGAAATTATTTCGATTCCGATTTCTGGTGCACTTTCTCATAAAGATAGTATGAACAATCAACGCTCAATAGAAGTTGGAGAAGTACAAGTAATGAGTGCAGGTACTGGTTTAACGCATTCAGAATTTAACGATAGTAAAACAGA
This sequence comes from Polaribacter sp. M10, assembly GCF_054968445.1. NCBI lineage: Bacteria > Pseudomonadati > Bacteroidota > Flavobacteriia > Flavobacteriales > Flavobacteriaceae > Polaribacter > Polaribacter sp. M10. The sequence continues at coordinate 18,315 of NZ_JBSSBG010000011.1, forward strand.
TGAGGTTAATTTTTTACAACTTTGGATACTTCCAGAACAACAAGAAGTTGAGCCTTATTACAATCAAAAATATTTTGATATTACAGAACGCAACAATAGATTTCAGGTTTTAGTATCGCCAAAAGACAAACAGATTGATGGTTCTTTACCTATAAATCAACAAGCTTATTTATATCTAATTGATATGGATAAAAATTATACAACTGAGTATGGTTTAAAAAACGGAGCTTACTTTTTTTTAATTGATGGTGAAGTTGAAATTGCTGATGAAAAACTGCAAAGTAGAGATGCAATTGGTATTGAAAATGTAGAAAAGGTTAAAATTACAGCATCAAAAGCAAGTAAATTATTGGTAATTGATGTACCCATTTAAGTATTTTTCTTAATTATTTATACAAAGCCAAAGAATCAAATTCTTTGGCTTTTTCATTTCAAAAAATAAACATATCTTGCAAAGTATTATGCATGCATAATAAATTTAAATTTTTAGAGATATGAAGTATAAGCACATTTTTGAACCATTAGATTTAGGATTTACAACCATAAAAAATAGAATATTAATGGGGTCTATGCATACAGGTTTAGAAGAAGAAAAAAATGGAATGGATAGAATAGCTGCTTATTATGCAGAACGTGCTAAAGGAGGTGTAGGATTAATTGTAACTGGAGGAATTGCGCCAAATATACAAGGATGGACAGGTCCTTTTGCAGCAAGAATGTCTAGAGAAAAAGATGCTATTCATCATCAAAAAATAACAGCAGCAGTCCATAAAGAAGGAGGCAAAATTTGTATGCAAATTTTACATGCAGGTAGGTATGGTTATCATCCTTTTAATGTTGCTCCTTCAAAAATAAAATCGCCAATAACGCCTTTTAAACCTTTTAAATTAACAAAATTGGGTATTAAAAGAACTATCAGAGATTTTGTGAATTGTGCAGAATTATCGAGAATGGCAGGTTATGATGGTATAGAAATAATGGGTTCTGAAGGGTATTTAATCAATCAATTTATTGCAAAAAGAACCAATAAAAGAACTGATAATTGGGGAGGTGATTATGAAAATAGAATGCGTTTACCTGTAGAAATTGTAAAACAAATTAGAGCATCTGTGGGTGAAAACTTCATTATCATTTATCGATTATCGATGTTAGATTTGGTAGAAAATGGAAGTTCTTGGCAAGAAATTGTAAAATTGGGTAAAGCAATAGAAAAAGCAGGAGCAACCATTATAAATACAGGTATTGGTTGGCATGAAGCAAGAATACCAACAATTTCTACTTCTGTACCTAGAGCTGCTTTTACTTGGGTTACCAAAAAAATGAAAGAAGAAATTTCAATTCCGTTGATAACTTCTAACAGAATAAATATGCCAGAAACTGCAGAAAAAGTTTTAGCAGAAGGCCATGCAGACATGATTTCTATGGCTCGTCCTTTTTTAGCAGATCCAGAATGGGTAAATAAAGCTAAAGCTGATAAAAGTGATGAAATAAATACTTGTATTGGTTGTAATCAAGCATGTTTAGATCATGTTTTTCAAAGAAAAGTAGCCAGTTGTTTGGTAAATCCTAGAGCTTGTCATGAAACAGAATTAAATTATAATCTTACAAATAATCCCAAAAAAGTTGCAGTTGTTGGTGCAGGTCCTGCAGGTTTGGCTGCTGCAACTATTGCAGCAAAAAGGGGACATTCTGTTACTTTGTTTGATGCAGCTTCAGAAATTGGAGGTCAGTTTAATATGGCTAAACAAATTCCGGGTAAAGAAGAATTTTACGAAACCATTCGATATTTTAAAAAGCAAATTGAATTGCACAATGTAGATTTAAAACTAAATACCAAAGTATCAGAAAAAGATTTTCAAAATTCTGATTTTGATGAAATTGTATTAGCTACTGGAATTAAACCAAGAGCATTAAAAATTGAAGGAATTGAGCACCCAAAAGTTTTGAGTTATATCGATGTTTTAAAACATAAAAAGCCTGTAGGTAAAAAAGTTGCAGTTATTGGTGCAGGTGGTATTGGTTTTGATGTTTCTGAGTATTTGTCTCACGAAGGAGAATCTACAGCTTTAAATATTGATGCTTGGTTAAAAGAATGGGGTATTGATAAATCTTTAAAAGCAAGAAGTGGAATAGAAGGTATTCAACCAGAGGTTGAAGCTTCACCAAGAGAAATTTACATGTTTAAAAGAAGCAAAGGTAAATTTGGTGGAAATCTAGGTAAAACAACAGGTTGGATTCACAGATCTACTTTAAAAAAGAAAAAAGTTCAGTTTATAGGAGAAGTTACTTACAACAAAATAGATGATCAAGGTTTGCATTATAGTAAAAATAATGAAGATGTGGTTTTAGATGTAGATCATGTAATTATTTGTGCTGGGCAAGTACCTTTTAAAGAATTGTATCAACCTTTACTAGATTTGGGCAAAAATGTACACGTAATTGGTGGGGCTGATGTGGCAAGTGAGTTAGATGCTAAAAGAGCTATAAATCAAGGAGCAAGATTAGCAGCTAGTTTGTAATTAGATTTAAATTGACTTTGTAGCACAAGTTTTTAGTAAAAATAGACTCTAAACTTTTATAGACAATTAAAAAACATCATGAAATATCTATTTTTTGCAACACTTTTATTGGTAAGTAGTTTCATTTTTTCTCAAGGTATGAGAAATGGTGGAGGTGGAATGAATCAACAAAACAGACAAGGAGCAACAAGACAGGTTCAGGAATTTAAGGCAAGTGATGCTGCAGGTATTTTTTATTATGAAACTGATGAGGTCATTAAAAAAATAAAAGTTAAAGACGATCAATTAAAATTTAAAGTAAAAAAAGCTTTAAGTAATTACAATTTTAAAATTAAAGAAATTGCGTTTTTAAACTCAGTAAAATTAAACGATTTAGATAAGCTAATGGCTGCAATGAGAGATTCTCAACCTACAAATCTGCAAGACAATTCATCCAATTCTGATGAAAGACAAAATATGAGAAAAGCCATTGGTAAGGTAATTCGACCAATTAAAGATGAAATATTAAGTAATGAAGAGGTTTTAAATAAAACTTTAGAAGAAATTTTGTCTGAGAAGCAAAATAAAAAATGGCTAAAATATCAGAACAACATCAAAGAAAGCTTACAACCTAAAAGACCCGATAACAATGGGCAAAATAGAATGCAAAGAATGAATGGTAGAGGTGGTGGCTCAGGAGGAATGCGCAGACAATAAAATCACTTTTTAATTTTTTTAATTCTTAGTTATATATTAAAATTTTATTTTTTTTTTTTTTTTAATGTAGAATTAATTTTATAATTAACAGTAATATGAGTTTTACATTTTATGGGGTTCGCTTTAAAATCTCCTTATTTTTTCTCATATTTGCTGTTAAAACAAACGGATAGGAAATATGGCAATGAATAAAAATACTGTACTTGGATGGGCTACATTATTAATGATAGTAATGGGTATAGTGTTAATTTTATTAGGAGGATACAGATACAAAGATGTTGCAGGATGGGGTTTTGCAACTGTTGGTTTTGGTTTTTTCTGTATAGCTTGGGTATTTAATGCTCTTAAAGGAAGAGTATAAAGTCTACAAATTTCTGTAGCAATTTTACATTTATTTTAAAAAAACATATTAAAATGTCAGACGATAAGAAAGTCATTTTTTCCATGAATAAGGTTTCTAAAACCTATCAATCAACAGGAAAACAAGTATTAAAAGATATTTATTTAAGTTTCTTCTATGGTGCTAAAATTGGTATTCTTGGTTTAAACGGATCAGGTAAATCAACATTATTAAAAATTATTGCTGGTGTAGAAAAGAATTTTCAAGGTGATGTTACTTTTTCACCTGGTTATAAAGTTGGGTATTTAGAACAAGAACCTCAATTAGATCCAGAAAAAACAGTAATCGAGGTTGTTAGAGAAGGTGTTGCAGAAACTGTTGCAATTCTAGATGAATACAACAAAATTAACGACATGTTTGGTTTAGAAGAAGTCTATTCTGATGCAGATAAGATGGAAAAACTAATGAACCAGCAAGCAGAATTACAAGATAAAATTGATGCTGCCAATGCTTGGGAATTAGATACCAAATTAGAAATTGCAATGGATGCTTTAAGAACTCCTGATTCTGATAAAAAGATTGGAGTACTTTCTGGAGGAGAAAAAAGACGTGTTGCCTTGTGTAGATTGTTATTACAAGAACCAGAAATCTTATTATTAGATGAGCCTACCAACCACTTAGATGCAGAATCTGTACATTGGTTAGAGCATCATTTAGCGCAATATAAAGGGACTGTAATTGCTGTAACGCATGATAGATATTTCTTAGATAATGTTGCAGGTTGGATTTTAGAATTAGACAGAGGAGAAGGTATTCCTTGGAAAGGGAATTATTCTTCTTGGTTAGATCAAAAATCAAACAGAATGGCGCAAGAAAGCAAAACAGCTTCTAAACGTCAAAAAACTTTAGAACGAGAGTTAGAGTGGGTTCGTCAAGGTGCAAAAGGGCGTCAAACAAAGCAGAAAGCGCGTTTGAAGAATTATGACAAATTAATGAGTCAAGATCAAAAACAAGTTGATGAAAAATTAGAAATCTATATTCCTAATGGACCTCGTTTAGGAACCAATGTTATTGAAGCTACAGGTGTTTCTAAAGCTTTTGATGATAAGATTCTTTATGAAAACTTAGAGTTTAATCTTCCACAAGCAGGAATTGTTGGAATTATTGGGCCAAATGGTGCTGGTAAAACTACCATTTTCAAGATGATTATGGGAGAAGAAACTCCTGATAATGGTAATTTTAAAGTAGGTGAAACTGCTAAAATAGCTTATGTAGATCAAGCACATTCAGACATTGATCCTAATAAAACCATTTGGGAAAACTTTTCTGATGGTCAAGATTTGGTAATGATGGGAGGCAAGCAAGTAAATTCTAGAGCCTATTTAAGCCGTTTTAACTTTTCTGGAAGTGAGCAAAATAAAAAAGTGAATACACTTTCTGGTGGAGAAAGAAACAGATTGCATTTGGCAATGACGCTAAAAGAAGAAGGTAACGTTTTACTTTTAGATGAGCCAACAAACGATTTAGATGTAAATACGTTAAGAGCCTTAGAAGAAGGTTTAGAAAACTTTGCAGGTTGTGCAGTAGTAATTAGTCACGATAGATGGTTTTTAGATAGAATTTGTACACATATTTTAGCTTTTGAAGGCGATAGTCAAGTGTATTTCTTTGAAGGTTCTTTTTCTGATTACGAAGAAAATAAAAAGAAACGTTTGGGTGGAGATTTAATGCCAAAACGTATTAAGTATAAAAAGTTAATTCGATAGCATTAAAAAATCTTCATTCTATCAAGGCGATTTTGGTAGAATGAAGATTAACCTAGTTCAAATAATTAATAAAGCTGGGGGCTTGTCACAAAGATAATTGTTAAATCGACTTAACTTATCAGGTAAAACCCTTAATTTATTAAAGAATAATCCTTGTTTATACAAAAACTAAAAGCTGATATTTTTTAAATATCAGCTTTTAGTTTTATAGAAAAATATACTTTTATAAGTAGTTTTTTGTTCTTATCAATAATTTTAAAACCTTAAAAGTCAATTTTGTAAATACGCTTAAAAAAGGGAAAAATGCGAAGAAGAAAATCATAACGATTAAACCTTGTTCAAGAGATTTTAAATTACCAATCGAAAATATGTAAAGGCCAGAAAAATATAATACAATAGCTGTTATTACAAGTAAAAGGACTTGTCTTATGGTGTCTTTGTCCATAATATTGGGGAATTTTAAGGGTTTTAAAATAAAGCATCGAATATACGATATTTTTAAAATAATTTTAAGAGAAACATTAAAAAATTAAAATTTACAAAACATCACTTTTTATTTTCTTCCAGGTTTTAATTAATAAAACGCAAGCTATAATAGCTATAATTGTGGTTATAATAGCCGTTTTGTAATTACCATAAATCCAATAACCAGTGGTAAAAAGACAACTGTAAATTAAAACACAACCTAATAACATAGCTAAAATTCCAGAAGGTACATTCCAGTTTTTATTGGCTTCTAATAGAGTTTTATTATTAGGTATTTTGTTTAAAACTGTTTTCCACCCAGGACCTCCAGGCTCTGTTTTTAAGTAAAATTTTTCTAAAACTTCGTGTTTTTCGGGTTTAGTTAAAAAGGTAAATAATAACCATATTGCAGTGGTAATAAAAACGATTGTTGGTAATTTAGCCCAAAGAGGTAAAAATCCATCAGCACCAAAAAAGGAACTACTAATACTTTCTGATGAAAAAATTAAAGAAATTACACCAGAAACAATCATGGCAGAAATTTCGCTCCAAGCATTAATTCTCCACCAAAACCATCTTAAAATAAAAATTAAACCTGTACCTGCACCAAACATAATTATAATGTCGAAAAGTTGTTTTGCATTTTGTAAGTACAATGCAAAAAGTGCACTAAAAATCATCAATAAAATTGTAGAAATTCTGCCTACAGCAACCAAATGTTTTTCTGAAGCATTTTTTTTGATGTGTTGTTTGTAAAAATCATTCACTATATAAGATGATCCCCAGTTTAAATGCGTAGAAATCGTTGACATATATGCAGCAATTAAAGAGGCTAAAACCAAGCCTAATAAACCACTTGGTAATTTTGTAAGCATGGCAGAATACGCTAAATCATCACCTAATTTACTCTCAGAAATATTAGGAAAAGCTTCTTGAATACTAGCAATATCTGGAAATACAATTAAAGAGGCTAAGGCAACTAAAATCCAAGGCCAAGGACGTAAAGCATAGTGCATAATATTAAAGAAAAAGGTAGCCCCAATTGCATGATTTTCATCTTTGGCAGCTAACATTCTTTGTGCAATATAACCACCACCTCCAGGTTCTGAACCAGGATACCAAGAACTCCACCATTGTACAGCTAAAGGAATTATTAAAAGTGTAATAATGGCTTCTGTATTATTAAAATCGGGTAAAATAGAAATTTTATCTACCACATTTTCATGAGTGATTAAAGCCTGAATTCCGCCAATCTCTGGCAAGTTTACTAAATAATAAGCTGCACCAATTGCACCAGCCATTGCTGTAAAAAACAATAAAAAATCGGTATAAACAACACCTTTAAATCCTCCTAAAGCACTAAAAATAACTGTAACTGTGCCTGCATAAATTATGGTTTCCCAAGGTTGTAAACCAAGCATTATGCTTCCTATTTTAATGGCAGCTAAAGTTACACCAGCCATTGCAAAAATATTAAATAAAAAGCCTAAATATAAAGCTCTAAATCCTCTTAAAAATTTGGCAGGTTTACCTCCATACCGCAATTCGTAAAATTCTATATCTGTTTTTACATTCGATTTTCGCCATAATTTTGCGTAAACAAAAACAGTTAATAATCCAGTTATTAAAAAGGCCCACCACATCCAATTTGATGAAACTCCGTCTTTTCTAACAATATCAGTAACAAAATTAGGAGTATCTGTAGAAAAAGTAGTGGCAACCATAGAAACCCCTAATAACCACCAAGGCATATTTCTCCCGGAAAGAAAAAATTCGGTTGAGTTTTTTCCTGATTTTTTAGAGACATAAATCCCAATAAATAAAGTGATTAAAAAAAACGTAATGATTAATACATAATCTAATGTACTTAAATTGACCATAAAAATTTATTGATGGTTAGGCTGCTTGCAATATAGAAATTTAATAATTACCAATTTAAAGTATCTGGGAAATGCTTTTTTAAATATTCTTTAATGATGATAATATCGTCTTTAGCAGTTAAATCGGGTACGTGTTCAGAAAGCGGAATTGCCAAAAACGCATCAGGGTTATCTGCTATAGCATTTAAAACTACAGTTGGCAATTCTTTTTCATTTCGCTTAGGATGAATAGGACAATTTTTTAAATAAGGATACATCATTTTACCATCCATTTTAAAAATATTCATGCTAACTCTAATTTTACCTTTTTCGTCTTTATAATTTTCAGCTTCTTCTAAAGTCGGTTTTTCGATAATGTTTTTTAGGTGATTTTTATCATCCAAATTCATAATTGCAAAAGAATAAATTTTTTCTAAAGAAAATTCTAATGCATCTCTATCAAAAGAAATTAAAGCATTTAAATGACTTGTTTCTCTTAATGATTTTAAAGAATTTTCTGAATATAAATTATCGCTATTACAAACCGTAAATTGTTGGGTTTGTAGTTCTGGAAATTGGTCTACAGCCTGAAAAACTGCATCTGCAGTTCCAAAAGGTTTAACTCTATTTTTTGGAATGTATTGAATAGGGAAAGAGATGTTTAATCCGTTAAAATTATTGTTTTTACTCTTTTGCCCGTAAAATTCTTTAAACAACCCTCCTTTTTCATTAATAACAATATAGATGTTTTTATAACCTGCTTTTTTTGCATTAAATAAAAGATAATCCATTAGAGGTCTACCAGAATTACTTACACTAATTAAGCTTTTACTTCTATTATTTGCTTGATTAATTTCTTCATCATTTACAGATTTAGAAGTAGCAGGTTTTTTCATTCTAGAAGACATTCCTCCAGCTAAAATTATTAAATTATCGTGCATCATATTTTTTATTCAATTCTAGCTCCTTGATCTACAGCAGCAATATAAACATCTTTTGCACCTGCATTTAAAAGTGCTTTTTTTATAGCTTCTTCTTTATTTTTAGGTGATAAAACAGCAATGCTTCCTCCACCTCCAGAACCCACAATTTTTGCGCCTAAAGCACCTGCAGTATGAGCAGCATCAATCATAGCATCAATTTTAGGAACTGTTATTTTTAAAAGATTTTTTAAATAATGATGATGTTGATTCATTAAATCCCCAATTTTAACAATATCTAATTTTTCTTTTTTAAATTCAATTAGTGCTTTTTTTGTGACATTAAAATTGCCAATTGCAGCTTCTAAATAAGGTTTTAAATCAGATGAAACACAATCTAAATATTTTTGTAAATCATTAGGATTAGCAGTTTCTACTGTAAAGTTTTTTATTTTTTTCCGAACTTCTTTTATAGCCAACCAAGAATTGGTCTTTAGCCTTTTTAATAAAGCAGTTGTTTCTTTTGGAACTCCAGAATCTGCCATAATTAATCCAGTTAAAGGTGCTTTTAAAACATCATAAGAAAATACATCACCAGTTTCTAAATAAATAATATTTCCTAAACCAATACTGTATTGATCCATTTTACCTCCAGGATTGTTAAACTCTAAAACTTCTGCTTCAAAAGCTAATTGAGAAATGTTTTCTGGAGTTGCTAATTTTTCTGGACCAAAGGCTTTTAATAAAAATTGTACCCAAGCCACTGTTAATGCAGATGAACTAGAAGTACCAGAATTTATTGGAATTGTACCAGTAATTAAAATATCATAACCTGAATCTGGTATACAATTATATCTTTTTAAAACTTGTAAAGCAGATTGTAAAAAATCTTCTTTTTCTAGTTTTTCAATAGTTTCGTAAATCGGAATTTTTCTTTTTTTATTGATGTCTGGCAAATCAATATTAAAAATTTCAGTATTATTTTTTGTGGCTTTTAAAGTAATGTGTCTGTTGATGGCACAAGCAATAATTGGCAATCCTAAATAATCTTGATGATCGCCAAACAAACATGTTCTTCCTGGTGCTATGGATATAATTTCTTTCAATCTTACTATTATTTTTTTTCAACAAATTCATCAGGAGCAAAATAAATTTCTTTAGCTGTCCATCTTTTTTGTAAGTTTTTTAAAGATTTTTTAAAAGTGCCGAAACTTTTATGTTTTTTTTCTGTCCAGCCAACTTCTGCATAAGCTGCAATTCTAGGAAAAACCTTGTAATGCATTTCGCCATCAGTAGGTATCCATTCTCCCCACATTTGGCAACCCAAACCAATTACTTTATGATGATATTTTGGATCTAATTTTTCTGGAACAGGATCAAAAGCATAGGCTTTTGATAAAGGTAAATTTTTATATCGGTAATCTAAATACGTAAAAGTATGTAATGAATTTACTATTTCATAACCATTGCTTGCTGCAGTTGTTGCCAATTCTACATCGCCTTTCCAAAAATGAATAATGCTTTCTTGCGCTAATTTTTGAGTTGTTTTGGTATCATTTTTATCTTGATAAAAGTGTAAATTGTGTCCCATAATTTCGTTCCAGCCCATCATTCTTCTGCCTTTAGTTTGTAAATATTTAGAAATGGAATTGGTAAAATACACTTGTAAATCTGCAGGTGTTGCCAAGTTGTTTTCTTTCATATATTTCTGAACAAATGCAGAAGATTTCCAATGATTGTATTTTACTTCATCACCACCAATATGAATAACTTCGGATGGAAACAACTCCATAACTTCATCTAAAACATCTTTTAAAAATTCAGTTACTCTTTGGTTAGCAACATTATAAACATCTTTACCAACCCCAAATTTAATAGGAACTTCGATTTCTTTACCAGAAGTACCTAACCAAGGATAAGCTGCAATTGCAGCAGTAGAGTGCCCAGGCATTTCTATTTCTGGAACTACAGTAATATGTCTTTCTTTTGCATATTGTATAATTTCTTTAATTTCTTCTTGTGTATAAAAACCTTCATGTGGTTCTGCAGATTGAATTGGACTTTCCCATTGTAAAGGACCAATTTGAGTACTTTTTCTTTTAGATCCAATTTCGGTTAGTTTTGGATATTTTTTTATTTCAATTCGCCAACCTTGATCATCTACCAAATGCCAATGAAAAACATTCATTTTTAAAAAAGCCATTTCATCTAAAAGCAATTTTACCTGTTTCATCCCTTTAAAATAACGCGCTTCATCTAACATAAAAGAGCGCCATTTAAATCTTGGACAATCTTCTATTTTAACCACTTTTACCTCTAAATATTTTTCATATTTAGAAAAATGGGCATTGTAAGAACACAATTGTTTTAAAGTTTGTACTCCATAAAATAAACCCGTTTCATTTTTGGCGATAATTGAAATTTTATCAGTAGTTACTGTAAGTTCGTAACTTTCATCAGCAAAACTTTTATCAATCTTACATTCGATAAAATTAATTTTTAGGTCTTGAAAATCAGTAGTTTTTAAATTTAGGTGAAACTCATCATTAAAATAGTGCTGTAAATTTTGGGCAATAGTTTTTGTATCATCATTAAAAACAATTTGAGTTTCTGAGTTTATTTTTAAAGATTTATTCCCAGTAATTATTTTTTGAGGACGAGGTGTTATAAAAATTTCTTGTGCTGTAAGAATTTGAGATTGTATCAAAATTATAAAACTGAAAAAGAGAATACGTTTGATTTTCATTTTTTATGGACGTGATTATTTCTTAAAAATAAGCTTTTATTCCTTCATTTTTAAAAATGATAGATGATATTTTACACCGAAATTAAAGAAAGTACTACTTAATTGACCACCTTTTGCTTTTACATAACCACCAGCAGCTCTAAGACTTAAAGTGTTGTTTAGTTTATAGCTTAAGCCAGCACTAGGTTTTAAAATTAAACCCTCGCCAGTACTGATATCTCCACCACCAGCAGCACCAGCCAAAACTTGGCCAAAAATGGTGATTTTATTGTTTGCAATAGGATTCGTTTTTGCACCCAAACCAACAATACCTTCTGCATAAGCACCAGCATTACCAAAATTAGCAAATGCAGTTTGCCCAGCAACGTAAACATTTTTGTTTAAATCTAAATTTATTTGAAGCGAAATTTGATGTAAATTTTCTGTAGGTTGGCCATCTCTCTCAGCATCTAAATAAAGATCCTGTTTTACAATTACTTCAAAACCTTTAAATTTTCCAGAAGAAAAAGATTTGTCTGCTATAATTCCATTTCTATCAATATAATATTTTATTCCAACTCCTAAAGACGATGTATTAAAATGTGAGTTTGGAGACAGTACAAAACCTTTGTTTACAGCAATAAATAAATCATTATAAATTCTTTGTTCAATAGACAAATCTGGATAAAGTAAAAAACCACCTTGTGTGTCTATTCCTCCACCACCAGCTGCTCCAACTCCGAATTTTGCTAAAATGTTGGTGTTATTATTAAAAAGATTAAAGTGATATCCACCACCTAAAAATACATCCATAAAACCCGCTTTAATTCCATCGAAAGCACCATCTACTTTTAAAAATGCAAACCAGTTTTCGGTGATGTAAGAATCGAACTCAAAACCTGCTAATTTTATCGTTTTACCATTGTTAATCCCTTGTGTATCACCTTTAATTTTTAGTGTATTTAGGTGCAACATCATGGCTGTTTTTTTAGAGTTGATGTTCCAATCTGACTTTGCTAAATTTTTGAAATCAATCTCAGTTTCAGAGGTTTTATAATCAGCATATACAAAGTCTAAGGGGATTTCTAAACCAACATTAAATTGATGTCCTTTTATTAGACCATCATCAAAAAAGTTGACATAAGACCAACCTGAATTTAGAGAAAAACTTTTAAAATCGTAACCCAAATTAAAATGAGGCAAAATAAAAGCGCCACCACCATCTGGAGCAGATTTACCACCTCCACCACCAAAATGGAAACCAGTATCTAAGTAAAAATCATTGCCAAAATATTTTTTAATTCCGGCATTTACGCCTAAAGTAAAAAAGCCTCCTCTTTCTCCAGAAACTGCTCCGTAAATACCAGCACCTGCATAGGCCCAATCATTCAACATTAAGTTGTAATGAATTCCAGTAAACCCCATATTTTTTTCGTTTGGAATTGTTGTTTCTGGCATTTCTATAGATAAGAAATCTATTTTACCAAATGCCTTTTGACTCTTCTTTTCTGGAGAATTTTCATTTTGAGCAGATAAAAACTGATAAGAAAATGAGATAACAAATAAAATAATAAGTTTTTTCATAATTTAAAATTATCTTTTTTGAATAGAAATAATTACTGTTTTTGATGTTGGTGTATTGCTAATTTTGGCAGTACTTTTAATAGGTACTAGCACATTTGCTTCTGGAAAATAGGTTGCTGTACATTGTTTAGGAATTGGGTAAGGAATGGCTAAAAAACCTTTGGCTTCTCTTTTTTCATCATTAAAATGACTCGTTATATCTACCAAATCTAATTTTTTTAATCCGAATTTATCCATATCCTCTTTATTCATAAGAATTACTCTTCTTTCGTTTAAAATACCTCTGTATCTGTCATTTAATCCATAAATTGTGGTATTGTATTGATCGTGAGTTCTGATGGTCATCATCATAAATTGATCGTCTTTTAAAACAATATCAGAAGGAGAATTAACGCTAAAATTGGCTTTTCCTGTAAAAGTGTTTTTAAAATTATTATCTCTGGCATTATTAGGTAAATAAAAACCACCATCAACCCTTACTCTTTTATTAAAATCTTTAAAACCAGGAATTACGGACTCTATTTTATCACGAATAAAATCATAATTAGAAACTAATTTAGTCCAATTTGTTTTTGTTTTTTTTAGAGTAGCATTGGCTAAACCAGCAACAATAGCAGCTTCACTTAGCAAATCTTCGGAACAAGGTTTTAAATGTCCTTTAGATTTATGAACTAAACCCATAGAATTTTCTACAGAAATAAATTGCTCTCCAGAACGCTGCATGTCTTTTTCAGAACGACCTAAACATGGTAAGATTAATGCTTTTTTTCCGTGAATTAAATGACTTCTATTCAGTTTTGTAGAAACGTGTACTGTTAAATTACAATTGCGTAAAGCTTCTGCTGTGTATTCTGTATCTGGTGTTGCAGAAATAAAATTACCACCCATTCCGAAAAATACTTTGGCTTTCTTTTTGTGCATTGCTTTAATAGCATCTACAACATCAAAACCATGTTTTCTTGGTACTTTAAAATTGAATTCGTTTTCTAAACTATCTAAAAAAGATTGTGGCATTTTTTCCCAAATTCCCATAGTTCTATCTCCTTGTACATTAGAGTGCCCACGAACTGGGCAAGTACCAGCCCCTTTTTTACCAATACTGCCTTTTAACAGTAAAATGTTTAAAATTTCTCTAATATTATCTACTGAGTTTTTATGTTGGGTGATACCCATAGCCCAGCAAATAATCATTTTTTTATTGTTGATAATTAAATCAGCAGCTTTTTTAATTTCCTCTAGAGTTAAACCAGTTTGTGGCAATAGATATTCTATGGAATAGGTTTCTAAATCATCTAATAAATCTTCAATTCCGTAGGTTTTGTCTTTTATAAACTGATAATCAAAAACAGAATAAGGAACGTTTTCCTCTTGTTGTAACATCAATTTTAAAATAATTTTTAAAAGAGCCACATCACCATTAATTTTTACTTGTAAAAATAAATCAGTTAAATCTTGTCCAGAACCTACCCATTTTAAAGGGTTTTGTGGTTCTTTAAAATTCATTAATCCTACTTCTGGCAAAGGATTTATGGTGATAATTTTACTGCCTTTTTTCTTAGCTTTTCCCAAAGCTGATAACATTCTTGGGTGATTTGTACCAGGATTTTGACCAATAACAATAATTAAATCTGTATGATTAAAATCGTCTAAAGTTACTGAGCCTTTACCAATTCCTAAAGTTTCGGAAAGTGCAGCTCCACTAGATTCATGACACATGTTAGAGCAATCTGGTAAATTATTTGTACCATATTCACGAACAAAAAGTTGGTATAAAAATGCAGCTTCATTGCTTGTTCTTCCAGAAGTATAAAAAATTGCTTCGTCAGGAGAATCTAGAGTATTTAATTCTTCTGCAATTAATTGAAAAGCGTCTTTCCAAGAAATTTCTTTGTAATAATCTGATCCTTCAGGTAAATAAACAGGATGTGTAATTCGTCCTTTTTTTCCAATTTCATAATCAGATAATTTGGCCAAATTACTAACAGAATAGGTAGAGAAAAATAAAGGAGACACTTTATTTCTTGTAGCTTCTTCTGCAACTGCTTTTGCACCATTTTCGCAATATTCTGCTAAAAAAGCACGTTTTTCATCAGGATCTGGCCACGCACAACCTGGGCAATCAAAACCGTATTTTTGATTTAAATTTTTTAATAAACGAATACCTTTTACTGCACCAACTTCTTTTTTAATATGGCCTAATGCAGTGGCAATAGCTTTTGGACCAACAGAAGATTTCGGAATTTCTTTTAACTCTATTCCTGTTAATTTTTCTGGTGGTTGAGCATTTGTTTTTTTAGACATTCTCTAGTTTATTAATATAGTTTGGATTCGCGTAAATGGTCATTTTTTGATTTCTGGTAAAGCCTATTAAGCAAATTCCGAATTCTTTGGCAAAATCTACAGCCAATGAAGAACATGCAGAAACAGCAACAATTATCGGTATTTTTGCAATAAAAGCTTTGGTAACAATTTCATAAGATACTCTACCACTCACTAATAAATAATGGGAGCTTTTAAGAATTTGTTTTTGTAATAAATCGCCCACAGTTTTATCTACAGTGTTATGTCTGCCAATATCTTCTTTAACCGTTAAAAGTTCTTGTTGTTTATTAAAAATAGCAGCTGCATGGCTTCCACCAGATTTTTTAAATGTTTCTTGAAAATTATGCATTACTGCATACATTTTGTGCAAATTATCAGACGTAATAAAAGTGCTTTTTTGGAGGGATTCTCCTGTAACTTTTAAATCTTTTAGCTCTTTTTTTCCGCAAATTCCGCAAGAAGAAACAGACAATAAAGTACGTTTGTTTAAATACCCTTTTCCTAAATTTTCTTTTGGAATATTTACGTTGATTATTGATGGTATTTTTAAGGTTTCTTTTTCAATAATAAAGTGCAGAGAAGCTTTGTTTTTGTAAATATCTTCTGCAAATAATAAGCCTCTAATCAGTTCAAAATCATCATTAGGAGTGCGCATAACTACTGTATAAGGCTCGTTATTTATGTTAATTTGTAATGGTGCTTCTACTACCAAATGATCATCAATTTTAGAATGATGATTAGCAGATATTTTTAAACCCTGATAATTAGCTGTTTGCATATGTTTTGAAAGTTATTCTTTCTATACAAACTTAATGAAAAACTATTAGTAATAAAAAAAGTCCCGATTTTGAACCGAGACTTGGGCTTTAGTGTCTTATACCCCTAAAAATAAAACACATAAAGTGCTGCAAATATAATTAATAATTTGAATTACAAAGAATAAAAAATGTAAAATATTACAAATATGATAAGTTAATGTTAACTTTTTTACAGATAACTAATTTATGGTTATTGTTTAGATCTGTTGTTAAAAAGATAAATACGTTTCCACCATCATTTATTTTAGTTTCTTTTCTAAATTGAGCCACTGTTTTCGGAAAATTTCTACTAGTTATGTTAGCTTTTTTGCTTGGTAAAAGCTTTTTTAGTTTTTTCTTATCGTAATTTAGAACATGTTCTATTTTAAAACGTCTTCCAGGAAAATCGATTAACTGATTTGACGTGTATAAATGCGAATGTTGATGCAATTTAAAAACTTCTAATTGATTCGAAATTTGATGAAATCCGCCAGATTTTAAAATGGCTGCATTGGGTTCGTATAAATAGGTAAGTGGTTCATTATAGATTGATTCTGCTATGCTATCAAAAATAAATTCAAATTCTTGATTGTGTTTTTTAGCAAAGTTTATTGTTTTAATTTTAATTTCTTTTACATAATCTTTTTCCAATAAAAAAAGCAGTTCTTTAACCTCGTTATTTATGGCAACTATATGTACTTCTTTTACATTTTTTAAATCTTTAATGGTGTTTTTTATATCTAAAATGGGCGATACTTTTATTAAAATATGTTTGGCTTTTGTAAAAAAGAAATCAATTTTTGGAGGTACATAAGGCAAACAATCTTTAAATAAAAAGACTTTTCCTTTTGCATCGTTTCTTCTAGAAGGATCAACATAAATCACATCAAAAACATCGTCGTTATTTTTTAAATAATCGAGTCCATTTCCAGAAAAAGTAGTAATATTTTCTGTGTTTAATTGTTGATAATTATGCTTTACAATTGTTGATAACTCCTCATTAATTTCGCAATGAGTTACCTCTTTAAAATGCTTAGAAAAGTAGAAACAATCTATACCAAAACCACCAGTAATATCAATAATTTTATCACCAGAAATTAAACTTGATTTGTATTTTGCAGTAATTTCTGACGAAGTTTGTTCAATACTAATTTTAGGTGGATAATATATATATTCTGTTGCAAACCATGTTGGTAATTTACCAATAGATTTCTGTTTTGCAATTACTTGATTTGCCAATTCTTGTACAGAAATATCATCAAAAGGACTGCCTTTTAAAATCAGTTTTGTGATGTCTGATTTTAAATTATCATTGATAAATTTCTGAACTTCTTTATGTAATATGTAAGGATTCAAATAAAAACTAAATATCTTTTGTAATGGATTTTACAATTTTATTTTCTGATAAAAATTCTTTTAAAATTACTTTTAAAGCCGTGTAAAGTGGTACAGCAGTTATCATACCAACAACGCCTAAAAGTAAGCCACCAATTATAATTACTAAAAAGATCTCTAATGGATGCGATTTTGTGGTTTTTGAAAATATTATAGGCTGACTTGCAAAATTGTCTACCAATTGTGCAATTAAATAACCAATCATAATATACCCTGTTGTGGGTAAAATTTCTGTTTGAAAATCTAATTCTATATTACTGGTCATGGATAAAATACACATTAATATGGCTCCAATCATTGGGCCAACATAAGGAATTAGGTTTAGCAAAGCACATAAAAAAGCGATAACAACAGCATTGTCGATTCCAAAAATTAATAGAATAATGGTATAAAAAACAAACAAAATTGTAATTTGAATAATTAATCCAATAAAATATCTTGAGAGTAAATCGTTAATGGTTTCTAGAGATTTAGAAAATCGATCTTCTGTGCCATTTGGTATAATAGTCATGATACCATTTTTTAATAATTTATTGTCTTTCATAAAAAAGAACGAGATAAATAACACCGAAAATAGTCCAACACTTAAAGAACCTAAAGCACCTAAAACAGCATTTAAAAAATTAGGAATTTCTAAAAACTGCGATAAAAAATCTACATTTTTCAATTCGCCCAAAACGTCAATCCCTTTAGAAGAAAAATAGGAGGTAATTTGATTAAAAATTTGACGAACATTTTTTTCTAATTGTTCTACTTCTAAAAGAGATAAACTTTTGCCTTGTTCTGCTACTAAAGGAATAAACATTAATATTAAACCTGTTAGTAAACTCAACATAAAAAACATGGCTGTAATTACAGCTAATGTGTTTGGAAATTTTAGTTTTCTTTTTAAAAATAAGATGATTGGCCTTGCAATTAAAGATAAAATTGCGGCTATAATTAGGTAGATAATTACAGATTGAATTGCATATAAAAAGTACACCAAGATAAAAATTCCAAGAAGAATTCCTAAGGCCCTTAAAATTCCGTTTGCTATTGTTTTAGATGTCATTAATTATATCCTTTTACTTCTCCCATGCTTAATTTTCCTCCGTTTAAAAAAGTGTGGTTTGTTGGTAATAAAGCCCCACTTTCTGTGGTAATCCAATCTTCCCAAGTTGCAGGTCTGCCTTGTACACCTCTATTTTTTAAGTACATTTTATAGTTTTTTGGTACATAGTTTTCGTCTAAAATCCACACATAAGAATCACCAGGAGTTGTGCCTCCAGAAGTATAGGTTACTCTTAAAGCTTCTTTATTGTCTACAAGCTCTATATTTCTAACAACACCATCATCGTATAATTTATGAGGTGCAACTAACCAAAAAGAATCGTTATTAAAAATATCCCAAGCTCTTTTTACCACTTTTTCATCAGTATCTTCTTGTCTTTCGTCTTTAAAAAAAACAGTACTTTTTTCTAAATTTTCTGGGTGTAAATTCACTCTAAAATCATCCCAAGAAACATTTACAATATGGTTTACTTTATCCCACTGAAAACTTCTTTTACCAGCAAAACTCCATTCTAAAAATTTTGTTTCTTTATACGCTTTATGGTTTATGGCTTTTAAAATTTTATCAGCAAGTTGATTTGCTTTTGCATTGTAGGCTTTTACATTGCCCATATCTATTTCTAAACCAAATATAGAAAGTGTGTGTTTTGTGGGTAATTTTATACCAGCTTCTGTGTTTTTCCAGTGAGACCAAGTGCCAGAAACACCACCAATAGGAATTATAGAAGTCCACATTTTAAAAGAAGTAGGGTAGTAGTTTTCATCTAAAATCCATAAGTAAGAATCACCAGGAGTAGAACCACCAGAAGTGTAGGTTATTAAAAGAGCGTCTTTGCCTTGGTGTTTTACAATGCTTCTTTCTGTGCCTGCATCAAAAATTTTGTATGGTGCAATTAACCAAAAAGAATCGTTGTTAAAATAATCAATGGCTGTTTTTAAAACTTTATCATTTTCAACTTTTTTAGAGTTGATATACACTTCTGATTTAGCATTATTTTTGGTGTTTAAAATCACCTTGTTTTCATCCCAAGAAATTTCTACTATATTTTTTTGTTTGTACCATTTGTAAAAGTGAGCATTTCTAAAACTCCATTCTAAAATTTCGGTTTTATCAAAAGCTTCATGGTTAATTGAATTATACATTTTTATAGCCAATGCATCTGCATCTTTCCCTTTTTTACCTTTTGGTAAATCTTCATTATTCACAAAATAATAAATCGTAACAAAACCAATAATTAATAGGATAATTGCAACAGTAATCTTTAAAAACTTTTTCATAAAAAAAATGATAAATTAAAGAGCTAATTTATCATTTTTTAATTATTCCTTATTTATTTTTCTCATAATAATCTAAAATATGTTGAGGTATTTGCATTTTTTCTGGTTTACCTTGGTCTGGAATAGGAAATTCTGCAATTTGTTTAATGGGTACAATACCAGCCCAAATATCTAAATCATAATCTTCGGGTTCATCACCTACACCAACATCTCTAATTTTAGCAGAGGCAGTTTCTATGGTGAATTCTACCACTAAAGTTCTGTCTAATTCTTTTTGATACATAGGTCTTAAAGAATCCCAATGATTTGGTACCATTTGATTTACAATTCTCTTTAAAATATCGGTTTTATCAGCATCGTTTTCAATTTTTTTTAAATCGCCAAAAAGTGTTACAGATCTATAATTTACAGAATGATGCAATCCTGAACGTGCTAAAACCAATCCGTCTAAATGCATAACAGTTATCGAGGTTGATTTACTTTTTAAAATAGACAAAAGCATTCTATTGCCTGTAGAACCATGAATGTAAATCTTATTGTCTTTTCTGGCATAAGCCATAGGAATTGTTATCGGTTTTCCTTCATAAATATAGCCTACATAACATAAAAAACCTGCATCTAAAATGGAGTTTATTTTTTCTACATTGTAAGTGGCTCTATTAGCACCTCTTTTAATTCGGTTGAGTTTAGATTGTTGATATTCCATGATTTATCTTTTAGAAGGATGGATTTCTTTATATTTTTCTGAATTTAATTTTGCAGTTTCTAAATCTTTAGGGTTAAAAATTCTTTTGATTGATGCTGGGTATTTCTCAATCATTTTTGATGGACGAATTGGGCGTTCAACAAAATTACCAGCGCAACTTGGGCATACATTGTTAAAAATTTCTAGTGCACATGTTTTGCAATAGGTGCATTCAAAGGAGCAAATCATTGCATCTGTAGAAGTATTTGGTAAATCTTTATTGCAGTGTTCGCAATTGGGTCTAATTTCTAACATTCCTTATTAATTATTTTCAATAAAACTAAATAAAATAAATTGTTTTAAAGAGTTTTATTTTACTGATTAACGGAAAGTTACGAAAGGTTTAATTTAACAGATTTCTGTGAAACTTGAGAAAATTTTACTAAATTTCTTTGGTAATCCTTTAAAAATAGTAATTTTTTCTTTGGTAAACGGATGAATAAAAGATAAACTAAAAGCGTGTAAATACAAACCTTTTCCTTTTAGAATTAAGTTTGTGTTTCCATAATCTTTATCACCTAAAATTTGATGACCAATTGCTGATAAATGTTTTCTTAATTGATGTTTTCTCCCTGTTTTTGGTGATAATCTCACCAAGTTTAAAAAAACAAAGCGTTCTGATTTTACAGAAGAAAAAACTTCAAATTCTGTGGATGCTTTTTTATTATCAACCTTAAAATTGATTGAACCTGCAGAACACATTTTACCAATTGTTACTGCAAAATAGGTTTTTTGAATTTCTTTATTTATAAATAAAGCACTCAATTTTTGGATAGACGAACTTGTTTTACCCACTAACAAAACTCCTGATGTTGGATAGTCTAACCTATGGATTGGTTGTGGTTGTACAGCATCTAATTGATTGCTTTTTTTTAAGTTTTGAGGTAATGCATTTGCAATAGTGACAAACTTATTTCCGCTGACTAAAATTCCTGCAGGTTTGTATATTATCGCTAAATAATCATCTTCGAATAAAACTTCTAAATCGAGTTTTAGTCTTTTAAAAGTTGATGAATTTTCTGATTGATACAGCTCAATTTTTTCACCACCAAGAATAAATTTAGAAGTTGTTGCCAATTCATCATCAATAAAAATGAGTTCTTTTTTTATGGCTTTTTTAATGCCAGATTTTGTGGGTATTGTATTAAAAATACCCACTCCATATTCTTGAAAACGGATTGGGTATTTTACTTTTTTGGCAATATGAGTTTCTAACAGTTGCATTATTTAGCAAACAACTGACCAATATCTTTAAATGCCTTAAATTCTAAAGCATTATTTTCTGGGTCTTTAAAAAACATGGTAGCTTGTTCTCCTACTTTTCCTTTAAAACGAATACATGGCTCAATTTCAAATGTTGTGTTTGCAGCTTTTAAACGATCTGCTAAATTTTGCCAATCTTCCCAAGTTAAAACCACACCAAAATGAGGTACAGGAACATCTTTACCATCAACAGAATTAGAAATTCTCTGCGGATTAAAATCTTCTTTTTGATGAATAACCAATTGATGTCCAAAGAAATTAAAATCGACCCAGATATCTGTACTTCTACCTTCTTGGCATTGTAAAACATCTCTGTAAAATGTTCTGCATTTTTCTAAGTTTTGCACAGGAATTGCTAAGTGAAATGGTTGTGTTTTCATTTTTTTCTTTTTTTTTGTTTCAAAATTTAAAGTTTCAAAAGTTTGCGTATTTTTTCATTTTTGCTAAAAGCTAAAAGCTAATCAAACATCAAACTAAAATCCATCAGCAGTATCATCACCTCTTTTATCTGCACCACCTTCTAATTTTCCATCAGGCAAAACTAGAATAGCAGAAACTTTACCAATAATTCTTGAGGTAGTTTCATCTATAGTATAACCAAGATTTGTTAAATCTGTAATGGTTTTTTTATCAAAACTATTTGGCTCCATTTTAACAACATCTGGTAACCATTGATGATGAAATCTTGGTGCATTTACAGCTTCTTGCATGTTCATTTTAAACTCGTGTACATTTAAAATAGTTTGTAATACAGAAGTTATAATTGTAGAACCTCCAGGAGTACCAACTACCATAAAAAGTTTTCCGTTTTTTTCTACAATTGTAGGTGTCATAGAGCTTAACATTCTTTTTTCTGGCACAATTTCATTGGCTTTTGCCCCAATTAAACCAAACATATTTGGCTCACCAGGTTTGCTGCTAAAATCGTCCATTTCATTATTTAAAAAGAAACCTAATTCAGAGGAATATAGTTTAGAACCATAAGCACCATTTAAAGTTGTAGTTACAGAAACTGCATTTCCAAATTGATCAATTATTGAATAATGTGTGGTTTCATCACTCTCAATAATTTCGATATTTCCATACGAAACATCAGCAGATTTTGTTGCTTTTTTAAAAGAAAAATCAGACATTCTTTTATTACTATAAGATTTACTAATTAATTCTTTTTGTGGAATGGTAACAAAATCAGGGTCACCTAAAAAGTGACTTCTATCAGCATATGCACGTCTTTCTGCTTCTGTAATAACTTGAATGGCTTTTGTAGAATTATGGCCTAATTTATCTAATTCAAAAGGCTCAATTGCATTCATTATTTGTGCCAAACAAACTCCTCCACTAGAAGGAGGAGACATTGAAATTATTCGTAAATCATCATAATTAAAAGTAACAGGAGTTCTCCATTTAGCTTCGTATTTTTCTAAATCTTCAAGTGTCATAATTCCTCCATTATCCTGAATAAATTTTACTAAGGTTTTAGCTGTTTCTCCTTTATAGAATTCATCTTTTCCGTTTTTTTGAATTCGGATTAAAGTTGCTGCTAAAGCAGGATATTTTATAGTATCATTTTCTTTCCATTTGTGGGTAAAAGTGATAGAATCTTTGTTTACTTTATCAAATAGTGGACGATAATTATTTAACCTTTTTTCTTGTTTTGCAGTTACAGCAACACCTCTTTTTGCCAAAGCAATTACAGGTTCTAGAATTTCTTGTACACTTAAAGTTCCAAATTTTCTATGCGCTTCAAAAACTCCTGCAACAGTTCCAGGAATTCCAATAGCCATTGCTCCAACTGTGCTTTTGCCTTTTATGATGTTTCCTTTATCATCTAAATACATGTCTTTAGAAGCAGCTAAAGGTGCTTTTTCTCTGTAATCTAAAGCACCAATTTCTCCATTATTTTTTCGATAGACCATAAAACCTCCTCCACCAAGATTACCCGCAAAAGGATAAGCAACTGCCAGAGCCATTTCTGTTGCAAACATGGCATCAAAAGCATTACCACCTTTTTTTAAGATTGCTGTTCCTATTTTAGAAGCTTCAACTCTGGCAGAAACTACCATTGCTTTTTGGGTAATTAAACCCACTTCTTTTTCAGTTGTTTTTTCTTTTTTACAAGAAATTAATATTGATAAAAAGGTAAGTAGTATAAAAGGTTTAAGTTTTTTCATTGTTCTTTTTAGGTTGTGTTTTTTAATTAGAGAGATAAGATTGTACTAGATTTCTCAATTTTATCAATCAAATAAATAAGTATTTATAATGCCAAGATTTCCTTTAATTTTTTGTTGCTAAATTTTATCAAATCTAAAAAAAAAGTAGTAAAATCTTCTTCTAATTCTTTTTCTAAAAGAGTTAAATCTTCGATAGCCAAATTCATTTGAGATTTTCCTTTTGTTCTATGATTAACTCCGTTTAAAACTTTCTGAATTCCATCTTTAAATTGATAGTTATACAAAATGTTGTATTCAGTCATATACTTGATAAAATTCTGAGACTTTATGGGTAATGACGGAGAAATTTCATTAAAATAATTGTAGATAGCATCTGCATAAATAGATAAAGGAATGGCTGAATAGTTTGCCCAATTTTTGGCTAAAAAGTAATCGTAAAAAATATCGATAATAACACCATCATAATGTCTGTAACGTTTGTGCAAACGTCTTTTGCTTTTTCTAACAATTGGATGTGCATCTGTAAAAGTGTCAATTTCTCTGTGTAGAAAAATACCTTGCTGAATTTCTTCAGAAAAACCTTCGTAGTTATTGCCTCTAATATGATCTGCAATGAAATTACCAATCATAATATTCGTGTTGTTTTGCGATAAGTAGAGGTGTGCTAGGAAATTCATTAAAGTAAATGTAATCAAAAAACCACAATTAATTCTGAACTAGTTTCAGAACCATTGTGGTTTTCTATTTATTATAGATTCCTGTTTAAACAGGAATGATAAATCTAACTGTGTTAGTTATTCAGCATTACAGGCATAACTAGCATGGTTACTTGTTCACCTTCATCTGTACCATCAATAGGAGTTAAAATTCCTGCTCTGTTTGGTAAAGACATTTCAATTAAAACTTCATTTGAGTTTAAGTTGTTTAACATTTCGCTTAAAAAACGAGAGTTAAACCCAATTTGCATATCATCACCTTGATAATCGCAACTCAAACGTTCGTCTGCTTTGTTAGAGAAATCTAAATCTTCTGCAGAAATGTTTAGTTCAGTTCCTGCCATTTTTAAACGAATTTGGTGTGTAGTTTTGCTAGAGAAAATAGAAACACGTCTTACAGAATTTAAAAATGAAGCTCTGTCTACCGTTAATTTATTCGGATTTTCTTTAGGAATAACCGCTTCGTAATTTGGATATTTTCCATCAATTAATCTACAAACTAAAACAACGTTATCGAAAGTAAATTTTGCATTTGCATCATTATATTCTATGGTAACTTCGCTTTCAGAACCACCTAAAATACCTTTTAATAAGTTTAAAGGTTTTTTTGGCATAATAAACTCAGCTGTTTGGTCTGCAGTAACATCTGTTCTAGAATATTTTACCAATTTATGCGCATCAGTAGCAACAAAAGTTAAACTTTGCGAGCTAAACTGAAAAAATACACCACTCATTACTGGTCTTAAATCGTCATTACCAGCAGCAAAAATAGTTTTAGAAATAGCAGTTCCTAAAATATGCGCAGGTACAACAGTTTTACTTGGACTAGGTAAAGAAACCGCTTTCGGGAATTCATCACCACCAAAATAAGCCATATCGTATTTTCCTTGATCAGAACTAATTTCTATAGTATTCTCTCCTTCAGTTTTAAACGTTAAAGGCTGATTAGGAAAAGTTTTTAAAGTATCTAACAATAAACGCGCAGAAACAGCAATAGCACCAGTACTTTCACTTTCAACTTCTACCACAGAACTCATAGTGGTTTCTAAATCTGATGCAGAAACTTTTAATTCGTTTTCAGATAGTTCAAATAAAAAGTTATCTAAAATAGGTAAAGTGTTGTTGCTATTTATAACGCCGCCCAAAACTTGTAATTGCTTAAGTAATTGCGAACTTGATACAATAAATTTCATTGATTTTATTTTCTTAATTATTCTTACAAATATAACCTTAATAAGTGGTTTTGAAAATTAATTTATTAACAGGTTATGAGCAATTTGTTGATGAATTTTTTAGATACTATTGTATTGAATTGTTAATTTCAAATTATTATCAATAAAAATTTATGTTTTATTACTATTAATCTTGATAATTTTAATTCGTTTTCAATTTTTAATTTACAATGGATAAAACCGCTTTAAGATTGTTATAATTATGTTAAGAGTCCTGTTATTACTGATTAAAAAACTACATTTGTCTGTTGTCAACAAAGAAAAATGAAGAAAAAAATACTATCAATTTCAGTTATTTTACTGATATCAATATCGGTTTTTGCGCAAAAACCTCAAAAATTAACTTCAAATCAGATTTACGAGAAAATTCAGAAATTGAATTTTTTAGGAACAGCTTTATATATTGCTGCACATCCAGATGATGAAAACACCAGATTAATTGCTTATTTAGCGAACAAAGTTAAAGCAAGAACTGGGTATTTGTCTTTAACAAGAGGAGATGGAGGTCAGAATTTAATTGGTCCAGAAATTAGAGAATTATTAGGTGTAATTAGAACTCAAGAATTATTAGCAGCTAGAAAAGTAGATGGAGGAGAGCAAATGTTCTCAAGAGCTAACGATTTCGGATATTCAAAACATCCAGATGAAACATTAGAAATTTGGAATAAAAAAGAAGTTTTAAGCGATGTAGTTTGGGCAATTAGAACTTTTAAACCAGATGTAATTATCAATAGATTCGATCATAGAACTCCAGGTACAACTCATGGACACCACACAAGTTCTGCAATGTTAAGTGTAGAGGCTTTTGATTTGGCAGGCGATACTTTAGCTTATAAAAATCAATTAGAATATACTAAAGCTTGGCAGCCAAAACGTCTGTTTCATAATACATCTTCTTGGTTTTATAGAGATAAAGAAAAGTTCGAAGAAATAGCCAAAGATTTTACAAAATTTGATATTGGTGTTTATTATCCTTTAAAAGGGTTGTCTAATAACGAGTTAGCGTCGATGGCAAGTAGTCAGCATCTGTGTCAAGGTTTTGGTAGATTAACCACAAGAGGCGAGCAAACAGAATATGCTGAGTTTTTAAAAGGCGAACCTTTAAAGGATAAAAATGATATTTTTTCAGGAATTAACACAACTTGGAATCGTGTAAAAGGTGGTGGAGAAATTGGTGAAATTTTATATGAAATTGAAAAGAATTTCGATTTTGTACATCCAGAAAAACATCTTGTACAATTATTAGAAGCGTATACTTTAATTATTCAATTAAAAGATTTGCATTGGAGAGCCATTAAAGAAAAGCAAATAAAAGAAATTATTGAAGCTTGTGCAGGTTTGTATTTAGAGGCATCTGCAGAAAGTTCTTACGCCATTCCAAATTCTAAAATTAAGGTTGATATGGAAGTGCTAAATAGAAGTGAATCTTTTATCATTTTATCTTCGATAACTTCTACACTCGATGATAAAACTTACGCAAAACAATTACAAATACCGAACAACAAAAAGTTTAATTTTAGAGAGATTGTAAACCTTAAAAATGTAGAATATTCAGACCCTTATTGGTTAAAAAAAGAAGCGAGTTTGGGTATGTATCAAGTAGATGAGCAAGTTTTAATTGGTAATCCAGAAACCAAAAGACCTGTACAAATAGACTTTAATTTAATTATAGAAGGCATACCAATTACCTTTACTAAAGATGTTGTTAGAAGATATGCAGAAAGAGATAAAGGAGAAATTTACGAACCTTTTGAAATTTTACCTTTAGTAACCACTAAATTAAAGGACAAAGTTTTAATTTTTGATGATGAAAATCACAAACAAGTGAGTGTTACAGTAAAAGCTGGCGCAAATTTTATTTCTGGTAAATTGGCTTTAGAATTACCTGAAGGATGGCAAATATCACCAAAACAACATATTTTTAACATTGAAAAGAAAAACGATCAAGAAACTTTTGATTTTGCTGTTTTTCCGCCAAAAAATGAATCTGTTGGAAAAATTAAAGTAATTGCAACTGCCAATGGAAAAGAGTTTACCAAAGAATTGGTAGAAATTAATTACAACCATATACCAAAGCAATCGGTTTTATTAAATTCAGAAGCCAAAGTGGTACGTTTAAATATTAAAAAAGTAGGCGATAATATTGGTTATATAAAAGGAGCAGGAGATGTTGTGCCAGAAAATTTACGTCAAATAGGGTATACCGTTAATGAAATTAATCCTGCAGAAATTAATGAAGAAAATCTACATAAATACGATGCTATTGTTTTAGGAATTAGAGCTTATAACGTGGTTAAAGAATTAAAATTTAAACAAAAATTCTTATTAGATTATGTTGCAAAAGGTGGGAATTTAATTGTACAATACAACACAAATAGAGGAGTTAATGTGGGTGCTCCATATACTTTAAAGCTATCTAGAGATAGAGTTACAGATGAGAATGCAGAGGTAATTATTTTAGATGAAGAACATCCGTTGTTGAATTATCCTAATAAAATTACTCAAGAAGATTTTAAAGGTTGGGTTCAAGAACGAGGTTTGTATTTTCCAAATATGTGGAGTGAGCAATACACGCCTTTATTGGCAATGAACGATAAAGATGAAACATCAAAATTAGGGAGTTTATTAATCGCAAAATATGGTAAAGGGAATTATATATATACAGGATTGAGTTTCTTTAGAGAATTACCTGCAGGAGTTTCTGGTGCTTATAAGTTGTTTGCAAACTTGCTGGCTGCTGGAAAAGGAGAGAAGTAATCTGTTTGAAGTAATGAGATTGCTTCGTAAACTCGCAAAGACTCACTGAATGCAAATAAAAAAAATATAGTGGAAAGCAGAAAATAGCTTCAAATAAAAAAATATGGACAAACAAAAATATCCTTGGAAAAAAGAATACACATTGGTTTTGGTAGCAAATGTTATTTATTTGATTGCGTTTTATTTTATCACAAATTATTTTACAGTTTAATTTATGGAAATAGCAAGTAAATTACATATTGTAGATTGGGTTATTTTGTCTATAACTTTAATTTTTATTGTTGCTTACGGTACTTATGTTACACGTAAAAATGCCAATGTAACTGACTATATAAAAGGAGGTAATGACACCAAATGGTGGACCATTGGTTTGTCTGTTATGGCTACTCAAGCTAGTGCTATTACGTTTTTATCTACACCAGGTCAAGCGTTTCATAGTGGTATGGGTTTTGTACAATTTTACTTTGGTTTGCCAATTGCAATGGTTATTATTTGCGTGGTTTTTATCCCTATTTATCATAAGTTAAAAGTATATACAGCTTACGAATTTTTAGAAGGTAGATTCGATTTAAAAACACGAAGTTTAGCCGCAATTTTATTTTTAGTACAAAGAGGTTTGGCAGCCGGAATTACCATTTTTGCACCTGCTATAATTTTATCGGCAGTTTTAGGTTGGGATTTGCTTACGCTTAATATTATTATCGGTTTTTTAGTAATTATTTATACAGTTTCTGGAGGTACAAAAGCGGTTAACGTTACACAAAAACAACAAATGATTATCATTTTTATAGGAATGTTAATTGCATTTTTTATGATTATGAGTCAACTGCCAGCAAACATCACGTTTACTAATGCTTTAGAAATTGCTGGTGCCAGTAATAAAATGGAAGTACTCGATTTTTCTTTTGATTTAAGTAATAGATACACAGTTTGGACAGGTATTTTAGGAGGAACATTTTTAATGCTATCTTATTTTGGCACAGATCAAAGTCAAGTGCAACGTTATTTATCAGGAAAATCAGTGCGTGAAAGTCAACTGGGTTTAATTTTTAATGGTTTGTTAAAAGTGCCCATGCAATTTTTTATTTTGTTAATTGGTGTGATGGTTTTTGTATTTTATCAATTTAATCCTGCTCCTTTAAATTTTAATCCAACAGCAAATGAAGAGGTTGTAAAAACAAAATATGCACAAGAATATAAAGCTTTAGAAGCCAAACATATTGAGATTGAAAATACCAAGAAAGCCATTTTTGCTGATGGTTTTCAGGTGAGTGAAAAAGAAAAAATTCAAGAATTAAACAAAGCTGATTTAGCGTTAAAAGAAAAATCGAAAGCAATTATCGATAAGGTTGATGAAGAAAATACTTTGGATAAAATAGAGTCTAATGATAAAGATTATGTTTTTATTCATTTTATTCTAAACAATTTACCAAGAGGATTAATTGGTTTGTTATTGGCTGTAATTTTATCGGCAGCAATGTCTTCTACAGCATCAGAATTAAATGCGCTTGCTAGCACAACAGCAATGGATTTATACAAACGAAATGTAAAAGGAAACAAAAGCGAAGAACATTTTGTAAAAGCTTCTAAGTGGTTTACTTTAGCTTGGGGAATTATAGCCATTTCAGTAGCTTGTATTGCCAATTTATTCGATAACTTAATACAGTTAGTAAATATTATTGGCTCTATTTTTTATGGTAACGTTCTAGGGATTTTCTTATTAGCATTTTTTATAAAGTTTGTAAAAGGAAATGCTGTTTTTGTAGCAGCCTTAATCACACAAATGATTATTATCGGAGTTTACTTTTTAGATTGGTTGCCTTATTTATGGCTCAATTTATTAGGCTGTGTTTTAGTAATGGCAATTGCAATTATAATTCAGACTTTATTACCACAAAAACCGAATTTAAAATTAAGTGAAGTATAATTATGGAAAAGAAAACAATTAAATGGGGAATTATAGGTCTTGGTAAAATAGCCAATAAATTTGCAACAGATTTACTTACTATTCAAGATGCTGAATTGGTAGCTGTAGCATCAAGGAATCAAGAGAATGCAGATTTATTTGCAGCAAAGTACCGAGCAAAAAAAGCCTATAATTCTTACGAAGATTTGGCAAAAGATAAAAACGTGGATGCAGTTTATATTGCAACACCTCACTCATTTCATGCAGCGCATTCCATATTGTGTTTGCAACAAAAAAAGGCAGTATTATGCGAGAAACCGTTTGCAATGAATGCTACAGAAGTGGCAGAAATGATTGCTGTTGCAAAAGAAAATGACGTGCTCTTAATGGAAGCTTTATGGACATATTTTTTACCTCATTATCAATATGTTTTAGATATTTTTAAAACAAAAAAGTTTGGAAACCTTAAAGAAATTAAAGCTGATTTTGGTTTTAAAGCCGCTTACAACTTAGAAAGTAGGTTATTAAAAAAAGAAGTAGGTGGAGGCTCTCTTTTAGATATTGGAATTTACCCTATTTTCGCAGCCTTATCAAGTCTAGGGATACCAAATACTATAAATGCAAATGCTACTTTTTTTAAAACAGGAGCAGATTCATCTTGTGAGGTGATTTTTAACTATAATAACGCCAAAGCAATTTTAAAGAGCACACTTATCGAAGACACACCTACAGAGGCTATTTTTAGTTTTGAAGATGCAGTTGTAAAATTAAATACAAAGTTTCATCAACCATCAACCATAACTATTTTTAAAGATGATAAAGAAGAAATAGTCGATTTTGGATACAAAACTATAGGTTATAATTTTGAGACAGAACATTTTAATCAATTGTTAAGAGAAAACAAAAAAGAAAGCAATGTAATGACTTTCGATTTTTCTAAAAAATTGATAGAAACATTAGATGAAGTTCGTAAAATAATTGGTTTAGAATATTAATATAACCTCTATTCATCAACAGCAACACCAAAATACAACCAAGTAACATTTTCTTTAAAAGGATTCGATTGCGAGTGTAATTCCCATGGTTCAACAGCAATACAATCACCAACCTTAACAATATGTTTTGTATTGTTGATGATAAACTCAGCTTTACCACATTGTATATAAAAAACTTCAAACATGGTATCGTGTTTGTGCGTTTCTATTTTTTTGATTTGGCTTAAAAGTAGCTGTACTAAACATTATTAAATTCGGAATTTCAATTTTTTAAATAAAGACTTTTTTTAGAACATCACCTTGATGATTCGCCTTTGTGGCACCAATTTTTTTAACGTTAGTAATTTTTAATTTTTTTTAAAAATTTAATATGAAGTAACTAAAAAAATACTCAATAATAGATTATTCGTTCATAATCAGTAAACGTATTAGTTCTTAATGTTAATTTGTGGTACAAATTTGTTCTATTGTATTCTAATTGAACGCTACTAAACTAGGCTATTTTTTAGCTATAACTTTAATTTTGTTTTTTAGATTTTAAACCAATTGATGATGAAAAAAGTTACCTTCTTATTCTTGTTTTTTTTAAATTCTATAAGCGGTACTGCTCAAGAAAAACCAAATATTCTTTGGATTATTACAGATGATCAAAGAGCAGACGCCTTAGAATGTTATAATAAGGCAACAACTGGTAAAAACGAAAGTGCTTTAGGTTACGTTTCTTCTCCAAATATAGATAAGTTGGCTAAAGAAGGTACCTTATTTGTAAAAGCATATACAAATTCACCTGTTTGTGGGCCCTCTAGAGGTTCAATGTTAAGTGGGCGATACCCATTTAGAAATGGACATTATCAGTTTGAGCAAACACATCAACAGCCAGATTTTGTAAAACCTTCAATTCCGCAAACCCTAAGAAAAAATGGATACATAACTACATCTTTTGGAAAAGACGGAGCGTATATTTTTAAATGGGAAGGCAAGCAGACCTTTAAAGATGCTGGACATTATAACTACAAAGTAAGTTTTAAGCACGATTTACAAAAGAATAATGTTGGAGATTTTTGGGGGCAACCTGCATATGCCAAAGGTACATGGAAAACAATAGGTAAAGAAGAACGAATAAAAACTCCTGATGGAAAAATTGTAAAATATTTGTTTAAAAAGAAGAAAGGACAAGGAGAGATTAGTATAGAAGATCTTAAGTTAAGAAAAGAGATGGAAAAGAAATATGAAATCTTACGATCTTACACACGTACTGGAAATAAAGATTTAATTATTGGCGGAGAAAACCCAATGCCAGCAGGACAAACTATAGATGGTAAAATTGTTGAAGAATTTAAATTGTATTTAGAAAATCAGAATAAAACGTTCATTAATACTTATGGTAAAACAAAAAAAGGAGCAGACCCTAGCAAACCTTTAATGACACATTTGGGTTTTCATTTACCACACACACCTGTATTACCGCCAAAATCATTTAGAGATAAATTTAAAAAGAAGAAATACAAACTCCCAGCTTTTGATGAAAAAGAAAAAGCAACATTTACACCTCAATTACTCAAGCTTTTCAAAAATTTGAATATGACAAATATGACAGATAAAGAAAAGCAACAGGCAATTCAAGATTATTATGCGTTTTGTGCTTATGGAGATGCTTTGATTGGAGATGCTGTAGCTGCGTTTAAAGAATATTGTAAAAAAAACAAACAAGAATATCTAATAGTTTTTGTAGTTGGAGACCATGGTTGGCACTTAGGAGAACAAGGTATTGAGGCAAAATTCACCCCTTGGCGCCAATCTACTCAAGGAGCAATGATAGTGGTATCTTCTAATAAAAAAGAGATTCCAGAAGGCATTGTAAATACTAATTTTGTTGAGTATGTAGATGCTGCACCTACAATTTTAGAAGCTGCTAATATCCCTATTGATGACAAAAAATACGAATATTTAGATGGTATTAGTTTAAAAAGATTGATTCAAGGACAAGTTCAAAAACGCGATTATATTGTTGGAGAAACTAATGTAATTGTTGGCCACAGAGCGTATTTAAGATCAAAAGATTTTGCTTTTTCAATGAAAACACGCCCTAATAATTGGAAGAAATTAATACCAAATAAAAATGTGAAATGGGCTTTAGATTGTCCTGTAGAAGAAGCTGAATTGGCTTTATATGATTTAAGAAATGATCCTTTAGAAAGAAATAATGTTGCAGGAAACAAGAATTATAAAAAACTAGCAGAATGGTTTAGAAAAAAATTAGGTAATATTGTTTTAGGTGATGGAAGAGTGGAGTGCGATTGGACAAAAGAGAATTCATACAATATCAGTAATTTCGCTAAAGGAGCACATGATGGAAAATTAGAGATTCCTAGTGAGTTAGTGCCATAAATCTTAATATCAACTTGAGATAAAGTTAGAACTATTATTGGCTTAGAATCTTAACAAGATTATCTTATTTCTAATAAAATTGTGTTTCGGTTGATGTTTATATCAACTTAATTAAGTGATAAAAAAAACGGTTTGATTATACAATCAAACCGTTTTACGTGTTGAAATATGAATTTAATTTAAGCTGTTTTAGTTTTTGTAAAATATTTTTTTCGCAACCAAAAGGAAACTTTTACTAATAAAATAAGCGCTGGTACTTCTACTAAAGGACCAATAACGCCTGTAAAAGCCTGTCCAGAATTTAATCCGAAAACGGCAATGGCAACTGCAATCGCCAATTCAAAATTATTACCTGCAGCTGTAAATGCAACTGCTGTAATTTTGTCATAATCTGCACCAGTTGCTTTGGTAAAGAAAAAACCGACAATAAACATTAGCGTAAAATATACCAATAACGGAATTGCAATTAGTAAAACATCCATAGGAATTTGTACAATTAATTCTCCTTTTAAAGAAAACATCACCACAATTGTAAACAAAAGTGCTATTAAAGTTATTGGAGAAATGGTAGGTATAAACTTTTTAGTATACCATTCTTCACCTTTTAATTTTACTAAAACAACTCTACTCACAATACCTAAGAAAAACGGAATTCCTAAATAAATGGCAACACTTTCTGCAATAGTAGCTATTGAAATATCTACAATTGCACCTTCAAAACCAAAATATGGAGGTAAAACAGTAATAAATAACCAAGCATAAAAGCTGTATGCAAATACCTGAAAAATACTATTTAAAGCTACTAAACCAGCTCCATATTCGCTGCTACCTTCAGCCAAATCGTTCCAAACCAAAACCATTGCTATACAACGTGCCAAGCCAATTAAAATTAAACCTACCATATATTCTGGGTAATCGCTTAAAAAAATAATTGCCAAAATAAACATTAAAACAGGTCCTATAATCCAGTTTAAAATTAATGAGATAGATAAAATTTTGGTGTTTTTAAATACTTTTGGCAACAATGCATAATTTACTTTCGCCAAAGGCGGATACATCATTAATATTAAACCAATTGCAATTGGTATGTTTGTAGAACCTTTACTAAAAGAGTTTATAAAATCTGGAAAAGTAGGTATAAAATACCCCAGACTTACACCAATAGCCATGGCTACAAAAATCCATAAAGTTAGGTTTCTATCTAAAAAACTTAATTTTTTATTTGCCATTTGTTACGCTTTTATTTGTGAAAAAATGTAAAACATTTCAGTAGCTATTTGTATACTTCTTTCGTTGTATTTTTCAGCTTGTTGTGGTGTATTGTCAAACGCTTTTGGATCATCAAAAGTAATAGGAATACGTTTTTCTGCACCAGCAATAAATGGGCAACCACCATCAGCTTGAGAACAAGTCATAATTGCTGCAAATTCTGAAGTCGGATTAAAATCGTCTGTTAATTTTTTAGAAAACCCAATAATTGGGTGTTCATTATCCGCATATTTTATACTGTATACAGGATTATTACCTTCTGAAATGGTTTTAATTTGAAATCCTGAATTTGATAAAGTTTCTGCCACAACAGGAAATAATGCTGTAGCTTCTGTACCACCAGAATAACAAGTTACATTTTCAATAGTAAAATAAGTGGCTAAAGTTTGTGCCCATATTTGTGATAAATGACTTCTTCTAGAATTGTGTGTACAAATAAAATTGATTCTAATTGCGGCTTTTTTGCTCACTTTTTCTTGAATGTAGTCTGTTAAAGGTTGTAAAACCTCTTTACGCTCTTCTGATATAGATTGAGGATCTAATTCTAAAATAACTTTTTCAATGTCTTTAAATACTGTTGTTTCTGTAGCTGTCATTGGTATTCTATTTTATTAATTGTAATTTTACGATTAATATGTTTAAAATTTTTTTTGATATAATCAACTTAAAATAAGTTCAATTAATTATTATATTGCAATATTACGATTAATATTTAAACTGTAAAAACATTTTTAAATATTTGACCTTTTCGTAACATTGTGAATTTATAAAAAAAAACTCAAGCAAAAGCTTGAGTTTTTTAAATTTTATAAAGAATAAAAAAAGCGTTTTACATTGCTCCCCATTCTTTTAAAGAAGCTTTATTCATTTTAATATAACCTGCGTTATTTGCTTTTTCTGCATATTTTAA
Organism: Polaribacter sp. M10; assembly: GCF_054968445.1. Lineage (NCBI taxonomy): Bacteria > Pseudomonadati > Bacteroidota > Flavobacteriia > Flavobacteriales > Flavobacteriaceae > Polaribacter > Polaribacter sp. M10. The sequence continues at coordinate 54,383 of NZ_JBSSBG010000011.1, forward strand.
AGAAGCTTTTGCGGCTTTAATAGCACCTTGTTTATCTCCTGCTTTTGCATAAATTAAAGCTTGTCTGCGTAAAAACCAAAATTTTGGAGCATCAGCAGTCATTTCTACAGCTTTGTCTATCCAAACTTTTGCTTTATCAATATCTTTATCTGCACTTAAATTATAAGCAGCAGCTGCATAATAATCATCAGCAGAAGGACCTTGCATAATTTTTTCTATACTTTCAGAAACCATTGCATCTGTAGGAGTTTCAAACTGTAAACCTACATAAGTGTTTTCCCACATAATACCTAAAACAGCAGAACTGTTTGTTAAATCATCAAAAGAAATGGTAAATGTTTCAATAATCATTGGTATTTCTATAACAGGTACATTAACTTTTACAACCACTTTAGAATCGTCCCATTTTTGTGGATTTCCCCAGTTTGTGGCATCAGCATATAACATAATATCCCAAGTTTTTTTTCCAGGAATTGTATATAAAGCGTAAGTTCCTTTTTTAACTTTTGTACCAGAAACAGTAACATCTGTACTAAAAGTTACTTTTGTGTTTTGGTTGGCACCTGTTCTCCAAACTTTGCCATAATCTTCTAAACCACCAAAAATTTTTCTTCCTTTTACACTTGGTCTAGAATATTCTACAGTAACCTCTGTTAAACCTACAATTTGTTCCATTTTTTGAAACGGACTTGGAGCTGGTGTTTTAATTTGAGCGTTTGTAGAAAATGCAATTGCAGCTACAAATAATGATAATATTGTTTTTTTCATGGTTAGATTGTTTTAATTAATTGATACCAAAATTACGATTTCAAAAAGTGACTAATGTTAACAAAACCTTAAAAAGGGATTGTATCTTTGCTTTATAAATGTGGTTTTAAGATGAAAAACATTAGTATTTTAGGTTGTGGTTGGTTAGGGAAACCTTTGGCTTTGTCGTTTTTAGATGATGGATATGCTGTAAAAGGTTCTACAACATCCGAAGAAAAAGTGCCAATTTTAGAAAATTTGGATATTGAAACTTATCTGGTTGATATTTCTGAAAATGAAGAAGTTGATGCATTTTTACAATCTGATATTTTAATTATTGCAATTACATCTAAAGATATTGATGGTTTCGAAAACTTGATTGCTCAGATTCAAGAATCATCCATCCAAAAAGTAATTTTTATAAGTTCTACTTCCGTGTATGGACGTATTAATAAAGTGATGACAGAAGAAGATGAGGTTTTACACAATCATCCTTTGGTTGAAATAGAAAACTTATTTAGAGAAAATACTTTTTTTGAAACTACAATTATTCGTTTTGCAGGATTATTTGGTGGTGAAAGACAGCCAGCAAATTGGTTTAAAAATGGGAAAAAAATTCCACAACCCAAAGGTTTTGTAAATATGATTCATAGAGAAGATTGCATCGAAATTATTCACGAAATCATTGGTCAAAATTCTTGGAATGAATTGTTTAATGCCTGTGCCAATCATCACCCAACAAGAAGAGAATTTTATACTTTGGCTAAGTTGAGTGCTGGTTTTGAGTTGCCAGAATTTGAAAATAATGATGTTTATGAATGGAAAATAATTTCTTCGGATAAAATTCAGAAAGTTTTAAATTATGAGTTTATTCACGATGATTTACTTTCATTTTAAGTTTCAAAGTTTCAAAGTTTCAAAGTTTCAAAGTTTTTAAGTTCGAGTAATTTTTCATTTTTGCTAACAGCTAACAGCTAACAGCTAACAGCTAACAGCTAACAGCTAACTATATTTCTTCTTACGTAAATAATTAAAAATAAAACCGAATAAAAACAATAAAAGTAAAGGCAAAATTACATTTAAAAACTGCCAAAACGTTCGTTCTTTAAAAGCCTTTTGTTTGTCTAACATTTTAATTTGTAGTGATTTATTTCTTAGGTTGATTAACCCAGAATCATCCAACAAATAATCAACTGCATTTATTAAGAAATCTTTATTTCCAAATTGTTGGTTGGTCCATTTGTCTATGGATAAATCTGTTGGTTTTCCTTTTAAAAGTTGATTTTTCCCTACATCACCATCAGCAATAACAATCATTTTATTCTGGTTTGCATTCTCCTTAAAAAGTGATGTTTCAAAAGGTTTTACTCTGTTTTTATAAGCCGATTTAAAATCGCCTTCTAATAAAACCCCAAACAATTGATGCCCAGAAACATACTCTTTTTCTTGAGGTTCTTCTGCTATAGATTGCAATTCGATAATTGCAGGAGTTCCTATTTTTTGCGTTAAAGTAGAACTCATTAATAATGGCGTTTTTTTAATGTTATTCTTTAAGGTATCTATCTGATTTGCAAATTGCAAACGAACTGGAGCTACATTTTTGCTAATTGGATGATTTGGATTAGCGCCAACCAAAGGATGAAAAAACCAATCGAAATTTTGAAACTGAGGCTGATTGCCAACATTACCAGTTGCTAAAGGAATTTGAGCAGCATATAAATCTTTAATTAAGCTTGTGTTTATTCTAATTCCGTAAGAAAACAGCAAGTCTGTTAAGTTTAAATCTCTTGGGTAAGCCAACATTTTACCTCTATTAAATAAACTGTCTTGGTCTGCTTGTACATTGTCTAACATCCACAATGTTTTACCTCCATTTGTGATGTATTGATCTAAAACTAGCTTTTCTTTCTCAGTAAATTTTTGAGTTGGTTTTGTAATAATTGCCAAATCTAAAGAGCTTAAATCTTGTAAAGTTTGTTGCGGATTTGTGTCTACAGAATCTAATGTAAACTTTGCCAATTTGTATTTTTTAGCAACTTCGCTTAAAAAACTATATTGATAAATGTCTTGCAATTCCCCATTTCCTGTAAGAACAGCAACACTTTTTTGTTTGGTTTGATGGATGCTATTTATAGCATTAGAAAAACTATATTCTAAATTTTCGATGGCTTTTTGCAATTGCTCTTCTTGGCTTGCAACAATGCCAGTTGGCAATAAAGAAACGATTTCTGATTTGTTGCCAAAGTTGATTTCTGCCCAAGGAAAAATAATGGCTTCAGACAATTTACCATCTTCTTCTACAGTTAATTGGCTAGGCATCATCCCTTTTTTAATCAAATCTTCTCTTTGGTCATCAGGATTTTGGAAATGGATTTTAATTTGATTATTTTCTGCTGCTAACTCTTCTAAATATTGCCTGGTTTCTACTTGTAATCTTTTAAATTCTGATGGAAAATCGCCTTCTAAATAAACCGTTATAAAAAGTGGTTTTTTAACTTTTGATAAAATTGAATTTGTAGTTTCTGATAAGGTATAGCGTTTATCAGCAGTTAAATCGAAACGTTTGTAAAAAGATTGATTTGCAATGTTTAAAACCATTAAACCTATGATTAGTACACTTATATTTTTGATTTTTTTATTCATGGTCTAATCGTGTTTTAGTAATGAATAAAAAGAAAAAAGTAACACTTAAAAAATAAATAAGATCTCTGGTATCAATAACACCTCTAGAAATACTTTTAAAATGTTCGTTAATGCCCAATTGTTGAATGGTTAAACTATTATTGCCAAAAGAAGCAGCAATAGCATCAAATCCGTAGAACAAATTAAACGTAATAAAAACACCAATAATAAAAGCTACAATCTGATTTTTGGATAAAGTTGATGTAAACAAACCTATAGAAGTGTAAGTTGCAGCCAAAAATAATAAACCCATATAAGAACCAATTGTACTGCCAAAATCGATATTTCCAACAGGATTTCCTAGTTGATAAACTGTATACACATATATAAAAGTAGGAACAATAGCAATGCAAACTAGTAGGAGAGAAGCCCAAAATTTACCCAGAACAATTTGCCAATCAGAAATGGGTTTTGTTTTTAAAAGTTCTATGGTACCTGTGTTAAATTCATCAGCAAAACTTTTCATGGTAATTGCAGGAATCAGAAAAAGAAACACCCAAGGAGCTAAATAAAAAAACGGAGTTACATCTGCAAAACCAGCATTTAAGATGTTAAAATCATCATTAAAAATAAAGAGAAACAAACCATTAATCAGCAAAAAAACTCCAATAACCAAATAGGCAATTGGACTTGAGAAAAATGAGTTGAATTCTTTTTTTAGGATTGGATACATTTAGTTTATTTCTAATTTGTAAATTCGATTAAAAGCATAAGTATTACATTTTCTATCGGGCTGAAAAATAAAATTTAGTTTGTTTAACAACGCAATTGATGCTAAATTATTTTTATGTGTAAAGGCTTCTATGGTTTTTAATTTCATTTGATGAATTCCGAATACCAAAACAGATTCCATTGCTTCTGTCATTATTCCTTTTTGATGAAATTCAGGTTTTAATTTATACCCAATTTCTGCATAATTTTTATCGATATCAATTTGATGTAAAACGATACTTCCAATTATTTGAGTTTGATATTCTATCAACCAAAATATTCTTTTTTGTTTTTGAAATAACTCTTTACAAACTTCAATAAAATCTTTAGCTTCTTCTAAATTTTCTGCTCTTTTTGTACCTACAAATTTATTAATTTCTTTACTAGAACGTAAGTCAAAAACTGATTTTATATCTTTAAAAGTTGCTTCTCTTAAAAGTAACCTTTTAGTTCTTATTTCAGGAAAATTCTTAAAGGCGAAATTCATTTTTAAATTTGCTTACTGCTTACTGCTTACTGCTTACTGAATACTAACTCTTTTATCTACACTCCAAGCTTCAGGTTTTGCATTAAAATAACCTTTGGTTTGTTTCCAAGTGGCTTTAAAAAAGTCAGAATTTCTATAGTTTTCTAGGGCATTTTCATCTTCCCAATAAGAATATGTAAAAAAGATTTCTGGGTTATTTTTATCTTGATATAGTTCTAATAATTTACATCCATCAGAATTTCTGATAATTGCTTTTTTTTCGTCAAACATTTCTTGAAAATCAGCAATATATTTAGAGTGTAAACTCATTTTTACAATTCTAACCAGCATAAAATTTAAGATAAGGTTGAATATTCTGGTTTAGATTCTGAAAAAAAATCAATAATAATAGGATCTCTATATTCTAAACCTAAAAGGGTAGAAGCCCCACCAACTGTTTTTAAATTACTTCTGTAAATTGCTATTTCTAAAAAATCGGCAGAGTTAAAAAGGGCAAGTTTATTGCCATCAAACTGTCTAGAATCTTTAGAATTATCGCCAGTAATTTCGTTGTATTTATTATAGATTTTGGTAAATGAATAACGAGATGCATTAATTTTAAAATCTCTTCCTTTACCAATATCGTTAAACATTTTTTTGCTGATGTTTGTAATTAAATTCCCATAATTATCAATGTACAAAACTCCACCAATAATTTGATTTTTTGCTTGATTTACTTTTGGCTGAATTTCTACTAGTTTTTTAAAATCAAAAATTTCTTTACCAATAACAGTTAAATTACCACCTCTTGCAATAAAACAGGCTACTTTTACAAACACATCTAAAACAGGAAAACTGCTCTCAATTCTATCGTGAATATTAATTTCTACAATTTTTGTAGGATTAATTTCAGAAGCAATCATAGAGATTAATCCATTATCAGGACAAACAAAATAATGCTCGTCTAAAGCCAAAGCAATGTGTTTGTTATCTCTACTTAATTCAGAATCTACACCAATAATGTGTATGGTTCCTTTAGGAAAACTTTTGTAAGAATTTTTTAAAATATAAGCAGTTTCTGTAATGTTAAAAGGAGATATTTCGTGAGTAATATCTACAATTCTAGCATCAGCCAATTCAGTGTAAATAGCTCCTTTTACAGCACCTACAAAGTGATCTTTAGTTCCAAAGTCGGTTGTTAAAGTAATTAAAGCCATTAATTTCTACTGTTAATTAATTGTGTAAAAGTTGTTAACTATTTTAAGCAAATCTAATCATTTTAGTAGTTTTAATTACTACTTTTAGTTGAAATAAAATTGTAACAAACTATAAAAAACAATCATTTGAACGAACGCATTATAGAGTTAACGGAAATTAACCCAAAAGATTTCTTTGGTACACAGAATAGTACAATAGAGCAATTAAAAAGATACTTCCCGAAAATTAAAATTGTTGCTCGCGGATCTAAACTTAAAATTTATGGAGAAGCAGATATTTTAGATGAATTCGAAACACGATTAGAACGTTTAATTAAATATTTTAATCGCTACAACAAGTTGGATGAAAATAGTATTGAGCGTATTTTAACCTCTACAGGAAACGAAGAAAAAACAACTGCAGCCAGAAACGCAAAAGATATTTTAGTGCATGGTGTTAGTGGTAAATTAATAAAACCACAAACAGAAAATCAGCGAAAAATGGTATCGTTAATGGAAAAAAATGATATGCTTTTTGCTGTTGGTCCTGCAGGTACAGGTAAAACCTATACTGCTGTTGCATTGGCTGTTAAGGCATTAAAAGAAAAAGATGTTAGACGAATAATTTTAACAAGACCAGCTGTAGAATCTGGAGAAAATCTTGGTTTTTTACCTGGAGATTTAAAAGATAAATTAGACCCATACATGCAGCCTTTGTATGATGCTTTACGAGATATGATTCCGCATGAAAAATTAGAATCGCATTTAGAAAAAGGAGTCATTCAAATTGCACCTTTAGCATTTATGAGAGGTAGAACTTTAGATAGTGCCTTTGTTATTTTAGACGAAGCTCAGAACACAACCCATAATCAAATGAAAATGTTTTTAACAAGAATGGGTAAAAGTGCTAAATTTATTATTACTGGTGATCCAGGACAAATCGATTTGCCCAGAAAACAAGTATCTGGTTTAAAAGAATCTTTACTGGCTTTAAAAAGTATTGAAGGTATTGCACAAGTATATTTAGATGATAAAGATGTAGTAAGACACAGATTGGTTAAGAAAATAATTACAGCCTATAAAAGTATAGAAACTGAATGATTAAGATAGAAAAAGAGAAATTAGGCTTACAAGACTACTTTTACATTGGGTATTTATATCTAATTATTTTAGGTATTGTAAGCGATGCCATTTTTTATGGAATTTTTGGGGTATCCTATTTAAACTATACCACAATTTTAGATGCTTTAATTTCTCCTATCAGTTTGTTAACCAATAATTGGAAAATATCGCTCTTTTTAGGTTTTATGTTTTGGTTGATGTATTTATATTTTACCAAATGGATGTTTCGTTTTTACGCTTATTTAAGAGAAAAAAAGTGGTACAGAAAAATGTACAACATAGAAAAATGGGATAAAAAGTATGCGTTACTAAAAGAGAAGAAAAACATTATTCCTGGTATGATGTTTATTTTCTTTTTATTATTTATTTCTATGAGAACAGGTATGGGAATAGGAATGAAACATAAATATACCAATAAAGAAATTATACCTAATTATACCTTAATTTTTAAAGACAACACTAAATTAGATGTTCGTAAAATAGGCCAAAATTCTGCTTATTTTTTCTACTTTATACCTGGAGAAAAAGTAATTACAGTAACACCAATTACCGATAATTTAAAGCAAATAAAAGTACTTGAAAAGGAAACGAAATAATATTCTATAGCTTATTTTTGCATCTTTAATAACAATCAATTTAATGAATACGATTAACGAAACCAATTTTAATTTTCCAAAACAAAAGTCTGTATACAAAGGTAAAGTAAGAGAAGTTTACAATATCAATGACGAACTTTTAGTGATGATTGCTACTGATAGACTATCTGCTTTCGATGTAATTTTACCACGTCAAATCCCTTTTAAAGGTCAGATTTTAAACCAGATTGCAACCAAAATGATGAATGATACTGCAGATATTGTACCTAATTGGTTAATTGCAAATCCTGATGAAAATGTAGCTATTGGTCATTTGTGCGAACCTTTTAAGGTAGAAATGGTAATTAGAGGATATCTTTCTGGTCATGCAGCTCGTGAATATAAAGCAGGAAAACGTGTTTTATGTGGAGTAGAAATGGCAGAAGGTTTAAAAGAAAATGATCAATTTCCAGAACCTTTAATTACACCATCAACCAAAGCAGATAATGGCGAACATGATGAAGACATTTCTAGAGAAGACATTTTAGCAAAAGGAATTGTTTCTGAAGAAGATTACATCATTTTAGAAAATTATACAAGAGCTTTATTTAAAAGAGGTACAGAAATCGCAGCCAAAAGAGGCTTAATTTTGGTAGATACTAAATACGAATTTGGTAAAACAAAAGAGGGTAAAATTGTGTTGATTGATGAAATTCATACTCCAGATTCTTCTCGTTATTTTTATGCTGATGGTTACCAAGAAAGACAAGAGAATAATGAAGCTCAAAAACAATTATCGAAAGAATTTGTGCGTCAATGGTTGATAGAAAATGGTTTTCAAGGAAAAGAAAATCAGCAAATACCAGAAATGTCTGATGAAAAAATCATCGAAATTTCGAACAGATATATAGAATTGTACGAACAAATTACTGGAGAAACCTTTGTAAAAGCATCAACAGAAAATGTGTTACAAAGAATTGAAGAGAATGTAAAATCTTTTTTAAAAAGCAACTAACTTTCATAGACCTTTCAGGTTTTTTAAACCTGAAAGATCTTTATAAATTAAAAAAATGATTATAGAACCAAGAACAAGAGGATTTATTTGTTTAACATCACATCCAACTGGTTGTGAGCAAAACGTAATCAATCAAATAGAATATGTAAAATCCAAAGGCAAAATTGAAGGTGCTAAAAAAGTGTTAGTTATTGGTGCATCAACAGGTTTTGGATTAGCATCTAGAATTACAAGTGCATTTGGTTCAGATGCAGCAACAATAGGTGTTTTCTTTGATAAACCAGCTACAGAAGGCAAACCAGGTTCTCCTGGATATTACAACACTGCTGCTTTTGAAAAACATGCTCACAAAGCAGGTTTGTATGCAAAAAGCATTAACGGAGATGCCTTTTCTAATGAGATAAAAGAGCAAGTTGTAAATCTAATAAAAGAAGATTTAGGTCAGGTAGATTTAGTAATTTACAGTTTAGCATCACCAGTAAGAAAACATCCAAATACAGGTAAAAGATATAAATCCGTATTAAAACCAATTGGCGAAGTTTTTACCAATAAAACTGTAGATTTTCATACAGGTAATGTATCAGAAATATCGATAAATCCTGCAGAAGGCGATGATGTAGAAAACACAATTACTGTTATGGGTGGTGAAGATTGGAAAATGTGGATGGATGCTTTACAAGCAGAAAACCTACTTTCTGAAGGCGCAACAACTGTGGCTTACTCTTATATTGGCCCAGAAGTTACAAAACCAGTGTATAGAAATGGAACCATTGGTGCTGCTAAAGATCATCTAGAAAAAACAGCTTTTGAAATTGCTGATGATTTAAAATCGATTAACGGAAATGCTTATGTTTCTGTAAATAAAGCTTTGGTAACTCAAGCTAGTTCTGCAATTCCTGTAATTCCTTTATACATTTCTTTATTGTTTAAAGTGATGAAAGAAAAAGGAATTCACGAAGGTTGTATAGAACAAATACAACGTTTGTATAGTGAACGTTTATTTGGTGGTGATTTAGCTTTAGATGATAAAGGTAGAATTAGAATTGATGATTGGGAAATGCGCGAAGATGTTCAAGCAGAAATTGCTGAACTTTGGCAAAAAGCAACTACCGAAAATTTATCAGAAATTGGAGATTTACAAGGCTACAGTAATGAATTTTTTAACCTATTTGGCTTTAAAGTTGATGGTGTAGATTATAATGCTGATGTTAACGAGGTTGTAAAAATACCTAGTGAACAGTAAAATATTTTCCTGCAAGGTTTTTAAAACCTTGTAGGTATTTCCTTTTTTCATCTTAAACTTATTATCATAAGTTAAATAAAATTTTAATTGAAAGCAGTAACCATTAAACAACTTAAAGACGAATTATCTCATAAATCTGCTGATGAGTTAAAAGAGTTGTGCTTGCATTTATCAAGATTTAAAAAAGAAAATAAAGAGTTATTAACTTATTTATTATTCGAATCTTATAACGAAGAAGGTTATATTCAATCTATTAAAGATCAAATGGATGAGCAGTTTTCTGATATAAATACCAAAAGTTATTTTTACATCAGAAAAAGTGTGCGTAAAATTTTATCGCTTACCAAAAAGTTTATCAGATATTCTAAAAAGAAAGAAACAGAAACTGAATTGCTTTTGTATTTCTGCAAAAAATTAAAAGAAATGAAGCCTTCTATAAACAGAAGTCAGCGTTTGCAAAATGTGTTTGATGCTCAAGTAAGAATGATAAAAAAAGCGATTGAAAAATTACACGAAGATTTGCAATACGATTATCAATTGGAATTAGATGAATTGTTAGAGAAATGAAAAAAGAAAGACCAATTTTACAGGATTTAGTAAGTAAAAGTACAACAGAAACAGAAGTTTTTCAAAACTCAGTTTTAAGACCAATTATTAAAATGCAACACCATTTGTTAATTGCATTTTTTAATACGTATTTAATAAAAAGAAAAGTTGATTTTACAAAGCTATCAGAACAAAAGAAAAGAGCAAAAATAAAATCGGTTTTAGAAAAAGATTTACAGTTTATAAATCAAATTTTAGGTACTGTATTAGGTCATTTTTCTTTGGATGAATACAAAATATATCAAAACAATTCCTCCGAATTTAATAGAAGGATTAAACAAATCATCATCAAAAGACTGCAAGATTCTATAGATGAACTACAATAAAAAACCGCTACAATTTAGTAGCGGTTTTCATTAATCAACCAAAAAACTTCTACAATCACATTTGTAATCCATTCTAAAGGATTTTCTAGAAGTATTTCATTAAAATAATAACTTTGAATGTATTTTTGTTAAATATAAAGTCATAATAAGTAAACAAAAAATAAATTTATTTTTGGGGATGTTTATTTTATTTTGGCATTACAACTGTGTCTATGGCATGTACAACTCCATTAGAAGCCTCCACATCTGTAATTATAACTGTAGAAACATTTCCTTTTACATCTGTTAAAATTACTTTACCTTCTTTTAAAGAAGCAGTTAAAGTTCCACCTTGTACAGTTTTAATTATAAACTGCCCATTATTCGTTTTAATGGCATTTACAACATCTTTAGCTTTAAATTCTCCAGCAACAACATGATAGGTTAAAATAGCAGTTAACATATCTTTGTTTTCTGGCTTCAATAGTGTAGTTACAGTGCCTTCAGGTAATTTGTTAAAAGCGTTATTTACTGGTGCAAAAACCGTAAATGGGCCTTCTCCATTTAAAACTTCAACTAAATTAGCAGCTTTTACAGCAGCCACTAAAGTTGTAAAATTGTCATTAGAAGCAGCAACACCTACAATTGTTTTCTCGCTTTTTGTACTGTTGTTTTTTTTGTCATTTTTTGGATCTGTATTAGAAAAAGTTGGTAAAGAAATTACAATTGCCAAAACAGTTGTAGATAATAATTTTTTAAAATTCATAATAAGTATTTTTAAGTTTAGAACAAAATTAAGGTATTATGGAGTTTAAAATGTTTAATAATATGTTAAAAATATTAAACAAAAATATTTTTATAATTTTCATAACAAAAAAAAGACGCTCTAAGCGTCTTTTTAATTGATAATGATTAGAAAATTATTTTTTTTCTGAAAGTAATTTCTTTTGATATTTTCCTTGAACAACATCAACAATTATTAAAATTGCCAATACAAAATAGAAAGTTGTTTTACTCATTGGTACAATTTCTTCCCCAAAAAGTTTTAAGTGTGCTAAATGACCACCTTCTGTAATTAGCATAATACCAACTATAAAAAGGATGAACAATCCTAGTACTTCGTACATTCTGTTTTTAGATAAAAAAGTAGAAATTCTATCTGCCATAATAAGCATTAATAAACCACTAATTACAATAGCAATTGCCATTACAATAAAAGCAGTTGTAGGGTTTTCAATTTCGCTTGTTAAACCAATTGCGGCTAAAATTGAGTCGAAAGAAAAAACCAAGTTCATAATTACAATACTTGTAATTACTGCATTTGCAGTTTTAGATTTTTTTTCAGTAGCCATTTCATCAACCTCTAACCCTTTTGTAGAAATCATATGCCAAATTTCTTTAATGGCAGTGTAAATAATAAAACCACCCCCTAAAAGCACAATAATACTATGACCATTAAAAGCAAAATGAACAACATCGTCAATTCCTCCTGATAAAAAAGAAAAAGGTTCTTGAAAAAAATCGATGATAGAAACCAATAAAAATAACAGAATAATTCTAAGCACAATGGCTATTAAAATTCCTGTTTTTCTAACTTTTTTTTGATCTGCTGCTGGTGCTTTTTTAGATTCTAATGAAATGTACAACAAATTGTCGAATCCTAAAACGGCTTGTAAAAGCACTAGCATTAATAAGGTAAAAATAATTCCTAACATTTTTATTTTTTTTGGATGAGGTTCAAATATATTTTTATTGATTTAATTATACAATGGAAACCAATTTTATTTGTTAAAAAAGATATTTCCATAAAATTCTAAGGCTTACAAAGGCAATTAAAATAGCAGTTGCCTTTTTTAGTTGAATGGGTGTAAAATAATTATTACTCATTCTGCTTCCAAATTGTCCGCCAATAAAAACAGTAATTAATAATATTGATGTTAAATTCCAATCAATAAAAAAATCAGGATTAGCATATTGCCCCAATAAACCAGCAATTGAGTTTACTAAGATAAAAAAGCTAGCAGTGGCAGCTATTTTTTTTGGAGTATCCCAATTGGTGAGATGTAACAATGGCGCTAAAAAAACTCCACCTCCAATACCAACCATTCCAGATATAAAACCAATACTACCTCCAAAACTTAAATTTGTTAAGATGTTTATTTTTTGATTTTTTTCATCATTAGAAATAATTCTTTTAGAAATCCACATAGAAATGGCAGCAAATAATAAAGTAACTCCCAAAAGTATAAAAAAGAATTGCTGATTTATTTTTAAATAGCCACCCAAATACGCCAAAGGAATACTCATAAATACCAAAGGCAATATTTTTTTAAAATCTATTTTTTTTTGTTGATAAAATAACAATACGTTTCCAGATACTACAACAATATTGCAAAGCAAAGCTGTTGCTCTAATTTGTGTAAACAGAATTCCGGTTAACGCTAAAATTGCCAAATAACTAGAACCACCTCCAAAACCTACTGAAGAATATAAAATAGCCACTGTAAAAAACAGTAAAATAATGAACCAGTTGTTTAAAAATAAGTCTATTATCAAATTTTAAATTTACTTAAAGTAATGTTACTAAGTAAATTAAAAAATAGCGAATATAAAAATTATTAATCTATAGATTTTTTAAATTGTTGGGGTGTCATTAATTCCAATTTTTTAAACTGTCTATTAAAATAACTAGTGCTGTTAAAACCAGATTTGAAAGCAATTTCAGAAATTCGTAAGTCTTTAGATTCTTTAATAAGTTTTTTAGAAAATTTAATTTTTTCAGAATTTACGTAATCAATAGGAGAAATCCCCAAAGTGTTTTTAAATTGTTTATGAAAATGTGAAGCACTCATATTGGCTTTTTTAGCTAAATTTTCTACATTAATATCTTTATTGGTAAGGTTTTTTTTAATGAACTGAATTACGCTACCAATTCTTGTATCGTTAAAAACTTCATTTTGGTCATTTAAAATTAGAAACTTAGCCTTAGTTTGTAATAATCTTACAATTAATTCTTGAATCATTAAATCGAGAAGAACATCTTTAGATTTATTATTGTTAGTAAATGTGTATGTTAAACGTTTTACTAAGTGATTTACATCAGTGTTATTTATTAAATGAGAGGCTGCATTGTCTAAAGTCCATTTATTATTTTCATTTTCTATAGCTACATTATGGTTAAATTTATCTACAACTTCATTAATTTTTGAACTATCAATACCTAAAGCTAAACATTGAGTTGGCGTGTTTATTTTAGCATCTGGAAAATCTATAACCATTTCTTTATTAGAGGGCATTACTACAGATTCACCTGGGTAAAAATCAAAAGAAGATAAGCCATCAAGGTGCATTACTTTTTTACCTGTGAGCATGCTAGCAATAATTGGGTAATCGAATTTTAAGGATACTTTTTCTGCATATTTATATGTTTCGTAGATGTTTAGTTCTGCAAAATCAGAATTATAAGTAGTTCTGTTTTCTACCAAAGTACTTAACCTTCTGTTCTTATGGTGCGACTTTAAAAAGTTAGTCATAATCTAAATAAAAAATAATTTAATAATAGAATTGTGCTACAATATAATAAATATGTTCAAAAAATAATGATATTAATAAAATAACTTTGTAAAATATGATGATATTTCATTATTTGGTCTATAATATTATAGATAGTATAATTAAAAAAACATAGAATATTAACCTTAAACAAAATTATGAGTTATTCAAAACCTACATTCAAAACTACTTATACAAACTTTATTAATGGTAAATTTATAGCACCAATTGAGGGAAAATACTTTGAAAACACTTCTCCAATAGATGGTACTTTAATAGCAAAGTACCCAAGATCACAAAAAGAAGATATCGAATTAGCATTAGAATCTGCTAATGCCGCAAAAGAATCTTGGGGAAATACATCTGCTATAGAAAGGGCTTCACTATTAAATAAAGTTGCAGATATTATAGAAGCCAATTTAGAAGAATTTGCATTAGTAGAAACTTGTGATAATGGTAAACCAGTCCGCGAAACGTTAAACGCAGATGTTCCTTTATCAATTGATCATTGGCGCTATTTTGCGGCCTGTATTAGGTCTGAAGAAGGAAGTGCTACAGAATTAGATGCAAATACGCTATCAATGAACATTAAAGAACCTTTAGGTGTTGTTGGCCAAATTATACCTTGGAATTTTCCATTATTAATGTTATCGTGGAAGCTGCCTCCAGCACTAGCAACTGGTAATTGTGTGGTTTTAAAACCAGCAGAACAGACCCCATCTTCAGCAACTTTGCTTATGGAAAAAATTGCAGACGTTTTTCCTCCGGGAGTCATAAATGTTGTACACGGTTTTGGTCCAGAGGCAGGTAAACCTTTGGCTTCTAGCTCAAAAGTAGATAAGGTTGCCTTTACAGGAGAAACCACTACAGGGCAATTAATTATGCAATATGCGTCTAAAAATCTAAACCCTGTAACCATGGAGTTGGGGGGTAAATCTCCTAATATTTTCTTTGAAAGTGTGATGGATGAAGACGATGCTTTTTTAGACAAAGCCATTGAAGGCGCAGTTTTATTTGCATTTAATCAAGGAGAAGTTTGTACATGCCCATCAAGAATTTTAGTACAAGAAAGTATTTATGACAAATTTATGGAGCGTGTTGTGGCTAGAACAAAAGCAATTGTTCAAGACAATCCTTATGATGTAAATACCATGGTTGGTGCTCAAGCATCTAATGATCAGTACGAAAAAATTCAATCTTACATAAAAATTGGTAAAGAAGAAGGAGCTAAAGTTCTATGTGGTGGAGCTGCAAATACAGAAGGAGATTTAGCAAACGGTTTTTACATTCAGCCAACAATTTTAGAAGGACATAATAAAATGAGGGTTTTTCAAGAAGAAATTTTTGGACCTGTAGTTTGTGTAACAAAATTTAAAGATGAAGCAGAAGCTCTAGAAATTGCAAACGATACTTTATATGGTTTAGGTGCAGGAGTTTGGACTAGAGATGCGCATCAATTATATCAAATACCAAGAGCCATAAAAGCAGGTAGAGTCTGGGTTAATTGTTATCATTCTTATCCTGCACATGCCCCATTTGGTGGATATAAGAAATCAGGTTTTGGTAGAGAAAATCATTTAATGATGATGGGGCATTATAGACAAACCAAAAACATGCTAATTTCTTATGACAAAAATAAATTAGGATTCTTTTAGTAGTTCGTTTTAATTTTTTAAAAGCTGAATTATAGACTAATTCAGCTTTTTTATTAACTTTAACCATTATGAATCGAATAGATATAACAGAAGAGGCTAGAAAAATTGTTACACAACTTAAAGATAAACATGGAGATTTAATTTTCCATCAAAGTGGTGGTTGTTGTGATGGCTCATCACCAATGATTTTTGAAAAGGGAGAGTTGTACTTAGATGAAAGTGATATTTTTTTAGGTACTTTAGAAGGCGTTCCTTTTTACATGAATCAAGACCAATATGAATACTGGAAGCACACGCATTTAACTATCGATATTACAAAAGGCAGAGGCGCTAGTTTTTCTTTAGAAATTCCTTTAGGAATCAGATTCATAATACATTCTAGATTATTAACAAATAAAGAAATCAATTTTTTAAATATCAATTAGATATGCTAAATTGCTAAGTATAAAAATCGTAAAATGAGTAATTATCACATAAAAAATTTCCCAGAATATTATCAAGTTTATCGTAATTCTATAAGAAACCCAGAATTGTTTTGGGAAGAAATTGCAGAAGAACATTTTGTTTGGCAAAAGCGATGGGATAAGGTGTTGAGTTGGGATTTCTCAAAGCCAGAAATCAAATGGTTTGAAGGTGCAAAACTAAATATCACCGAGAATTGTATTGATAGACATTTGGCTACAAGAGGAGATAAAACCGCTATTTTATTCGAGCCAAATAATCCAGAAGAACCAGCAGAACACATTACCTATCAACAATTGTCAGAACGTGTAAACCAGTTTGCAAATGTGCTAAAAGAAAATGGCATTCAAAAAGGAGATCGTGTTTGTATTTATGTACCCATGATTCCAGAATTGGCAATTGCCACTTTAGCATGCGCAAGAATTGGGGCAATTCATTCTGTGGTTTTTGCGGGTTTTTCATCCACAGCATTATCAACAAGAATTAATGATGCAGATTGCAAAATGGTGATTACCTCAGATGGTTCTTATAGAGGTTCTAAAACCATCGATTTAAAAGGAATTGTAGATGAAGCTTTAGAAGCTTGTCCATCAGTAAAAACAGTTTTGGTAGCAAAAAGAATCAACTCTAATATTACAATGAAAGAAGGTCGTGATCAATGGTTACAACCTTTGCTAGACAAAGCATCCACAGTATGTAAAGCAGAAATTATGGATGCAGAAGATCCATTGTTTATTTTATACACTTCAGGGTCTACAGGTTCGCCAAAAGGAATGGTACACACCACAGCTGGTTATATGATTTATACAGCATATACCTTTAAAAATGCATTTCAATATAGAGAAAATGACGTGTATTGGTGTACTGCAGATATTGGTTGGATTACGGGTCACTCATATATTGTGTATGGCCCATTAGCAAATGGAGCAACTTCTGTACTATTTGAAGGTGTACCAAGTTATCCAGATTTTGGTCGTTTTTGGGAAATTGTAGAGAAACATAAAATAACTCAATTTTATACAGCACCAACAGCTATTAGAGCTTTGGCAAAACACGGAACAGAATTGGTTGATAAATACGATTTATCATCTTTAAAAGTATTAGGTTCTGTAGGTGAACCCATAAACGAAGAAGCTTGGCATTGGTACAATGATACGATTGGTAAAAAGAACAGCCCTATTATAGATACTTGGTGGCAAACAGAAACAGGAGGAATGATGATTACACCAATTCCGTTTGTAACCCCTACAAAACCTACCTATGCAACATTGCCATTTATTGGAATTCAACCTTGTTTGATGGATGAAAACGGACAGGAATTACAAGGCAATCAAGTAGAAGGGAGATTGTGTATTAAATACCCTTGGCCAAGTATGGCTAGAACCATTTGGGGAAATCATCAACGTTATAAAGAAACCTATTTTTCTGCTTACGAAAATAAATACTTTACAGGTGATGGCGCTTTGCGCGATGAAGTTGGCTATTACAGAATTACAGGTAGAGTAGATGATGTGATTATTGTTTCTGGGCACAATTTAGGAACTGCACCAATAGAAGATGCTATTAATGAACATCAAGCTGTTGCTGAATCTGCGATTGTTGGTTTTCCACACGATATTAAAGGAAGTGCTTTATATGGATACATTACTTTAAAAGATTCAGGTGAAGACAGAAATCACGAAAATGTAAGAAAAGAAATCAACCAATTGATTGCAGATAAAATAGGACCAATTGCTAAATTGGATAAAATTCAGTTTACAGAAGGTCTTCCAAAAACACGATCAGGAAAAATTATGCGACGCATTCTACGTAAAATAGCTTCTGATGAGTTAAATAATTTGGGCGATGTTTCTACGCTTTTAAATCCAGAAGTTGTAGAAAGTATTATTAAACAGCGATTGTAAATTATTGTTTTTAATTTTAAATTCAGACCTGTCAGGTTTCCAAAACCTGACAGGTCTTTTTGTAAGTTTGCACATCTGTCATAATAGTTTCTAATGGCATATAAATTGACAATTACTAATTTATGCAGCATTATAAAGAATCATCACAAGAAAAAAAGAAACCAAAAGTTACTTTAAAACAAGCTTTTAAAACCATTATTTGGCCCAGAAGAAATTTAGTTTTTTTAGGTTTAATTTTAATTATCATCAGAAGTTTGTCTGGGTTTGTATTGCCCTTACAAAGTAAAGTTTTGTTCGATGAAGTTGTACCCAATAAAGACTTTAATCAATTGTATACATTAGTAGCCATTGTACTTGGAGCAATTTTAATACAAGCAGTTACCTCTTTTTTGTTGACAAAAGTGTTGAGTATACAAGCACAATATTTAATATCAGAATTAAGAGCAGAAGTACAAAAGAAAGTTTTAACATTGCCAATTAGTTTTTTTGATAACACAAAATCTGGAGCATTGGTTTCTAGAATTATGAGCGATGTAGAAGGAGTAAGAAATTTAATTGGTACTGGTTTAGTACAATTAATTGGCGGTTCTTTTACAGCAATAATTACATTGGTAATTCTAATAAAAATGAATGTTTGGATGACACTTTTTACCTTTGTTCCTTTATCAATTTTTGGCTTTATTGCGTTAAAATCTTTCAAATATATTCGTCCTATTTTTAGAGCTCGAGGCAAAATTAATGCAGAGGTTAAAGGGCGTTTAACAGAAACTTTAGGCGGAATTAGAGTAATAAAAGCCTTTAATGCAGAAGAGCAAGAAAGCAAGATATTTGAAAAAGGAGTTGCAGATATTTTTACCAATGTTAAAAAAAGTATGACAGCAACTGCAATTATGACAAGTTCATCTACTTTTTTAATAGGTGTAGCCACTACAGGAGTTATGGGTATTGGAGGTTATTATATGATTCAAGGTACAATGACCTTTGGAGATCTATTTAAATTTACAACTCTTTTGGCATTTATGGTAGCTCCAATTGTGCAAATGAGTAATATTGGTAGTCAATTAACAGAAGCTTTAGCAGGTTTAGACAGAACTGAAGAGTTAATGAATATGACTGCAGAAGAAGACAATGAAAACAGAACAATTGCTTTAGAAAACGTAAAAGGAGAAATTAATTTTGATGATGTTTCTTTTGCTTATGAAGCAGGGAAACAGGTATTGCATAATATCAATTTTAAAGTTCCTGCAGGTTCTGTTACTGCTTTGGTTGGGAGTTCTGGTTCTGGTAAATCTACCATTGCTGGTTTATCAGCAACATTTTTAAACCCTAAATCTGGTACAATTACTATTGATAATCAAGATATGTCTAAAGTAAAACTATCTAGTTATCGTAAAAATTTAGGTGTTGTTTTACAAGACGAATTTCTGTTTGAAGGTTCTATCAGAGAAAATATTCTATTTCCAAGACCAAATGCAACTGAAGAAGAATTGCAAAATGCAGTAAAAGCTGCTTATGTAAACGAGTTTACAGACAGATTCGATAATGGCTTAGATACCTTAATTGGAGAAAGAGGTGTAAAATTATCTGGAGGACAGAGACAAAGATTGGCAATTGCAAGAGCTATTTTGGCAGATCCTAAAATTCTTATTTTAGACGAAGCAACTTCTAGTTTAGATACAGAAAGTGAAGCTTTAATTCAGAAAAGTTTATCAGAGTTAATTAAAAATAGAACTACTATTGTTATTGCTCACAGATTAAGTACCATTAAAAAAGCAGATCAAATTTTGGTGATAGAAGCTGGTAAAATTGCAGAAAGAGGAACCCACCAAGAACTTATAGACGCAAAAGGCAGGTATTTTGATTTGTACACCTATCAAGCTAAGATTTAATAACACTAATTGCACTAAAGATTTCCTTATTTTTGTAAGTAATCAGAATCAATTCGACTTTCTTAAAACAAATTCAAACAAATGAAAAAAATACTTTTATTGCTGGTAGTGCTTTTTGCTATTTCTTGTAAAAACGAGAAGAAAAATCAAACAAAAGAAAAAGCAAGAAAAGTAAATAAAAAAGAAAATTTTCCTGATGAACTAGGTAAAGTTTTTGAAAAACATGGAGGGATAAATGCTTGGAGAAAAGCTCAAGTTTTATCTTTTAATAAAGGAGAAGAAGTACATACTGTTGATTTACATTCAAGAAAAACAGTAATCAATCACCCAAAATATTCTTTAGGTTTTGATGGACAACAAGTTTGGTTAGATGAAGAAAAAGAAGGTGCTTATAAAGGGAATCCTACTTTTTATTACAATTTGTATTTCTATTTTTATGCAATGCCTTTTGTGTTAGCAGATGATGGAATACTTTATGAAAAAGCCGAAAATGTTATTTCTTTTGAAGGCGTAGATTATCCTGGTTATAAAATTTCTTACAAAGCTAATATAGGTAATTCTTCTGATGATAATTATATTGTTTATTACAATCCTGAAACATTTCAGATGGAATGGTTAGCATATACTGTAACCTTTAATTCTAAAGCACCTAGTGAAAAGTTTAAAATAATTAAATATAACAAGTGGGTAAATGTAAACGGAGTTATTTTACCAAAAGAATTGATTTGGTACAAACAAGACGAAAATGGAAACCCAACTGAACCTGCAAGACCTGCAACAGAATTTACTTTACCTTTATTAAGTCAAGGTAAATTGGCTGATTCATTTTATGCTAAACCAGTTCAATAATTTAGATTTTATTGTTGATAAATTGATAGAATCTTATAAATAGAATTATAAAACCTCGAAAACAATAATGTTTTCGAGGTTCTCTTTTTTTAAGATAGTAAATCTTTAAATTTTAAATCAGTTGTTTTGTTTAAGCGAGATAGAATTTTTAAAAAGGCAATTGCAGTAATATAAGCATCTCCACTTGCAGTATGTCTATCACTTTTAGAGATTTTTAGTTCATCACACAAATCATCTAAAGTATAATGTTTTTGATCATTTTGATAAACAGCGTGTTTCGATTTTTTAAAAAGAAAACCAGTATCAATTGATTTATTTACCAAGTTGGGTAATTTGTTCCTTTTTAATATTTCATTAATCATTTGTACATCAAAACCCACGTGATGACCAACTAAAACCGCATTTTCAATATATTTTAGAAATAGTTTTAAAGCTTCTAATTCGCTTATTTTATCCATTTCACCGTATTTTAAAATTCCGTGAATGGGCACAGTTTCTGCTTTAAAAATTTCTTGTTTTATATAAACCTCAAAAGAATCTTTTACATTAATAATATTGTCTATTATAGAAACTGCACCAATAGATAAAACTCTATCTTTTTTCATAGAAAAACCAGTAGTTTCAGTGTCAAAAACAACAAATCGGGTTTGGTTTATTGGCAGTTTTTCTACATTTAAAAAAGCATTTTTATACTCTAAAAAATACTCAGGTAATACTTTTTTTTCTTTTTTTTGAAACCAATTAAACTCCATAGTATAATTTTATTTAGATAAATTAAATCGAATAGAAAGTACTTCTTGTATTTCTCTAATAGGTTTAAAACATCTTTTTAGTTTCAATTTTTCTTCTTTTGTTAAAGATTCTAATTTTATAAATTTACCAGAGTCGTTATGCAAAATACCTTGTTTGGTTTTAAACTTTAGCAAGGCTTTAAAAGCATAAGAACAAGATTGGTACAATTCTTTATTTTGTGGTTCAATTTCTGCTAACTTTTCAAAACGTTTGGCAGTGTTGTTAATTTCGTAAATATTATTAGATAAAGTTAAAAGTCTTGCAGCATTTATTAAAGGCATTAATGCTCTTTGTTTAATATTAAAAGAATCTTTATGATCTCCATTATTTTCTACTAAAAACTGTTTAAAAAAACCTAAGGGTGAAGGGCTAGCAATAGCTTCCTTACCAAGAAAATTAAAGAGCAAACTTCTTTCGTTTAGGGTTTTGAAAATACTTTGTGTTAATTCTTTTGCCAAAGAAGCACTACCATAAATGTGATTAAAATCAAAGAAAATAGAAGATAATAAAATTGCTTTTTCATCAACATTTATAATCCAGCTATTAAATTGTTCTTTCCATTCAGATAAAGATAAACACCATTTTGGGTTGTTTGCCATCATTTCTGCTGGGCAATATTCAAACCCTATTTTATGTAAAGACTTTGTAATATAACCCGCTAATTTTAAGAAGAAATTTTTAGTTTCTAAGTAGTTTTCTGTTGTAGTATCTTCAAAAATTAAGGCATTGTCTTGGTCTGTATATAAAAGTTGTTCTTCTCTACCTTGGCTACCCAAAGCAATCCAAGAAAACTTTACAGGTGGTGGTGATTGCATTTTTTTTAAAGAAATTTCAACAACTCTAATAGTAACACTATTGTTAATTTCTGATATTATTTTGGATATATGAGAAAGCGGAATATTCTGTTCTAAATAAGATTTTAAAAGTTGGTTAGCCTTGTTTCTAATTTTACGCAATTCACTGGTTCTTTTAGCCCTTTTTATTTCTTTTAAAATTACTGTAGGGTTATTTCCTAAAGAGGCTAAAACATCGTAGTTGTTTAAAATTCCTATTAATTTAGAGTTGCTTGTGCCATCTACTGTAATACATAAATGACTAACTTTATGTTTAATTATTTGTAGTTGAGCATCTAAAACCGTTAAGTGTTTAGGCTGTGTAATTACTGGTGATGACATAATTTCTGAAACACAAGTATCAATCGAAAAAATGCCAGTTGCTATTTTGTTTTTAAGATCACTATTAGTAATAATTCCTTTTGGAATTTTGGCTTCATCAACTACAACAATACAGCCCACTTTTTTAGAGCTCATTTTAATAGCTGCTTGTTTAATATTAGAATTTACGGTGCAACTTAAAGGGTTTTTCGTATATTTTACTGAATGTAAATTAGAGTATTTTAAACTGTCTTTTACAATATAATCTGTAAAAACATTGCTGCTTTGCTCGGTTGTATAAGGGTCAAAAGATTTTGAAGCAAATGAAGTAATTAAATACTTGTTTATCTTTTTATTGTTTTCTGATACTGATTGAAAAACAGCTATAGGGATGCCATAAACTATAGATTCTTCATTAGCAATTGCATCTAATAAATAGTTTTCTTTACTAATTAAGGGTCTTAAGCCAAAAATATCTCCAGCATCACAAATATCAATTAAAACACGTTGTTTTTTAGCATTTTGAAATAAACTAATTCCGCCATTTCTAACAATATAAAAGTGTTTATGATTGGTTTCATTTTTATTAAATAAAACTTTGCCTTTTTCTAAATAAACAATGTTTATTTCTTTAGCAATTTCTAATAATTTACTTTTTGATAGCAAGTTAAAAGGAGGGTAGTTTTTTAAAAAATCATAAACGCGTTCTGCAATTGAGTTTTTCATCCTTTTTTATTTTTAAAACTATTCACTTTTACTAATTGGTGTTTTTTCTAAATCAAAAACAGCAGTACTAATATTAACCTGAAACCAATTTTTAAACATTTTGTAATTACGTCTTTGTGGCCAATTTCTTTTATCTGTATGCCAACCTTCTAATTCCATCATAAAATATTTATCAAATTTCTTTTTTAAATAGGTATCTACATCTTCATAGCTAGCGTTATTTATTAAATAAATATTTATATCCTTTAAGTCATTTTCATCTATGGTAGCATCTGGGTAAATAGTATTTTGCCAATCTATAAAAGGTTGTAAGGGTTTTAAAGCAATTGCAGACCTGTTAATATAGTTTTCTTCAAAATCACTTTTTAAAGGAACAGTTTCGTCAGAAATAGTACCAGTTAACAGGTTTAGCATATAATCATCTTCTTCTGCTGTTTTTACTTTAAAACTAATTGAATCTTTATTTACTTTAATATCAAAGTCAACTATAAAATCGGTAAATTCTTTATATTTAATGGTTTTTTCTTTTACCATTTTTTTAAGTAAAGGAAAATGAAGAGGATCATCTTCT
Organism: Polaribacter sp. M10; assembly: GCF_054968445.1. Taxonomy (NCBI): domain Bacteria; kingdom Pseudomonadati; phylum Bacteroidota; class Flavobacteriia; order Flavobacteriales; family Flavobacteriaceae; genus Polaribacter; species Polaribacter sp. M10. Next base: position 78,605 of record NZ_JBSSBG010000011.1, read on the forward strand.
TTAGCTACAGAAATGATCTCTTTAAACTCATCTTTGTCAAAAATGGACTTTAAATTACCGTAATTCCAGGCGTTTATAACAAAATCAAAAATTTCTTCTTGATGCTCAAAATCATTGAGGTTATCTACAAAAGGAGAAATAAATTTCTCTATTAATGAAGAGTATTTTTCTTCAGGTTTTTGACTTGTTTTATGGTCTGCAACTAATTTTACTACTTTATTTTTTTTCATTTGTTTTTTTTTACATGCTGATGAATTTTAGAATAAACATCACAATAATAACTATGAAACCTCGAAAGCAAAACGTTTTCAAACTTTTCGGTTTCTGTTAAGATGGATAAATCATATAATTTAATAGCGTCAACTTCTTCTTTTTGAATGATTAATTCAGAAATAGGAACTTTTAATTCTGCAATAAAAACATGATGATGTTCGTTATCTTGAATTCCGTTTTTGTGTTTTACTTGATGAATTCTTGTGCCAATTTTAATCAAATCAGCTTCATTTAAAGTTAATCCAATTTCTTCAAAAACTTCTCTTTTTGCTGATGATAAAATTGATTCTCCTGCACCTATATGTCCAGCAACAGAAATATCCCACAAACCTGGAAATACTTTTTTAGTCAATGCTCTTTTTTGTAGCAATATTTTTTCATCCGAAGTAAATAACCAAATATGTACAGTGGCATGAAACCATCCATTTTTATGCGCTTCCGATTTTAAAGCGGTTTTGCCTGTTGGTTTTCCATCCGGAGTTAAAATATCTATGAATTCATCCAAAGAAAAAAAGTTTAAGTAAGTTCAATTTTAGAATTGCTGCCTTCAAAAAGGTGCATGTATTCTTCTGTTTTAAAAACGTCTTCGTTAAATCTAGAGGTTCTTTTTTTACTATGTTGTTGTCTTACAATACTTCTGGCAAAACGTCTAATGCTCTCTTTTGTGGTTAAAATTATACCAGGTACAGGTACGCTTTTTCCATTTTCATCTTTGGCAACCATGGTAAAATAAGAAGAATTACAATGTTTTATTTCGCCAGTTCTAATGTTTTCAGAAGTTACACGTAAACCCACAACCATAGAAGTTCTACCAGTGTAATTTATAGAAGCTTTTAGAGTAAGTAATTCACCAACTTCTATAGGGTTTAAAAAATCTACTTTGTTTACAGAAGCTGTAACACAATAATAGCCAGAATGTTTAGATGCACAAGCAAAAGCAATTTGATCCATTAAATTTAGAATATGACCTCCATGAATTTTTCCACTAAAATTAGAGTGAGATGGAAGCATTAACTCATTAATAGTTAATTGAGATTCGCTAATATGTTTAAAGTTTGTTTTGTTTTTTGTCATAAACCAAAAATACAATTCTTTTTTTTCTGACATTCTTTTTAGCTTAAAAAGTAAAGATTTTCAAGTAAAAATATTCCTTTTTACAGCCTCGTTTTTCCCTCTCAGCCGGTTTTTATTGTAATAAGGTTAGTTAATGGCTTTATTTACAATGGTTTTAGATTTATGCTATCATCAAAAATAGTGTAAAGCAATCACAAATAACATCTAAGAAATTAAGCCTAATTATATAACCAACTAAATTAAAAACAAATGAAAAAACACTACATTTTTAAACTTTTTTTATTACTTATACCAGTTTCAGCTTTTTTATTAATGTCTAGTTCTGGTGGTAGATCAGATGCTAGATCTGGCTCTCCTGGAGATGGTGGTGCAACTTGTGCTGCATGTCATAGTGGAGGTAATTTTAATGCTTCTGTAGAAATTACATCTAACATTCCAGATTCAGGTTATTTGTTAGATACAGATTATACAATTAATGTAAACACAACTTCTAGTTCTTCTGCTCATGGTTTTCAACTTACAGCAGAAAGTAATTCGAATGCAAAAATAGGAGCTTTTACTGCAGGTTCTGGTAGTAGAACTGTAAATAGTAATAAAGCAGTAACACACACTTTTCCATCAAGTTCTGGAGATTGGTCTTTTACTTGGAGATCACCTTCTACAGATTTGGGTAATGTAACATTTTACACTGCTGTAAATGCGGCTAATGGAAATGGTAATGCTTTTGATGGGGGAGATCAAGTAGTAACAGCAAGTACATCTTCGCCTTCATTAAGCATTAAAGAAGCTCAACGTTTAAACTTTGATTTATATCCAAACCCAGCTTTAGAAAATGTAACCATTCAGTTACCTTCTGGTTCAAGTAAAGCTACTGTTCAATTTTATAATTATATAGGTAAATTAGTTTTAACAAATAATGTTACAGAATTAAATAGTAAAATTAACGTAAGTAGTTTATCAAAAGGTATTTATGTCTTAAAAGTAGTTTCTGATGATAAAATTGGAAGTCAGAAATTTATTAAAAATTAAACCCTTTTAGTTCAAATGATGAAAACCGGTAGTATTTATGACTATCGGTTTTTTTTATGCTTTAAAAAAGCTAAATTTGTTTAGCTATAAAAACCAAGAAATGAATTACATTTTATTTGATGGAGATGTTAGAAAATCCCTTTTACCATTTACCTACACCAAACCAGTTGCAGATTTAAGAGTGGGAATTTTAACCATTAGAGAAAAATGGGAAAAATATTTAAGCCTAACTACAACAACCATAACAGAAGAATATTTAGAAGAAAAATATCCGATGGTAGAAATGGCAGAGAATATTTTAATAAATGCCTCTTTTTGTCCAACAAATAGTTTGGTAGAAAAAGTGAAAAATTTATCAGAAAACGAAGCCATTTTTAAAGGTGATGATGTAATTGCTTTTTTTACTTCGGATACACAAGATGAAGTAAATTTTGAAGAATACACTGCAATTGAGTTTGATGAAGACATTATTCAGATAAAAAATACTTGGGATATTTTTTCACTAAACAATAAAGCCATTCAAGAAGATTTCGATTTGCTTACAGAAGGACGAACTTCACAGCCAATTCCTGAAGGAGTACAATGCATTAATAAAGAAAATATTTTTATAGAAGAAGGTGCTAAAATTTCTTTTGCAATTTTAAATGCATCTAATGGACCAATTTATATTGGTAAAGATGCAGAAATTATGGAAGGTTGTGTAATAAGAGGTGCTTTAGCAATGTGCGAAAAATCAGTGTTAAAATTAGGCGCAAAAATTTATGGCGCAACTACCTTAGGTCCTTATTGCAAAGTAGGAGGAGAGGTTAATAATTCTGTATTATTTGGTTATTCTAGTAAAGGTCATGATGGGTATTTAGGAAATTCTGTTTTGGGAGAGTGGTGTAATTTAGGTGCAGACACAAATAACTCTAATCTTAAAAATAATTATGCTGAGGTAAAATTATGGGATTATGAAACAGGTAGATTTGCAAAAACAGGTTTACAATTTTGTGGTTTAATGATGGGAGATCATTCCAAATGCGGAATAAACACCATGTTTAATACAGGAACTGTTGTAGGAGTTTCTGCTAATATTTATGGAAGTGGTTTTCCAAGAAATTTTGTACCATCTTTTAGTTGGGGAGGTGCATCTGGTTTTACAGAATATAAAACCAACAAAGTTTTTGAAGTAGTAACAGTAGTTATGCAACGTAGAAATTTAGTTTTTGATGATGTAGAAAAACGAATTTTACAACATGTTTTTGAAGAAACCCAACAATACAGAAACTATTAAAAATTAATAACTGATTTTTAAAGTTATAAAATAAAAAAGACCTAAAGTGAATTTACATCTTTAGGTCTTTTTTTATTATTTAAATCATATTAATCTCTAATTCCTATCAATTACATCTCCAGAACCCACAGATTTAGTATCTATATATTTAGGGTTACCTTTGTAATACACACTACCAGAACCTACTACTTTTGCTTTAATTTTGGTTTTTACGGTAGTTCTTATACTTCCAGAACCAGCAATAGTTGCGTTTAAAGTATCTGTGCTTAATTCATATGCTTTTATGCTTCCAGAACCTGCAATAGAGCAATTTAATTCGTTAGATGTACCTTCTAATTTAATGTTTCCAGAGCCACCAATGTTTGCGCTAACTTCATCTGCATCAATGGTTAAAGTTATGTTTCCAGAGCCACCTAAAGATGTTTTTAAATCGTTGGCTTTAATAACACCTTCGTTGGTAATATTGCCAGAACCACCTAAAGAAACTTTATCAATATCACTATACGTAACAGTTACCGTTAATCTTTTTGTAGTATAAATATTGGTGTTTTTTTGATATTTTATTTTAAGAGTATTACCACTTACTTCAGTTTCTACATAAGGTATAATGTTTTCTTCGCCTTCTATTTTTATGTTCCCTTCTTTTCCTTCTATCAAGATCACATCAAAAGAACCTCCAACAGAAACTTCATCGTAATCGGATGTAGTTCTGTTAACAGTAACCACATTTCCATTTCCTTTTATTTTTTTATTACTTCCCCACCAGCTTTGGGCATTAGTAGATAAACTTAAAGTAATTGTAAATAGTAATAAAGTAATTTTTTTAAGCATAATTTTATTTTTTAGTAGATTGTATTTAAAATTTTTCTTTGATGGATACTCCTCCATACTGAGATCTTATTTTTATTCTAGCATTAGAATTTCCTTTACCAAATTTACCTTCGTAATATTTTTTTGTTGATTTAGATATTTTTTTAAAAAATTCTATTTGATCATCATCATATCTAAAACCAGCATATTGTAAGTCTAGCACAAAATCGAAAACAGCATCTTCATCAACATTAATTTTTATACCTGCATATTGTCCGTCAATAATCACGCTTTCAAAACCTTTTGCTAGTCTATCAACAGAAACACTACCATAATCTGTTTCTATATTTAAATTTTTATAAATAGTACCCAAACGCATACTTGCATAATCTGAATTTCCATTTACATTTTCAGCTTCGCTAATGCTTACAGAACCATAATCTGCGTTAAAATTGATGTTTTTTACTTTGCCAAATTTTATAGTTGAGTAGTCTTCATTTACTTTTAAATCTTCGGCTTTATCAATGGTAATTTTAGAATAATCTACATTAACATTACCCGTTTTCATAAAACTTACTGTAGAAGATGAGCAGTAATCTAAATTAATAGTATTGTTGTTTGCAGATAATTCGCCCACTGTAATTTTACCATAATCGCAATTAATATTTGCTTTACCAGATAAATCGCCTAAAAATATGTTACCATAATCGTTATTTAAATCTACGCTATTGGTTTTAGGCATTTTTACTTTGTAGTTAATTTTATAACTAAGGTTGTTACTTTTTTTCCAAAAAGACCAGCTTTTTTGTTCTTTTTCAAAAGTTGTTTTGGCAGATACAAAACTAGAAGAGGCATCAAATTCTACATCAATTGTAGATAATTTATCTTCTACACTTTCTAAACTGTTACCTTTAACAGTAATGGTTACTTCTATTTCTACGATGTTTTTATTCCAAGTAGTAATATTTAAATTTCCATACCTATTGTTTAGGGCAACTTTAGCATTGCTATTTACTTTGTATTCTTTTTGTATTACTTTGCTTTTTTCTTGTTTAGTACCAGTGTTATTTGCTACTGCAATGAGTGGGAAAAGTAAAAATAGTAAGGTAATTTTATATATAAATTTCATCATTTAAAAGGTTAGGGTTCTTAATCTGTTCAATTTGTTGCAATACATTTTCTAATATTTCTAAGCGTTGTTGGTAATTTCTTATCATAGAATTGATAATTTTTGTTTTATTACCTTCTGCATTTAATTCTAAAATAAACATTCTATAGTTGTCTTCAAGATCTTCTAAATGATCTAAAGCTTCTTCTATAATGCTTTCTGTTTCTAGGCTTCTGTTTTTTTCTACGGTTTTTAATTCTGCATTAATTGTACTTACAAAATAATCTTGTACTTCTTCTAGTTTAGGAGATACATCAGCAAGATCCATTACTCTTTTTTGATGTGAGCTACCCAACCAAAAGCCAAGAACTAATACAACAGATGCTGCAACAGAAAGCCATTTCCAAGAAGTTCTATTTATTTTTTTTGGGTGATTTAATTTACGTTCAAAACGTTCTAAATGCCCTGAATGTGGTTCTTGAAAATCGAAATCATTTTCAGAAAAAAAGTTATGTAATTTATCTTCCATAAGCTTGTGCTTGTATATTTTGCGCAAGTATAACTTGCTTTAATTTTTTCTTTGCTCTAGAAACTGTGGTTCTCACATTTTCGTTTGTGTAATTTAATATTTGTGCAATTTCTTCATAATCAAATCCTTCTATTAAATTAAGAGTGAGCACAACTCTATAATTTTCTTTTAATCCTTGTAAACTGTTTAAAACCAATTTAGGATTTAAACCTGTGTAATTTATAGCTTCATCTTCAATTTCATCATTAGGTACAACTTCCATTTTTACTTCTTCATAACGATTGTTTTTCTTAAGTTGTGTTAAGCTTTTATTGATAACAATTCGTTTTAGCCACGCACCAAATGCAACTTCCCCTTTGTAGGAATTTAGCTTTATAAACGCTGTTAAAAATGCTTCTTGCATAATATCTTCAGCTTCGTAACTGTCTTTTAAAATTCGGTGGGCTGAGTTGTACATTGCTTTGTAATAAGCATTGTAAATTTTCAGTTGCGCGTTTTTATCAGACGATTTACAGCGTTCTAAAAGGTTGGTTATATGTGGTTGATTAGCTTCCAATTAAAAACTTCTATTCTAAAGACAAAACTTTATTTGACTTGTGACAGTTTTTTAAAAATAATATAAAAGTTTTTAATAAGAGTAATATTAGTGCTTCGTTTATAGCTTTTTAAGAAATTGTGTAGCTTTTTCTTTGTTCGTTACTTTTTCTAAGTTCCAACTCAAATTATAGCTTATTTTATCGTTTATTTTTAATTCTTTTTCAGGACTTAAACATTCTAATTCACTAAACATATCATTTCCAAAAATAGTAACAGAAGTCCCTTTATCTGGATAAATCTTCTCTTCTTCAAAATTAAATTTTTCTATAAAAAGAGTATCATTTAAATAACCTGCTACCCAATTTCTGGAGTCTGTACCTATTTTTTGAGGAAATTCATCAGAAGATTTTAAAGTTAAAAGATTATTTTTTACGGATGCATTTTCTTCTGCATAATTTTGGGCATCTGGCCATTCAGAAATGGTAAAGCCATTTTTAAAAATACTATTTTTGGCTAATTTTGTATAACTAACATTTGGCGTTTTAATTTTTGATAAACTCCAAATAGTTAAAGGAATTTTCTCTAAAACTGGGGTTAAGGCAGGTTTTATTTTAATCAATTCTTGATTGATTTTTACAGTTGTATCAAATTCATTTATTGTAATTTTTCTAATGATTTGGATTCCTAGTAAATTGCTAATCGGACTTTTTAAAACTACACCGTTTTTTAAAATTGTTGCTTTATATTCACTTGCATTTATAAAAGGATCAGGCACATGTCTGGAGCCAGTTATCAAATGAAAATAATCTTCGGAACAAGGTAAAACTCGATTGCCACCAATATTAGGTGCTTGTATAATGTTGTTTTCTTTAAAATAAGCACCGTTTTTAAATGTTAATCCTTCTAGAGTTTTGTTTTCATAAAAGATATTATCAGCATTTAAAAAACCAAAATGTAAAATTCTACCAACTTCTGGAACAACAATTATTTTAATTTCTGAATTCGAGATTTCTATTGCTTTTTCCCAGCCTTTGTAAAAAATAGTTTTAACTCTTATTGTCATGTACTTTTTTCTACAAAAATGATAAAAAAATAATTGAGAATATGTATTTTATATGAATTGGCACAACAATTGTTTTTAATAATTGAGATAATCAGTCGTAATTTTTTATATTTATGATTATCAATACTTTAGTTTTAATATAGAGATATTGGTTTTGATGTAAAGAACATAATCAATGTCAGAATGACAGATATATAGCAAATGAGCAAATCAAAAATTATAAAGTTAGACAGTTTGTCTTTTCAGGATATTATGAGCGAAGACTCTGAGTTAATTCCTTTAATGACCCCTGAGGATGAGGAAATTATAAACAAAGAGAGTGTGCCAGAAACTTTACCAATATTGCCTTTAAGAAATACTGTTTTATTTCCGGGAGTTGTAATTCCTATTACAGCAGGTAGAGATAAATCGATTCAGTTGATAAAAGATGCAAACAAGGGCAATAAAATTATTGGGGTTGTAGCGCAACGTAATGAAGATGAGGAAATACCAAGTTTAAAAGACATTCATAGAACTGGAGTTGTAGCACAGATTTTACGTGTTTTAAAAATGCCTGATGGTAATACAACCGTAATTATTCAAGGTAAAAAACGTTTTGAAATTGATGAGTTAATTCAGACAGAACCTTATTTAAGAGCTACAGTAAAAGAGTCCTTTGAAAATAAAGTAATAGAAGATAAAAAAGAATTCGATGCTATTATCGATTCTATTAAAGAACAGGCTTTAGAGGTAATTAAAGAAAACCCAATGTTGCCAAGTGAAGCTTCTTTTGCTATAAAAAACATACAATCGAATTCGTTTTTGGTGAATTTTATTGCATCCAATATGGATTTAAGTGTGATGCAAAAACAAGTAATTTTAGAAAAAGACAATCTAAAAGAACGAGCATTATTAACACTTAAAAACTTAAACAAAGAGCTGCAAAAATTACAATTGCGTAACGATATTCAGTCTAAAACTCGAGAAGATTTAGATCAACAACAACGTGAATATTATTTAAATCAGCAATTAAAAACCATTCAAGAAGAATTAGGAGGTGTTTCTAATGATCAAGAATTGGAAGAAATGCGCAAGCAAGCCAAAACAAAAAAGTGGAGTAAAGAAGTAGGAGAAACTTTTGAAAAAGAGCTGAGTCGTTTAAAAAGAATGAATCCGCAAGCTGCTGAATATGGTGTACAAAGAAGTTACTTAGAGTTGTTATTAGAATTGCCTTGGGGAATTTTCTCAGAAGATAAATTCGACTTAAAACGTGCTACCAAAGTTTTAGACAGAGACCATTTTGGATTAGAAAAAGTAAAAGAAAGAATTATCGAGCATTTGGCTGTTTTAAAGTTAAGAAACGATATGAAATCGCCAATTATCTGTTTGTATGGGCCTCCTGGAGTTGGTAAAACTTCGTTAGGAAAATCGATAGCAGAATCTTTAGGACGTAAATATGTAAGAATGTCTTTAGGTGGTTTACGTGACGAAGCTGAAATAAGAGGTCACAGAAAAACATATATTGGTGCAATGCCTGGGCGTTTAATTCAGAACCTAAAAAAGGCAGGAACATCAAACCCAGTTTTTGTTTTGGACGAGATTGATAAGTTAGGACAAAGTCATCAAGGAGATCCATCTTCTGCCATGTTAGAAGTTTTAGATCCTGAACAAAATGAAGCTTTTTACGATAATTATTTAGAAGTTGGTTACGATTTATCTAAAGTACTTTTTATAGCAACAGCTAATAATTTAGGACAAATTCCTTGGGCTTTACGAGATAGAATGGAAATTATAAATGTTACAGGTTATACTATCGAAGAAAAAGTAGAAATTGCCAAAAGACATTTATTGCCTAAACAATTAAAAGAACATGGATTAACTACCAAAGATTTAAAATTAGGTAAAAAACAAATAGAGCAAATTGTAGAAGGATATACTCGCGAATCTGGTGTTCGTGGTTTAGAAAAGCAAGTAGCTAAAGTGGTGCGTTTTGCTGCCAAAAGTATCGCTTTAGAAGAAGAATATGAGGTAAGTTTATCATCAGAAAAAGTAGAAGAAATTTTAGGAACACCAAGAAACAGAGATAAATACGAAACCAATGATGTTGCTGGTGTAGTTACAGGTTTGGCTTGGACTTCTGTTGGGGGTGATATTTTATTTATAGAATCTATTTTATCTAAAGGTAAAGGAAACCTTTCTATAACTGGTAATCTAGGAACTGTAATGAAAGAATCTGCAACAATTGCTCTGCAATACATAAAATCTAATGCTGAAGAATTTGGTATAAACCCAGAAGTTTTAGAGAAATATAATGTTCATATTCACGTACCAGAAGGCGCAACTCCTAAAGATGGACCAAGTGCTGGTATTACCATGTTAACTTCTTTAATTTCTTCGTATACACAAAGAAAAGTTAAGAATAAATTAGCAATGACTGGCGAAATTACTTTACGTGGAAGAGTGTTGCCTGTTGGCGGAATTAAAGAAAAAATATTGGCTGCTAAAAGAGCAAATATTAAAGAAATAATTCTTTGTGAAGATAATAGAAAAGACATTTTAGAAATTAAAGAAAGTTATTTAAAAGGATTAACTTTTCACTATGTTTCTGATATGAAACAGGTAATCGATATTGCTTTAACAAAGCAAAAAGTTAAAAATGCTAAGAAATTAGTTTAGTCTTTTAATACTTTTAAATTAAAAAAAAAACTCTTATTCTAATTACAGAATAAGAGTTTTTTAGTTTTATTTAAGGCTTAAATATTTATTCTACAATAAAAAATCGAGGATCTGAATTTTGGATATTTCCATTAGCATCTGTTGCACTAATTATTACACTATAAGTTTCAGTTTTACTAGGTGTAAAACTCTCCGAAATAATAAGTTCAGTTTGCATATTTGCTGAGCTATTCACAGTTTTTTCAAATACTATAGTTCCATTATTGTCAAGTACTTTTAAATGCATAAATGCAATTTTTGTTTCATCTGTTCCAATTGCTTTTATAAATACTTTATCTGCCTCTGGCCAAGCACCTCCCCAATAGCCAACATAATTTTGATTTACTTCTGGACTTTCAATTGCGATTGTTGGGGCAATAGTGTCTAAGTTCTCTTCAACATCATTTGAGCAACTTGAAATTAGAATTCCTACTGCTATTAAGAGAATTAATTTTATATTATTATTTTTCATTTGCTAAATTTAAATTCCGATTTTTTTTTTAAAATTATCAATAAAAGGAAGGGGCAAATATATAGCTAACTTTAACTTTTAGGTATTAACTTTAAGTTAATTAATGGAGAGGTTTTATGTAAAGAATCACTTGTAAATTATCATCCTAAGAAATTAAAAATGAAATTCTATTTGCTATAATTTCTTCTTTTTAGTCTGTAATACCCATGTAGCATTAAATCCAAAATGGAAATTACCGTCTTTAGCGTTAAAATTATTTCTAGTTTGGGTGATAAAAGTATCTTCTGCAAAGTTTCTAGCATTGGTCATCTGAAATTGTAACATTAAATGGCTCAATTCCCAATTAATACCAATCATAAAAGCATTGTAATTTTCTATGGATGTTATTGGATTTGTAACATAAAAATATTCTGATACTATAGATGCATGACCACCAATTTTATGTCTACCTCCAAAAGCAATTGCAAATTGATTTTTAGTATCATTAATTAACGGATTTTCTGCTCTTTGTATAAAAGTGGGTGCAACTTGTAAAGAAAGTTCAGTATTTATTTTTCTAGCAATTAAAACTTGACTGGTAAAAGCATATTTACTAGAAGTTGATGTGTTGATTTGTTGATAATAATCATTATACATGCTTTCTACTTTTCTATGCGAAAAACCTTGAACTAAAGTAATGCTAACTACACCTTTGTTCGAGTTCTGACGTTGTTTTAAAAGTTTATATTTAAAAAATCCATCAGTAATTTTGTCATAATTAGTATAGCCTAAACCAAAGGTAAAATTATCAGAAAAAGCATAATCTAAACCATAACGTATGCTAACTTTATCCGCTAAAAAACGTTGTCCTTTAAAATCTGGCATGTTCCAATATCTATTGTAAAAAGCAATTTCTAAAATTCCTTTTTTACGTGTTTCTATAGAATGTCCTAATCCAATTCTGGTAGTTTTAAACGTAGCAATTTCATAAACAGGTTTGTCTGGAAATTCTTTTTCTAATTTGTCTAATAAACCCTGTGCGTTTAGAGAAGAATGCACTAGTAGCATACACAAAAAGAACAGTTTAAAAATGTTTTTATTCTTCATAAGGTTTGTATTGAAAGTTAAACTTTATAGAAATGGTTTTGGCAATATTACTAGATAAAATTGGCGGAATTTTAATTTCAAAATCGTTAACTAAAAGCTCAAAAGTACCAGAAAGTGTATAATTACCATCGTTGTTTACTATGGTGGTTTTAATATCTATTTCTTTTGTAATTCCATGAATGGTTAATTTTCCGCGAATAATTTTGGTTTGATTTTGATTGGTTTTTATATCAAAATCAATAATTTTTCCTTCAAAATTTGCCTTTGGATAAATGTCAGATTCAATATAACTTTCATTAAAATGCTCGTACATTAAATCCTTTTTAAAAACAAAAGCACGCATTAACATACTAATTGCAATTTCTTGTTTTTTTATATCTAAAATGCTAAGAACTTGATTGTTTTTGGCTTCAATATTTTCAACAGAAGTATAAGAGAAGAAAGAAATTTGACCTTGTCTTGCAATAAATTGATTTTGTTTTTCATTAAAATCAGCAAAAGAAATAATCAGAAAAAAAAGTGGTAATAATTTATTCATTGATTGGTAAATCTATTGAGCAATTTAAAAATATAACATCTTTTAAAAATCCTTTGCAAATACCTTTTACTTTAATTTTTTGATGTTGTTTTAGATGATGTAATTTTTCTCTTTGATTTGGGTTGATATCGCAAATTACTCCAAATGTTTCAGAATTACTATTTAAAATAATGGTATTTCTATCATTTAAATAGCTAATTTCTTTAATTGTACCTGTAATTTCTATAATTTTTCCTGTGTATAATAGGTTTGCTTTGGCTTCGTTATTGGCATAATAATTTACCAAATCTGTTGCTTTTAAATTGTATTCAGTAACTTCATTTTCAACGTTTTTGTTACTCAATTTAAAAAAAGGCTTCGTAAAATATAGAATACTCAGTAAAATTACTAAAAGAATAGTTATGCTATAAAAGATGCTTTTTGCTTTCATATGGCATCAAAGAAAATGAAAACTATTGTTTTTAAAAAACAAAACCTTCTGAAAGCGAAAAAAATGCTTTAAAGAGGAATAAAATCTTGACAATAAGAAAAGAATAGTGGTATATTTCAACATTCTATTTTTAAATGAAAAAAGACAAACTTTATTTTTTAACTTTTTTATCTATTGCAGCCATTTTTCTTTTGGTTGCTATGTTTGCTTCTAAATATTTTATTAAAGTTAGTGCTAATCAGTTGATAGAAGTGCAAGTAGAATCTAGTAAACGAGAAGCAAATGAAATTGCAAAACTGATCGATTTTCAATTATCATCTGGTATAAAAAAAGAAGGAATTGTAAAAAACGTTCAGCAAATTATAGAAAATACTAATACAGATAGTTGGTTTATTAGTGTTTTTAATTGGAGTGGAAAAGAGGTTGCAAACCCTGATAAAACCAAAGTGGGGCAGTTGGTTAGCTCAAATCAAACTTTATTGGCTTCTTTAAAAGAGAAAAACAATTCTGATAATTTGTACGATTTATTGGTAAATTCAGATACAAATTCATCTTCAGAAATTATTCATATTTCGCCCATTAAAAATTCAGATTTAATTATAGCTGCCAACGTAAATATTAAAAGTATTTCGATTCAAATGAATACTTTAAAAAGCAATTTTTATTTGATTTTTCTGGTGATGGGAGTTTTAATAATTGTGCTTTCGTTTTTAGCAGTTAGAGTTATTGGTAGTGCTTATGAAAAACAATTGGAGTTAAGAAATACCAATTTAACATCAGAAGTTGTAAACCTTTCTAAATTAAATACAGATTTGGTTTCTTACAAAGAAAAAGTAGCAGAAATACCTAAAGAAACTGTAAAACAAGAATCATCAGAAAAAGAAAAAGAACGAATTCTTACCTATGTTAGAAACGAGTTAGTGCCCATTGCAACAAAAGATATTGCTTTTGTGTATACAGAAAACACAATAACGTATGTGGTTTGTTTTGATGGTAAAAAATCTACAACAAATTTAAGTTTAGATGATATGTATACAAACTTAAACTCAACCTTATTTTTTAGAGCTAACAGACAATTTATAATAAGTATAACAGCCATTGATAAAATTATTAAATACGGAAATAGTCAGTTAAAAATTTTATTACAATCTAAAACATCCGAAGAAATAATTATCAGTAAAAACAAAGCTGCCGAATTTAAACAATGGCTAAGTATTTAGTTTTTTTAGTGAGTTTCTCTTTCCTTTTTAACTTATTTTTTTCCCTTTAAACCTTTTTTCTTTCTCTTTCAAAGAACTTAATAGTTTATAAACAGTTGTAAATCATTTATTTTACGGTAACACTAAAACCGAATTTAAATGAACAACCTACTAAAATTAAGAAATGCTTTGTTGCTCTTTTCTGTATCCATTTTACTTGCTTCTTGTTTAAAAAACGTAGAAGAGACAATTGAAGAAACACCAGAAACAGATCCGTGTGCAACAATTACCTACACTCTAAATGTAAAACCAATTATAGACAACAATTGTATACAATGTCATGGAACAGGTGGTAATTTTCCAAACTTAACTACTTATAATGGCACAAGTGCAAACGCAAGCAGCGTAAAAGCAGAAGTGGTAAGCAGAAGAATGCCTCAAGGAGGTTCTTTAACAACTGCAGAAATAGAAGCGATAAGTTGTTGGGTAGATGCAGGCGCATTAAATAATTAAAATTAGAAGCTATGAATAAAAAGAAAATAATTTTATCAGCTCTAGTTGTTGTAATTCTTGGTGCATTTTTAGGATATAAAATGTACAATAAGCCACATAGAAACATAACAGAAACATCTGCAGATATTAGTGTTTCTGCAAATGCAATTTTAGAAGAATTTTCTTCGGATGAAAAAACGGCTAACAGTAAATACTTAGAAAAAATAATAGCTGTAACTGGTACTATTTCTACGATAAAAATAGAAAAAGGTAAAGGCATCATCACTTTAACAACTCAAGATGATTTTGGTGGCGTACTTTGTCATTTGTCCGAAAATGCAACAAAAAAAATAAACACTTTAAAAACGGGGCAGGTTATCACTGTAAAAGGAATTTGCACAGGTTATTTGATGGATGTTGTTTTGGTAAAATCAGAATTTTAATTAAAAAAAAAATACAGAAATATGAAAATTACACTTACGCTAATTTGCTGTTTTTTATGGGTTTCAATTACTCAAAGTCAAGGAAAATATTTAACAAAAAATGGGGCTATCAATTTTTTTTCTAAAGCACCAATGGAAGATATTACAGCAGATAACAACCAAGTTTTAAGCATTATTGATGCAGATAATAGTAAAATGGCAATATCCATTTTAATGAAATCTTTTCTGTTTGAAAAAGCATTAATGCAAGAACATTTTAACGAGAATTATGTAGAGTCAGACAAATATCCGAAAGCAACTTTTAAAGGCGAAATTTTAGATTTTAATACAGTAAATGAAGTTGTTAGTACAAAACAAGTAAAAGGAGTTTTAACCATTCACGGAGTTTCTAAAGAAATGGTTATTGCTGCAAATATGATTAAGAAAAACAACACAATTCTAGTTTCTGGTGATTTTATGATAAACTTAGAAGACTTTAACGTAAAAATACCTGCAATTGTAGCTAAAAATATAGCCAAAAAAATTAAAGTTACTTTCAATTTCAATCATCAACCATATCAAAAATAATTCTGCACAATGAAAAAAATATTCTTTACCATTTTTCTGATTTTTATCCATAATTCAATTTTTTGTCAAGACGATTTATTAGATATTTTAGAAGATGAAACACCTAAAAGTACAATAGATAATATAGTAACATCAACATTTAAAGGCACCCGAATTTTAAACGGTCATTCTATAGAAAATAGAAAAGACAGCGAGTTAGAATTTATAATTTCGCACAGATTTGGTGCTATAAATTTAGGCTTTGATGAGCTTTTTGGATTAGACCAATCTAACATTCGTTTTGCTTTAGAATATGGAGTAACAGACAATTTAACAGCAGGTTTTGGTAGAAGTAGTTTCGAAAAAACTTACGATTCTTTTTTAAAATATAGTTTAATAAAACAACGAAAAGGAGAGAATTCATTTCCGGTAGCCATTTCACTTTTTGGAAGTGTTGCCGTAAAAACTATTAAAGATTACGATCCTGCAGATAAAAGAACTTTTGCAGAAAGCTTGTTTTATGTTGGGCAAGTTTTATTGGCAAGAAAGTTTAGCGAGTCTTTTTCGTTTCAAGTAACTCCAACTTACATCCATAGAAATACAGTAAAAATAGCAGCAGATCCACACGATATTTTTGCTGTTGGTTTTGGAGGTAGATTAAAATTAAGTAAAAGAGTTTCTTTAAACAGTGAGTATTATTATGCTTTTGATAAATCTGAATCTATAAATGCTAGAAATTCACTGGCTTTTGGTGTAGATATAGAAACTGGCGGACATGTATTTCAATTAATTTTATCGAATGCCATTACAATGATAGAAAAAAGTTTTATAGCAGAAAATACTGGTAATTTTTTTGGAGGTGATATTCATTTTGGCTTTAACATTTCAAGAACATTTTAAATCGAAAAAACTATGTTTCAAAGAACTTATAGGGTTAAAGGAGAAGATGTAAACGATTTTATGGTGATGCAAAATGCAGCTTATTTAAACTATTCATCTAAAATATTAGAAACTTTTTTATATGTAAACGGATTTACAAAAATTAAATTAAACAACCTACAAGTGGGTTTGCAGAAAAAGAACGATCAAATTATACAACACAAAAGGTTATTGTTTACAGAAGCTTTTTCTGTGAATTTAGCTTGCGAAAGTATCGTGTTTAGTAATTATAAAATGAAGGTTTCAATCCGTTTTTATAATAATAAAAAAGAATTGTGCACAACCATCACAAGAGAATTATTTTGGTTCGATTATACTGCTTGGACAACAATTTGCCCTCCAAAATCGATTCGTAAATATTTTTTAGAAGCAAAAGAATTTAAAAAAGTAGGGTAAACCATTGTGGTTTGCTGTTCATTGATTGATCTAAATATTTAATCAAGAAGTTTAATATCAACTTTATAGAGGTTGTCAAAAATGTCAAAAATGGTTTGTGCTTCTTTTTTTCTGATGGATATGGTGTATTCACAAGAAAGCTCCATTTTTTGAGCTACAAGGTTGATGTTTTTCTCTTTAATAATGCGCATTACTTTATTCATTAAATCATAACCAAAATTCAATTTATAAAAAACATCGATTGTTTTTTCTACAATTTCACAGGCTTCTAAAGTAATTTGTGCAGATGTTTTATAAGCGCTAATTAAACCACCAACACCAAGTTTTGTGCCTCCAAAATAACGAACAGAAACTACTAAAATATTGGTAACTTCAAAAGATTGTATTTGTCCGTAAATTGGGAGTCCTGCAGAATTATTAGGTTCGCCATCATCATTTGCTCTATATTTAATGTCTTCAATTCCTAATTGGTAAGCATAACAAAAATGACGAGCAGCATGATGAGTTTTTCTTAAGTTTTCTAAACAATCTTTAACATCATCTTCATGTAAAACAGGAAAAGCATAACCAAAGAACTTACTTCCTTTTTCTTTAAAAAGTGTTTCTTTAGAAGGGTTTACAATTGTTTTATAACTATCATTTTCCATTAAGCCAAAGCTACAATTACAATTCCTAAAATTGCTAATGCTACACCAATTTTATTTTTAACACTAAATTGTTCTTTAAAAACCACAATACCAACTAGTGTAGAAAGTAGTACAATACCTACATTATTAACGGTAAAAAGAGTAGAACTTTCAAAACCTTCAGTTTGCAAAGCTTTAATTAAAAACACAATAGAAAAGTAATTTGGGATTCCTAAAATTACACCAGCAATAATGTTTTTAATGCCAAAAGGTTCTTTTTTCTTTATGGTTTTTATTATTAAAATAATAGCTGCAAAAATTGCAGCAATACCAAATAAACTACCAGAAAAAATAGAAACTTCGTTTTTTGGTACATAATTAGATTCTACAAATTTTAAAACAGTATCTATAGCCCCAGAACCTAAAAACAAAAGAACAGGAAAAAACAAACCAGCATTTTTAGAAGTTGTAGATTTTTCTTTAACAGAAGCTAAATAAACCGCAACTAAAGCAATAATAATTCCTGCAATTTTTAAAAAAGTAACAGATTCATTGTATAGAAATACGCCAAAAAAAACAGGAATAACAACCGACATTTTTCCAGCTACTGAAGTTACAGAAACGCCATTTTTTTGTGCAGTCATGGCCATTACAAAAAATATCGAAACAAATAATGCACCTAAACAAGTAGCACCAATAAACCAAGGTTGATTCGGAATTTCTGCAAAAGAAAAACTGTTTTCGGTAAATGCAAAACCCATGATAAAAGCAACAATATAATTTATAAATATTGCCTTTAAAACATCTATTTTAAAAATGCCAAAATATTTAAAAATAACAAATAATCCTGTAGAAAAAAGGATACTCAATAAAAGGTAAATCAATTAAATATTGGTTTTAGAGAATAATTGGGTTACATCTTCTTGTTTTGGAGTTAAATTCCAAGTTTGAATGCCTAATTTATTGGCAGAATCTGTATTTTCTTTTAAATCGTCTACAAACAAAGTTTCTTCTGCAACTAAATTATTTTCGTTTAAAACAAACTCATAAATTTCTGAATCGGGTTTTCTAAAATGAATTTCATGCGATAAATAAAATTGCTCAAAACAATCTTTAAACTCGTTAAAAAAAGTTTCGCCAACAGTATCTATTACTGATTTTATATGTAAATCGTTGGTGTTGCTTAATAAAAATAATCTGTATTTTTTACTAGTAGCTAATTCTTTTAAAAAGTCTAAACGTCTCTGAGGAAAATCTAACAAAACAGCATTCCAAGCAGCTACTAAATCTGTTTTATTGATTTCAAATTTATTGTAATAGAAGTTGATAAAATCTTCTGTTGTCATTAATCCTTTTTCATATTGATGGTAAACATCGATCATTTCTGGAGTAATTTCAGTTACGCCTAAAGCAGCCATCGCTTTGTAAGTTCCTTCTTTATCTAAGTTGATAAATATGTCTCCAAAATCGAAAATTATATTCTTAATCATTGTTGTAAATTTTTAAAATATCGTTTTTTATTTTTCTTTCTGATGTAATTTTTGCTGATAAAATTGGCGATTTTATTCCTGTTTTAAAAGTGTTATCACCAATAAAAACGTTAGCTTCATCCCAAAGATTAGCATCTATAAATGTTTGTAAAGTTTGTGTACCACCTTCTATAATTAAAGATTGAATTTTATGTTTTTGCAAAACAGTACAAATTTCTTGAGCTAAATTTTGATTAAAATCAATACTTTCAAAAACCAGTTGATGTTCTTTAGTTTTATCTATTATAGAAACATCATTTATAAAATCACTTTTATTAAGGGCTACACTTTTGGCATCATATAAAATGATGGTTTTTATACTTTTGTCATAAATATTCGCTGTTATTGGTATGCGTAAATTTTTATCTAAAACAATTCTAATTGGGTTGTTGCCAAACCAAGTTCTAACATTTAATTTAGGATTATCTGCAAAAACTGTATTTGTGCCTACTAAAATTGCGTGTTCTTTTGCTCTTAGTTTGTGTACAATTTGTTGCGAATATTTGTTAGAAATCCAAACTGGGGCTTGTGTGTCTTTTTCTAAAGGAGCAACAAAACCATCTTTAGTTTCTGCCCATTTTAAAATAATATAAGGTCTTTTTTTATCTTGAACCGTAAAAAATCTTTTATGATGTTTTCTGCATTCATCCTCTAAAACACCAACAATCACATTAATTCCTGCTTTTTGCAAACGTTCAATTCCTTTTCCTGCCACCAAATTGTTTGTGTCTTTGCAACCAATAACAACATTTTTAAATTGATATTTTGCTAATAAATCTGCACAAGGTGGAGTTTTACCAAAATGCGAACAAGGTTCTAAGGTTACATAAATTGTGGCATCTTTTAAAACAGATTTATCTTTTACAGTGTTTACAGCATTTACTTCTGCATGATTTTTTCCGTATTCAGAAGTAAAACCCTCTGCAATTATTTTATCATTTAAAACAATTACAGCACCAACACTTGGATTTGGTCTTGTAGTACCAAATCCGTTTTTAGCGATTTGTAAACAGCGCTTTATGTAAATTTCGTGATTAATGATTTTTGTTTTTTTAATGATGAATGGTAAACAAATGGACTAAAATTTAATTTTTATTTCTTCGGTTTTATCCACAATAAATTCTTTTTTAAAACCAAAAACAACATACTCTAGATTCCCTTTTATTCTAACATTTACTTTTTTAGAGATAAAAGAATTAATCAAACCACCTAACACTCCGTTTTTATCAGAATTCAATAGTTTTTTAGTCGATATTTTTGCGGTTAAAGGAATCGTAAATTTATCTTTTGCAGGTACTTTAAATTCA
The DNA here is from genome assembly GCF_054968445.1 of Polaribacter sp. M10. NCBI lineage: Bacteria > Pseudomonadati > Bacteroidota > Flavobacteriia > Flavobacteriales > Flavobacteriaceae > Polaribacter > Polaribacter sp. M10. The sequence goes on from NZ_JBSSBG010000011.1 coordinate 99,001, forward strand.
TCAGAAAAAACCTGAGCAACTTCAATGTTATTTACAAGTATAACAATATCATCCGTAGAAATTTTACCACCAACATCATTCGGATTTTCGAAAAAAGCATTGGCTTGCAATTGTATGGTATCTGATGCAAAACTTATAAATTTTACATCATCAACCTTTATAAAAATGGGTTGTTTTTTTACTGAACAACTAAAAAATAGTATCAATAAACTTAAAAAATAGAATGCCTTTTTCATCAAAAGTATTTAAAAAAATAGGTAACTTGCTCTTGCAAAAATACAGTAATAAATGACAAGTACAGATTTTATCATTAGAGAAATAGAATCAAAAGATAATTTACAATTGGCCAATGTAGTTAGAGAAGTTATTCTAGAAATGGGCGCACCAAAAGTGGGTACTGCTTATGAGGATAAAGCCACAGATGCCATGTTTGAAACTTATCAAAAAGAAAAAGCAGCTTATTTTGTTGTAGAATATAATAACGAAGTTGTGGGTGGAGCAGGGGTTGCGCAATTGGATAATTTTGAAGGCAACACTTGCGAACTACAAAAAATGTATTTTTTGCCCATTGCTAGAGGTAAAGGTTTGGGAACCAAATTAATTTCGGTTTGTTTAGAAAAAGCCAAAGAATTCGGTTTCGAAAACTGTTACTTAGAAACTTTACCTTATATGGAAGCTGCAGTAAAATTGTATAAAAAATATGGGTTTAAAAATTTAGAAAAACCAATGGGTAATACTTGCCATTATTCTTGTAACGTTTGGATGCTTAAAGAAATTGAATAATATGATTTTTTATGTTTTAGGAATTTTACATTTTATTTTATTCAGTTGGGCATTCTACAATGTCTTATATTTTGGCGTAAAACCTTCTAAATCGTTAAGCTGGGTATTAATCACTTTTTTCTTTCCTTTTGTTGGTGTTTTTGGCTTTATTTTATTCGGAATTAACAGAAGAAAAATAAAGTTTTTTGAGTTAAAAGAAACCAAAAAAAGAAAGAAACACATAAAAGAATTTTTTAAAAATAAGGGCGATGCAAATCTCGATATTTTAGAAAATACGAAACAAAAAAAAATATCTCAACTCATTTATGCCAACACAAATTGTAGTGTAGAAAATGATAATGAAGTTGTTTTATTAAAAAACGGAAAAGAAACTTTTATAGCCTTAAATAAAGCGTTAAAACAAGCAAAAAACTTTATTCATTTACAATATTATATGATTGAAGATGGACAAGTTTTAAATGAAATTATAGAAATTTTAGAGCAAAAAATTAAAGAAAATATAGAAGTTAGATTTATTTACGATACGTTTGGCAGTTATAAATTGAGTAAAAAATCGAAGCGAAAATTAAAAGATATTGGGGTTAAATTGTACCCAGAAACTCCTTTTGCCTATGGTACTTTTTTATTTTCTTTAAACTACAGAAATCATAGAAAAATTGCTGTAATCGATAATGAAATTGGTTTTGTTGGAGGTGTTAATATTTCTGATGAATATATAAATGATGATGATTTAGGTATTTGGCAAGACACTCATATCCAGGTAAAAGGTTGCGCAGTAAATAGTATTCACAGTACTTTTTTAAAGGATTATTATTTTGCAACAAACAAAGATTTATCAAATAATGATGCCTATTTAACGCCTTGTAATGTAAAAGGAAATACCAAATTACAAATTGTTTCAAGTGGGCCAGATTACGAGCAATCTGTGGTTATGCAGCAGTATTTAAGCTTTATAAACTTGGCAGAGAAAAGTATTTGTGTTTTAAATCCTTATTTTATTCCCACATTTTCAATTTTAGAAGCCTTTAAAATTGCGGCTTTAAGTGGCGTAAAAGTTACTTTATTATTACCCAAAAAAGGGGATTCTAAAATTGCCAATTATAGCATGTATTCTTATTTTGAAGCCTTGTTAAAAGCGGGGGTAGAAATTTATTTGCGTGATGATTTTTCTCATAGTAAAGTAATTTTTATCGATGACGAAATTATTTCAATAGGGTCTACCAATTTCGATTGCAGAAGTTTTGAGCATAATTACGAACTAAATGCAATTCTTTTTGACAAAGACAAAACTTTAGAGGTAAAAGAAGAATTTAACGAAAGAAAAAATAAAGCCCATAAATTAGATTTTGCCACCTTTAGAAAAAGATCTATTAAACAAAAAACATTAGAACGTCTTTGCCGTTTTTTTAGCCCATTATTATAACTGATATGATATTAAATGAATTCCGAAATCATTTTAAAAATGAGCTTTCAGAAGTTTATCCCACAACAGAAATCGCTTCTTTTTTCTTTTTGCTGATAGAAGAATATTTAGGTTTACAAAGAATTGATACTGTTTTAAAACCTGATTTTAAAATTGATGAAGCTAAAGTATCAACTTTAAACAAAGTTTTAAAAAGATTAAAAAAGCAAGAACCCATTCAATACATTATTGGCAAAACCGAGTTTTATGGTTATCCTTTTTTGGTTGATGAAAATACTTTAATTCCAAGACCAGAAACAGAAGAATTGGTAGAATGGATTATTAATGAAGTAGAAAAACTAACTTTAGAAAATAATAAAATAACTAACATTTTAGATATTGGTACAGGTTCTGGTTGCATACCAATTGCATTGGCTAAAAATTTAAAAAATGCTACAATTTCTGCTATTGATGTTTCTTCTGATGCTTTAAAAATGGCTAAAAAGAATGCAGAATTCAATAAAGTAAACATAAACTTTATTGAAAAAGATATTTTAAAAACTAATATTTTACCAGAAAGTTATGATATTATTATATCTAATCCACCTTATGTTAGAGAACTCGAAAAAGCGGAAATTCAGAATAATGTTTTAGAAAATGAACCCCATTTAGCGTTGTTTGTTTCCGATGATGATCCTCTTATTTTTTATGATAAAATTGCTGAATTGGCAAAAAATCACCTTACTAAAAATGGAATTTTATTCTTTGAAATTAATCAATACTTAGGATTAGAAACTGTAAAGATGTTAAAAGAAAAAGCTTTTAAAAATATCGTATTGAAAAAAGATTTGTTTAAAAATGATAGAATGATAAAAGCAAATGTTTTATAATTTTAATTCTAATACCCCAAGCTTTCTAATAAATAATCAGGGCATCTTGTAGGTTTTTTAGTTTCCATATTCATAAAAGCCAATACAGTATTTCCTGTGCAAATTAATTCATCGTTCTGATTGGTAATTTTATAATCAAACTCAATTTTTACCATAGGCTTTTTAACTAAGCAAGTTTCAATAGTTAAAAGATCATCATACATGGCAGATTTTAAAAAATTACATTTTAAAGAAATTACGGGAAGCATTATCCCACTAATTTCCATATCTTTGTAAGTGACCCCCAACTTACGCAGCCATTCAGTTCTGCCCAGTTCAAAAAATTGAGCGTAGTTTCCATGATAAACTACACCCATTTGGTCAGTTTCAGAATATCGAACTCTAGTTTTTGTTAAAAATTTTTTCAAACGATATGTTTAATTTTTTGTGCAGTCTACGTAAAAAATAATTAATAATCAATAGTAATTTCATTTTTTTATGATGAAATTTATTCACACTTTTGTGGTGCTTAAGAAAAAGGGTTCACAGGTTCTTGTGAGAGCCAAAATATTAGAATTTTAAAAAAAATTACACAGTAAATTAAATGAGTAACACCGCTGATTCCGTTTGGACTGACTGTCTGTCTTTTATAAAAGACAACATTAAGCCACAAGCTTACAAAACTTGGTTTGAACCAATAAAACCGGTAAAACTTTCTGGAGAGGCATTGACTATTCAAGTACCTAGTAAATTTTTTTATGAATGGTTAGAAGAGCACTATATTAAACTTTTAAGAGTTGCATTGGTAAGAAAATTGGGGAATGATGCCAAATTGATTTACGATGTAAAAATGGAAAACAATTATAGTAGTAACAGACCGCAAATTGTTAAAATTCCGAGTTCTAATAGAGATCCATTAAAGCCTCAAAAGGTTACTGTTCCTTTAGAATCTAATAAAAGAGAATTAAGAAATCCTTTTATTATTCCAGGTTTACAAAAAGTAAAAATTGAGTCTCAGTTAAACCCAAATTATAGTTTTGCAAACTTTATAGAAGGCGATTCTAATAGATTAGCACGTTCTGCAGGTATGGCTGTAGCCAATAAACCAGGTGGAACTTCTTTTAATCCATTACTAATTTATGGAGGTGTTGGTTTAGGAAAAACTCATTTAGCACATGCTATTGGTGTAGATATAAAAGACAAATATCCAGATAAAACTGTTTTATATATTTCTTCAGAAAAATTTACACAACAGTTTATAGATTCAGTAAAATCGAACACAAGAAATGATTTTATTCACTTCTATCAAATGATAGATGTTTTGATTATTGATGATGTTCAATTTTTATCTGGTAAAGCAGGAACACAAGATGTATTCTTTCATATTTTTAACCATTTACATCAAAATGGAAAACAGGTAATCTTAACTTCGGATAAGGCTCCTGTAGATATGCAAGATATAGAACAACGTTTGTTATCTCGTTTTAAATGGGGGTTATCAGCAGAATTGCAATCGCCAGATTACGAAACACGAATATCTATCTTACAAAATAAATTGTATAGAGATGGTGTAGAAATGCCAGAAGATATTATTGAGTACGTTGCAAAAAACATAAAATCGAATGTTAGAGAATTAGAAGGTGTTTTAATTTCTATGATTGCACAAGCCTCTTTTAACAGAAAAGAATTCTCTTTAGAGTTGGCCAAACAGATTGTAGATAAGTTTGTTAAAAACACTAAAAAAGAAGTTTCTATAGATTACATTCAGAAAGAAGTTTCTAAATACTTTGATATGGATGTGGCTACTTTACAATCTAAAACTCGTAAACGTCATATTGTACAAGCTCGTCAATTGGCAATGTATTTTGCTAAGAGATTAACAAAAACTTCTTTAGCAAGTATTGGTAATCAAATTGGGCAAAGAGATCATGCAACTGTATTGCACGCTTGTAAAACAGTAGACAACCTAACAGAAACTGATAAACAATTCAAAAAATACGTCGACGATTTAACAAAGAAGTTAACGTTTTAAAACTTAAATTTTAAATGATAAAAGTACTAATGGTTTGCTTGGGGAATATTTGTCGTTCGCCATTAGCAGAAGGTATTTTACAATCTAAAATTAATTCGGATACTATTTTTGTAGATTCTGCTGGTACAGGAGCTTATCATGTTGGTAATTTGCCAGATGAACGCTCTATAGAAGTTGCTAGAAAATATGGTATAAATATTACCAACCAAAGAGCAAGAAAATTTACCGTAAAAGATTTTGATAATTTTGACTTTATTTATCCCATGGATGAAAGCAATTATCGAAATATTATTGCCTTAGCAAGAAATACAGCTGATAAAGCAAAAGTTAAAATGATTTTAAACGAGGTGTATCCTAATGAAAATGTATCAGTTCCAGATCCTTATTATGGAGGTAAACTAGGTTTTGAAAATGTGTATAAAATGTTAGACCAAGCTTGCGAAATTATTGCTGAAAAATTGTCTTAATATATTTATTAAATTAGTCTCTTAAAACTACAAAATGATTGGTAAACTCTATTTAATTCCGACTACTTTAGGTGATGAAACTGAACCTTTAGAGGTAATGCCTATATCAGTAAAAAAAGTAATCGAAGAAATCAATTATTATATTGTAGAAAATGAGAAATCTGCAAGGAGGTTTATCAAAAAAATATCACCTAAAAAACAGCAGCCCAATTTAACTATTAAGTTGTTAGATAAATATGCTGTAGAAGAAGAAACGCAACAATATTTAGATGTTTGTGAGCAAGGTTTTAATGTAGGTTTATTATCTGAAGCAGGTGTGCCAGCCATTGCAGATCCTGGAGCAAGTATTGTAAAATTAGCTCACGAAAAAAACATTCAAGTGGTACCTTTGGTTGGGCCAAGTTCTATTTTAATGGCAATGATGAGTTCTGGTTTTAATGGGCAAAACTTTGCTTTTAATGGCTATTTACCCATTGATAGAAGTGATAGAAAAAGAGCTATTAAAGAGTTAGAACGAATTTCTGGGGATAAAAATCAATCTCAAATTTTTATTGAAACTCCTTACAGAAACGAAAAAATGTTAGCCGATTTAAAAGCAATTCTATCTCCGCAAACCAGTTTGTGTATTGCAGCAGATATTACACTGTCATCAGAATATATAAAAACAATGACCATAAAAGATTGGAAACATCAACAACCTAATCTGCACAAAAGGCCAGCAATATTTATTATTCAGAAATAGTTAGCATTAAAAGTTTATCAACTTTTAAACTGTGGCCAACCTGTCTGCTTCTATATTAGAAACATCGTAATTGGCAAATCGTTTCATGTAAGAACGAATGGTTGCGCCATAAGCATCAGAAAAACCAATAGCTCCATTACTTCTTAAGAACTTTTTTACGTTTCCTGCACCACCTAAATGTGCAGCTGCTAAAATTCCTGATTCTGTAATTAAAACTCCGTTTATGGTTTTACCAACAGAACGTTTAATGTCTTTTCTTAAAATCCATTTGTTAACTTTACACAAAGCCATAAAAGCTTTTTCTTGTTGTTCAGGATTTTGTAAAAAAGCAGAAGTATCATAAATTTTAAATCGCTCTAAAGTTGTTCTACCAAATTGGTATTTTCCTAAATAACCAAGTGTATTTACCACATGATATTTACCTTGAGATTCTTTAAAAGCAACAGCTTCTTTAAAAGCCACGTAATTTTTTTCTAAATAAGGGATATTATAATCAACATAAACAGGTAGCATTTCTGTTTTTGTTATTTCTGTAGTTGTATTAACAGAGGTTGTATTTACTGCAGTAGCATTTACAAAAAGTACAAATACAATTGTTATTAATAAAAACTTTTTGATCATAAAAAATCATTTTAATTTCGGTCTGCAAATGTATGACATAATTTGAATCTACTGAATATCAGTCTATTAATTTCGTCGAAATTGTAAATTATATAGATAAAAGGTCGTTTTCTTAGCAGAATTGGAAAACTATTACGTTTCCTTTTGTGAAAAAAATAATTTTTTTTGACATTTTATGAGATAATTTTTTAGAAAAATTACCTGTTTACTCCTTTTTCGTTCAACCATTTTTGATATTTGGCTGCATTTCTGTTGTGTTGTGCTAAAGTTTTGGCAAAAGAATGATATCCAAACTTATCTACATTTACACACATATAGTAGTAATTATGCTTTTGTGCATTTAAAACACCATCTATAGAAGAGATGTCTGGCATTGCAATTAAAGTAGGAGGTAAGCCTCTATTTTTATAGGTATTATAAGGTGAATTAATTTGTAAATCGGCATTTAAAACTCGTTTTACAACATAATCTTGTCCTTTTACTTCTTTAATGCAGTAGATTATTGTTGGGTCTGCTTGTAAAGGCCAACCATTATTTAATCGATTTAAGTACAAACCAGCAACAATGGGTCTTTCTACTTTTTGTGCGGTTTCTTTTTGCACAATAGAAGCCAAAGTAATTACATCTTCTTTAGACAATTTTAAAGCTTTTGCTTTTGCAAGTCGAGAGGTATTCCAAAATCGATTATACTCTCTTAACATTCGATCTCTAAATTTATCTGCAGAAACTGTCCAATAAAATTCGTAACTATTAGGAATACAGATTTGCAACACCGATTTTTTATTCATTTTATTTTTTGATAAAAAATCTTGATCTGTAAAAGAATTTAAGACGGCAATAGAATCCATTTCTAATTGCTCAGCAATTCTACCCGCAAATTTTTCTAGAGTATCTTGGTTGTTAAACGAAATTTTTAAAGGGGCTTGGTTGCCACTTCTTAGCATATTAACCAAATCGTTATTAGACATTCCTTTTTTTAATAAATAACGACCAGTTTTAGGTTTAGAAAAGTTTTTTTTGGCAGCTACCCATAGAAATGTATTTGGGTTTTTAGAGTGGTCTGCAATTTTTTCTTTTACATCAACCATGCTGTCATTAGCTTGCACATATAATATATAATCTTCGGTTATGGCTTCACCAAATATTTTTTGATAATAGTTGTATCCTAAAACTCCTCCTAATAAAAAGACAAAACCTAATATGTATAAAATTTTTTTACCCAATTTATTTTTATTTTTTGTGATGATTGCAAAATTACTCTTTTATCAATTGAAATAAAATTTCATCTTTAAACTTTCTGTTTGATAAAATCCAATCTTTTTTAAGACCTACTTTTTTAAAATTATGTTTTTTAAATAAGGCCAAACTCTTCTCATTATCAGAAGTAATATTCGCATACAATTGATGCAAATTTAAATAAGAAAAAGAATAATTAATTAATAAGGATAAAGCTTCAGAAGCATAACCTTTATTTTGATAATAAGGATGAATTAAAATTCCAATTCCTGCTCTTTTATGCTGAGGATTAAAATCGAACAAATCAATCATTCCTACAGGTTCTTTATTTTCTTTTTCTTCGATAACCAAACGCAGTTGTTTGGTTTCATAAATATCTAAATGCGCATTTTCTAAATATTGTTTTAACACATATCTAGAAAAAGGGGTTTGTGTATGGCTAACTTCCCAGAATAATTCGTTGTTTTCTATGGTGTGTAGAAAATTTAAATCTTCTGGTTCTATAGCTCTTAAATTAAGTTTTTTACCTTTTAATGTTTTCATTAGATTACAATATCTCCTTTAAAAACAAATTCAGCAGGTCCTTTTAAAAATACATTGGTATATTTTCCATTTTGTTCTGTAAAAGATACTTCTAGCAAACCACCTTCTACAGGTAAAGAAATGGAGTTGCTTTTTGTTTTCTGTGTTTTATGCATGGCAATTGCCACTGCTGTAACTCCTGTACCACAGGCCAAGGTTTCATCTTCTACACCTTTTTCATAAGTTCTAACTCTAAAGGTATTTTCATTAATTTGTTGCGCAAAATTTACATTACTTCCTGGGGCTGCATAAGAATATCTAATTTTTTTACCATTTGTAAAAACAGGATAATCATCTAATTCATCAACCATTTCTACATGATGTTGTGTGCCTGTGTAAGCAAAAACGGAATTTTCTTTAACATCAATCTCATCAACATCAATCATATGAAGACTAACAATACCATCATTTATTTCAGCAAAATGTTGCCCATCAAAAGCTAAAAAAGTAGTCTTTTTATCAATGATATTTAAAAATTTTGCAAAAGCAACTGCGCATCTACCTCCATTACCACAAAAAGTCTGACTACCATCAGCATTAAAATAAATCATTTTAAAATCGTACTCCTCATCATTTTCAATTAAAATAATGCCATCTGCACCAACACCAAAATGTCTGTCACAAATTTGTGAAATTTTGTCAGTATTGTTTTTTGGAAAGATTTTTGTTCTGTTATCTATCATCACAAAATCATTTCCTGTTCCTTGATATTTATAAAACGTCAAATTCATGGTGCAAATGTAATGATTTTGTTAACAAAGATTGGCTGTTAAAACGTGGTTAAAAACCGTTAAAAACCAGTTAAACAGATTTTTTGAAAATGTTAAAATTGTATATTTGAATAATTAAAAATTTAGAATTATGAAGAGATTTTTTAGTTTACTAGGCATGGCAATTTTGGGAGGCGCTCTAACACTAGGAGGTTACAAATTGCTTTTTAATGATACTGTAGTGATAGAAAGAACACTACCAAACAGTGCACAAACAGTGCAAACAAACTTTAATACAGCATACGAATCACCAAGGTTAAATGCAGCAACTATAGATTTTACTTTAGCCGCAGAAAAAACAGTAAATTCTGTAGTACACGTTAAAAACACAACCATAAGAACACAAACAAATCCTTTAGATATTTTCTTTGGTAATGGAAATGGACAAAGAAAATTTGAGCAAGTGGGTACAGGTAGTGGAGTTATTATTTCGTCTGATGGATATATTGTAACCAACAATCATGTAATTGATAATGCAAATGATATTCAGATTACCTTAAACAATCAAAAGAAATACAAAGCAGAATTAATTGGTGCAGATGCTAATAATGATATTGCTTTGTTAAAAATTGATGCAGATATGGAATTACCATATACACCTTTCGCAAATTCTGATAATATTAAAATTGGTGAATGGGTTTTAGCAGTGGGTAATCCTTATAATTTAACTTCTACAGTAACAGCTGGTATTATTAGTGCAAAAGGTAGAGATTTAGAAGGGAATAGAAATATAGAATCTTTTATACAAACAGATGCTGCAGTTAATCCTGGAAATAGTGGAGGAGCTTTAGTAAATATTAGAGGAGAATTAGTAGGTATAAATACTGCAATATCATCTAAAACTGGTTCTTTTGTGGGATATTCTTTTGCAGTTCCTTCTAATATCGCTAAGAAAATTGTAGATGATTTATTAGAATTTGGAGTTGTACAAGAGGCAATTTTAGGCATTGCAGTAGATACTGATTATACAGAAGAAGGTGTTAAAGTAGGTAAGGTGTTTTATGAAGAAGGTAAAAAAATGGAATTAAAAGAAGGAGACATTATTAAAAGTATCAATAATGTAAAGATTTCTAAATTCTCTGAGTTAAAAGGACAATTAACTTCTAAAAGACCAGGAGACAATATTAATGTTACCATTGAAAGAGATGGAGATTTAATCACCAAAAATATTGTTTTAACTAAAAAAGTAAAACAAATTATCGCGGAAACTTTTGGATGGCAATTAAAAGACTTAACTTCAAAAGAAAAGAAAAAAAGAAATGTTACCAAAGGTGTAAAAATTGAGTACACTGCAGATAAAAGAAACGATTTATCTGGCTATATCATTACAAAAATTAATGGTAAGGAAGTAGACAATGCAGAAAAAGCAGCGCAACTTATAGATAATTTATCGAATTCTAATTACAGAAATAATTTAATAGAACTTATAAGTTTATCTGGCGAAAAAGAAAGATTCCGTTTTTAAATAGTATTAAACTTTGTAAAAATCCTGATTTTTTAATCAGGATTTTTTTTATGCTAAATTTTATACGAAATCGATTTCGTATTGTAAAAAAAAGAAATACTTTTGCAGAAACATTAATCAATTAATTAAGCTATGTCATTAACTCTGAATTACGAAAAAGAAGTTGTTTTGCAAGCACAAACAAGAAAAGCCACAGTAGAATTTATTAATATCTTAAATAATTTATGGTACGATAAATCTATAGAACTAGTACTTTTTAGAAACCAATTGCAAGACAAAAGAGCCAGTGAAATTTTAAACCTTATCAATTATGCAAAAGAGTTTGTAAATAAGAAAATTACAATCGAAGATGTGTTAAGTATTGCCAAAGCAATTGAGCAAGTAGATTTGCCAGCATCTAAATTAGATATTGGTAAGTTGGCTTATGAATGTTATTTAAATCCAAAAGCCTGTGTAGATAAAGTTGCTTTTGTAAAAAAACAATTAAAAAATGTAAAAGAAGCCAAAAATATCACACCAAAAGATGTAGTATTATATGGTTTTGGTAGAATTGGTCGTTTATTAGCAAGAGAATTAATGACTAAAATGGGTAAAGGATCTCAATTAAGATTAAGAGCTATTGTAACTCGTGGCGAAATTTCGCAATCAATCTTAGAAAAAAGAGCCTCTTTATTAAGTGTAGATTCTGTTCACGGAGATTTTTTAGGAACAGTACAAACCGATTTAGAACACGAAGCTTTAATTATTAACGGAACAACAGTTTCCATGATTTCTGCCAATAATCCAGAAGACATCGATTATACAAAATTCGGAATTAACGATGCTTTAATTATTGATAATACAGGTGCTTTTAGAGACGATGTTGCTTTGGCAAGACATTTAAAAGCAAAAGGAGCAAGTAAAGTTTTATTAACTGCACCAGGTAAAGGAATTCCAAATATTGTACATGGCGTAAATCACAAACAATATAACCCAGATAAAGTAGATATTTTTTCTGCAGCATCTTGTACAACAAATGCAATTACGCCTATTTTAAAAGTATTAGAAGACAATTTCGGAATTAAAAAAGGCCATCTAGAAACCATTCACGCATATACAAACGATCAAAATTTAGTAGATAACATCCATAGCAAATACAGAAGAGGTAGAGCTGCAGCTTTAAATATGGTAATTACAGAAACAGGTGCAGGTAAAGCAGTTTCTAAAGCAATTCCTGTTTTAGAAGGTAAATTAACATCGAATGCAATTCGAGTTCCAGTTCCAAACGGATCTTTAGCAATCTTAAACTTACAATTAAGAAGACCAGTTACAACAGATGCTGTAAATGCAATTATAAAACAAGCAGCATTAGAAGGCGATTTAATAGAGCAAATAAAATATTCTTTAGATAATGAATTGGTGTCTTCAGATATTATTGGTTGTACAGCACCATCAATTTTCGATAGCAAATCTACCATAGCAGATAAAGAAACCATTGTAGTTTATGTTTGGTACGATAATGAATATGGCTATTCGCACCAAGTAATTCGTTTGGCAAAATACATTGCAAAAGTAAGACGTTTTACCTATTATTAAAATAGAGCATCCTTAATTATAAATAGTTAACTTAACAATATCCTCGAAATTTTTATAATTTCGGGGTTTGTTTTTTTGTAGCTATTTCCAGCTTTCCATTATATCTTTTTTTGCGAAAAAACAAAAAAAGGATGCCATTTCAATCTGGGCTAAACTTGTTTGCTAACTTTTAGAATTGTATTAAATTTTACTATCATAAAAACAAGTAAAGTAATTTTAAATCAACTTTAAATTCATTATTCTTTTACTTATTTTTATCAAAAAATTAGAAATTAAATATTCTATACAACTTTAATAAATGAGTGTTCAAAATAAACTGCCTTATTATCAAATTCCAGAAGCGCCTAAAGAATTTACAGCAGGCACAAGTGCAAGCAGAATGGTAGATGGTTTAGGGTTTAGATATTACTGGGCAACAGAAGGTTTATTATATGCTACACTCATTAAAGTAAATGATGATAAGCATTATAAAATGACTTGTATAGAAAAAGAAAAAGGAAAAAACTAAAAAACTTGTTTAAAAGGTACTAAGCAAGATTAATTTTTTTATCAAAAGAATGACTATTCAACAAAAAATAGAATCACTTCGTGATGAGTTAAACACACATAATTACAATTATTATGTGTTAGATAATGCTACAATATCAGATTTTGAATTCGATATCAAACTCAAAGAATTAGAAAAATTAGAAAAAGAAAATCCAGAATTTTTCGATTCAAATTCACCAACACAGAGAGTAGGAGGTACCATAACCAAAAACTTTAATACAATTACCCATAAAAACAGAATGTATTCTTTAGACAATTCTTACTCAAAAGAAGATTTATTAGACTGGGAAAAACGAGTACAAAAAGTTTTAGGTACAACAGAAACTGAATATACTTGCGAGCTTAAATATGATGGAGCATCTATCAATTTAACCTACGAAAATGGTCAGTTTGTAAAAGCGGTAACAAGAGGAGATGGTTTTCAAGGAGATGAAGTTACCAATAATATAAAAACAATTCGTTCTATTCCATTATCCATAAAAAAAGACTTTGTAAAAAACTTCGAAATGCGTGGCGAAATCATTTTGCCATTAGAAGGTTTTAGTAAAATGAATGCAGAACGTGTTGCAAATGGAGAAGAGGCTTATAGAAATCCGAGAAACACCGCAAGCGGAAGTTTAAAATTACAAGACAGTACAGAAGTTGCCAAAAGACCTTTAGATTGTTTGTTGTATCAAGTAGTAACAGAAGAGCGTAAATACAAAACACATTTTCAGAGTTTAGAAAATGCCAGAAAAGTAGGTTTTAAAGTTCCAGAAACAATCACTTTAGCAAAATCAATTGATCAAGTTTTTCAATTTGTAAATTATTGGGATGCAAAAAGACACGATTTACCTTACGAAACTGATGGTGTTGTTATAAAAGTAAACAATTTACAACAACAAGAAGAATTAGGGTATACATCAAAAGCGCCAAGATGGGCTATTGCTTATAAATTTAAAGCAGAACAAGTATCAACTATTTTAAACGAAATTACATATCAAGTGGGTAGAACAGGCGCAATTACCCCAGTTGCAAATTTAGAACCAGTTCAATTGGCAGGCACAACTGTAAAAAGAGCTTCTTTGCATAATGCAGATCAAATAGAAAAATTAGATATTAGAGAAAATGATACTGTTTTTGTAGAAAAAGGAGGAGAAATTATTCCAAAAATAATTGCTGTCGATTTTACAAAACGTCCAGAAAACTCTGCGCCAACAATTTACGCAACTCATTGTCCTGAATGTGGAACCCAATTGGTAAGAACAGAAGGTGATGCTAAACATTATTGTCCAAATGAATTTGGATGTGCGCCTCAAATTACAGGTAGAATTCAGCATTTTATCAGCAGAAAAGCTATGGATATTGATGGTTTGGGTGGAGAAACTGTAGACTTATTACGTAAAGAAGGTTTAATTCATAATTATGCTGATTTATACGATTTAAAAGTTGAGCAAGTTATTCCGTTAGAAAGAATGGCAGAAAAATCTGCTCAGAATATGATTAACGGAATCGAAAAATCAAAAGAAATACCTTTTGAGAAAGTATTATTTGCACTCGGAATTCGTTTTGTTGGTGAAACTGTTGCTAAAAAATTAGCAAAACATTTTAAATCTATTGATAATTTAATGACAGCCGATTTCGAAACTTTAATTGCTGTTGATGAAATTGGCGATAGAATTGCGCAAAGCATCATTAATTTTTCTAACGACTTAAATAATATCCAACTCATACAAAAATTAAAATCTGTGGGAGTTCAATTAGAAGTATCAGCAGAAAGTTTAGAAAATCAAACAGACAAATTACAAGGACAAATATTTGTGGTTTCTGGTGTTTTTCATCAAATGAGTAGAAACGAATTAAAAAAAGCCATAGAAGATAATGGAGGTAAAGTAAGTTCTTCAATATCTAAAAAAACAAACTTTGTGGTTGCTGGCGATAATATGGGGCCATCAAAATTAGCTAAAGCAGAAAATTTAGGAATCAGTATTATATCAGAACAAGATTTTATATATAAGATTAGTTAAATAGATCTTGGCAATCTTTTTGATATATATAATGACACCTTATGCTATTATTTAAAATCAACTAAACACGATTACAAATTGTTTCGAGAACAATTATTAAATGAAAAAAATCCTCTACATATATATAATACTATTTTCAATTACTTCTTTTTCTCAAAAAAAGGAAGAATTAGATTCGTTACCTATTAATTATGATGATTATATTTTAGTAAAACCAGGAGATAGTATCATTATTAAGTTAGATGAAATAACCTTATTGCCAAAACACAAGTTTAAATCTAAAAATGATATTCGATATTATTTATGGTTTCGTAGAAAAGTGTTTAAAGCATATCCTTATGCGCAATTGGCATCAGAAAGATTAGACTCTTTAAATGTACGTTTAAATAAAATTGAGTCTAAAAGTAAACGAAAGAAATATACAAGACTTGTTCAAAAATACATTGAAGGTGAATTCACAGACCAAATAAAAAAAATGACCAGAACAGAAGGTCGTATACTTATAAAGTTAATCTATCGTCAAACAGGCAAAACTGCTTTTGATAACATAAAAAATTTAAGAAGCGGTTGGAAAGCATTTTGGTATAACACCACAGCAAATGTTTTTAAACTGTCTCTTAAAACAGAATATCATCCAGAATTTGATAATGAAGACTTTTTAATTGAAGATGTTTTGCAACGAGCTTTTCAAGATGATAAGTTAAAAAGACAAGATTCTAAGCTAAATTTCGATTTTTCAAAAATAATTTCGGAAAGAAAAGCAGAAATAAACGTCGAAATCTACAAACAGATGTTTGCCAAAATGCGTAAAAAGAAGAAATCTATAAAAAGACGCACTCAATAATATTCGATAAATTTAGAATTTTAGACTACTTTTTAAATTTATACTCCCATTTTCAAGATTGATTTCATTTCCTGATTATTAAAAACCGATATTAATTGTGTTGATTTTTGTTTGTTTGTGGTGA
>NZ_JBSSBG010000012.1:0-114008 GCF_054968445.1 Polaribacter sp. M10
TTCTAAACGGCTAAAAAAATAATTTGAACGGTATAAATTAAACCTAAAAAAAGGTCAACCTATATCAGGATAATACAATGATAGAGTTGTTTATACAGGGCAATTTCAAGGGCCAGGAACAGGTACAGAGTTAGATAATCTTTTAGCGCAAGCAAACGCTTCTGCAGCATCGTTCTTTGCAAACGCAATAGATACGCAATCTAAAGGTTTAGATTTTGTAATTACACATAAAGCAGATATTGGGTCTAATTCTAGATTAACATCAGATTTATCTGCTACTTTATCTAAAACACAACAAGTTGGTGATATAAAATCTTCTGAAGTTTTAAAGAATGCTGGTTTAGAAAGCACTTATTTTCCTGAGGATAGTAGAGTTTACTTAGAAGAAGCTGTGCCAAGAACTAAGTTTAACTTAACAAATAATTTTACAACTGGTAAATTTAATGTGTTTTTAAGAAACGTTTATTTTGGTGAAGTAACAGAAGCTACTACTGTTGTTGCAAATCAACAAGTATTTAGTTCTAAAGTGGTTACTGATTTGTCTTTTGGTTATAAAGCATCAGAAGATTTAACTTTAACTATTGGTGCAAACAACTTGTTAGATGTTTACCCAGATATGGCAGATGCTGCTTATGGTAACAGAAGTTCTGGACGTTTTGATTGGTCTAGAAGAGCACAACAATTTGGTATTAGTGGTAGATTTTTATTTGCAAGACTAAGTTTTAACTTAAAATAATTACAAATATTTTTATAAAAAAGGCGGCTATTTTTATGGTCGCTTTTTTTATTTTTGATATTTTAATAATTTAAACTCGTTACTGAATTCTGCGTACGTGAAATAGTTAATCCAATCTCCAAGATTAATGTATTTACTATTCTTGTTCAATTGAATTTCTAAAGGTAAATGTCTGTGGCCAAAAACAAAATAATCGTAATGATTTGTTTCTAATTTGCGTTTGCAATATTGTACTAACCATTCTTTATCTTCTCCTAAAAATTTAAAATCTTCATCACCAGAAATCATTTTATTTTTAACAGACATAAATTGCCCTAATTTTACGCCTAAATCTGGATGAAGCCATCTAAACATCCATTGAAATAAAGGAAATGTAAACACTTTTTTCATACGCTTAAAACCTTTGTCATCTGGTCCTAAACCATCACCATGACCAATAAACACTTTTTTATTGTTGATTAAAAAAACTTGTGGTTTATGATAAACAGGTATGTTTAATTCTTTTTCAAAATAATCATTCATCCATAAATCATGATTGCCAACAAAAAAATAAATTGGAATTCCAGAATCTCTAATTTCGGCTAATTTGCCTAAAACTCTTACAAAACCTTTTGGAACTACGGTTTTGTACTCGAACCAAAAATCGAACAAATCACCCACTAAAAAAAGGGCTTCTGCATCGTCTTTAATTTGGTTTAACCAGGCTACAAATTTCTTTTCGCGCGGAAAACTTTTTTCTGGTGTAGGTGCTCCTAAATGTTGGTCTGAAGCAAAATAGACTTTTTTGTTTTCTGAAGTGTTAATTTCAATCATCGCTACAAAGAAAAGCTATTCCTCTTTACTTTCCAACTCAAAAACTTTTTGAAGCATTTTGTCGTCTTTGTGAATAATTCTATAAAAACCAACATCGCCAAAAAGTACGTTAGCAATAGAAGCTTTTAAGTATTTTTTTAAGTTGTTTTTGGTTCTAAAAGATGGATTTGCTCTGTCTTTTATTTTAGCTAAATAGCTATCAAATACGGTTTCGTCTGAATCAAAATTTTCAACAAACGTGTCTATTGTCCATTTTGATAATTTTTTTCTATTACTATCAACATAATCAAAAGCAAAATTATTAGTGGTGTTGTAATAAAAACCAGACATATAAGAAGTGGTGTCTATAGCTACAAAAACATCAGGAATAATACCTCCACCACCATAAACTATTTTGCCTTTTGGTGTTTTGTATTGCAAAGAATCTACAACTTTAATGCTGTCTTTGCTTAAAAGCTCTCCATTAGAAATTCTATTTTGATAATCTTTTCTATAATTTTTGTCTCCGTTTTTTGCATAAGGTTTTTGTATAGAGCGTCCTGTAGGTGTGTAATATCTGGCAGTTGTTAAACGAACTGCAGAACCATCACCCAGATCCATTTCTATTTGTACTAATCCTTTACCAAAAGAACGACGTCCAATAATGGTACCTTTATCATTATCTTGTAAAGCGCCTGCAACAATTTCTGATGCAGAAGCCGAGTTTTCATCAATTAAAACATATAAACCACCATTTTCGAAAGCGCCAATTGAGGTTGAGTAGAATTCTTCAATTTGATCTTTATTATTTTTTGTAAAGACCATTAATTTATCCGCTTCTAAAAATTCGTCAATAATTCTATTTGCAATGTCTATAAAACCACCTCCATTACCACGCAAATCTAAAACTAGATCTGTCATTCCATCATCAATTAAATTATTTATAGATGATTTAAATTCTCTGTAAGTATTTCTTGCAAAACGATCTAGCTTAATATAACCTATAGAATCGTTTAACATATACGCTAAATCTACACTTTTAATGTTTACTTTTCCGCGAGTAATGTTTATTGTAAATAAAGAGTCGTTGCTTTTTCTATAAATTTGCAATGCTACTTTAGTGTCTGGTTTTCCTTTTAAGTATTTGGGTACACTGCCAGTTTTAAAATTCTTGCCATACAAAGTATCGTTATTTGCCATTAAAATTCTGTCTCCAGCTTTAATTCCTGCTTTAATACTTGGGCCTCCTTTTATGGGTTGTACCACTGTAATTGAGTCTTTTATCATTCTAAATTGAACTCCAATACCAACAAAGTTACCTTGCATATTCTCTATGTTGGCCTGTTGGTTTTCTTTAGGAATGTATATAGAATGCGGGTCTAGTTTACCCAGCATTTGTGTAATTGCACCATCTAAAAGATCGTCTGTATTTACATCGTCTACATAGTCTTGCTCAATAAAATTGATGAGTTTTTTAATTTTTTGTTCTTGCGATTGGTTTTTAGAAAATGAAAGTAAATTGTTAGAGTTACCACCAAAAAACACACCAATTACAATTCCTAATACTACTGCAATTGCAAAATATATAGGTAAGTTATTTTTATTCATAAGGTAAATACTTAAGTTCTACACCAGCCTTTTCTAAAAATTTTAATCCAGAAGGATCTTTGTATGCATTTGCATAAACTACTCTTTTTATACCTGCTTGATGAATAAGCTTGCTACAATCTGTACAAGGTGATAAAGTAATATATAAGGTTGCGCCTTTTGCAGATTGTGTAGACGAAGCTACTTTTAAAATTGCATTGGCTTCTGCATGCAAAACTTCCCATTTTGTTATACCATCTTCATCTTCGCAACAGTTATCGAAACCAGTGGGAGTTCCGTTAAAACCGTCAGAAATAATCATTCTATCTTTTACAATTAAAGCGCCAACTTGTTTTCTTTTGCAGTGCGAGAGTTTGCCCCACTCACGAGCCATTTTTAAATAGGCAATATCGTATTTTAATTGCTTCTTTTCAGTCATAAAAAGCGAAATTAAAAAGATTTAAAGGATTTAGACGTTAATAATAACAGAAATTTTTTACCAAAACACTCTGTCTGTCATCATTTGTATGGCAAAACCAATTACAATAGAAGAACCAACTAAAATCCAATCTCTTTTGTCTATTTTAAATAAGTTTTGAAAAATACTACCCAAAATTAATATGCCTAAAACAATAATTATTTGTGCAACTTCTATACCTAAAGCAAATTCTATTAAAGGATAAAGTTTGTTTTCTTCTTGACCAATCATCATTCTAAAATAATTAGAAAATCCTAAACCGTGAATCAATCCAAAGAGTAAAGCAAAAATTAGATTTGTGTTATTTTTTTCTGATGATTTTTTCGAGTTGATGATGTTTGCAAAACCTGTAATAAAAATGGTTAAGGGAATTAAAAATTCTATTAATTCAATACTGATGTTTAGTACTTGATATGCAGATAATGCTAAGGTTACAGAGTGGCCAAGCGTAAATAAAGTAACTAGCCAAATTAATTTTTTGATTTCGAAGTAAGTAAAAACAATGGCTAAAACAATTAAAAACAAGATATGATCGTAAGCAGCAAAGTCTAAAACATGGTTTAGCCCCATTTTAAAGTAAAGAATAAAATCTTCCATTCTTAAAATTTGAATTAATGAAAACCAAAGATATTAAAATCCATTACTGATTTAGATGTAGATACATGTATAAACTACGCAGTTTTGTTAAAAATTTTATAAAATTAATGATAGTTCAATTACATTTAGATATTTTTTAAGCTTACCAGACTTTCTTTCTTTTGTTTTTTGATAAGATTTATACTTAAATCATTTTTAGTTTT
Source organism: Polaribacter sp. M10 (assembly GCF_054968445.1). NCBI lineage: Bacteria > Pseudomonadati > Bacteroidota > Flavobacteriia > Flavobacteriales > Flavobacteriaceae > Polaribacter > Polaribacter sp. M10. Next base: position 4,394 of record NZ_JBSSBG010000012.1, read on the forward strand.
GTAAAGAAAAAAATCTTGTAAGAGGTTGTAATTCTTTGTTTATGTTAATTTTTACTGATGGTTTAAAATGTGAATCGTTCTTTTTTTTTTAATAAGTGATAAATTATGTGGTTTTTTAATATTAAAAATTGAATGATTTGATAGCTTGATTTTAAAACCTTGTTAGGTTGTATACTTTTAACTCAGCAAGGTTAAATAAATGGTATGCTTTAAAAAAAATGTCTATATAAAATAAAAGATGAAAATGTGTATATTGGCTTTTATGAATAATGCTACCTATGAAACCTACAAGATTTGAAACTGCAATTGCCTTAATAGATAAAAAAAATGTTGAAGACCCGAATACTTATCAAGTTGCCGGGTTAACTTTTGCTAAAGAGTTATTGTATTCGCAAAGAATGACAAGAAAACTACTTCAGTTTGAGCCAAATGCGTCGAAAGCATTGCAAATTGCAGCTAGAGCACAACACATTTGCAGGTGGAAAATTTCCAGAAACGAATATCCAATGAATAGAGTTGGTTATTTAAAATGGCGAGAAATGCTTAAAAAAATGCATGCAGATTTAACAGTAGAAATTTTAGAACAAGTCGGTTTTGATGAGCAATTTCAAGAAAGAGTTAAAAAAATAATCTTAAAGAAATTAATTAAGAAAAACGAAGAATCTCAAATTTTGGAAGATACTATTTGTTTAGTCTTTTTAGATTATTATTTCGATGAATTTGCGGCAAAACACCCAGACGAAAAAGTAATAGATATTTTAAAAAAGACTTGGGTTAAAATGTCTGAAAAAGGGCATACTGCAGCATTAACAATTCCTTTTTCAGAAAAAAGTTTGGTTCTGGTAAAGCAAGCAATTTCGTAATTAAAAACGTTAATTCTTTAAGATTAGCGTAGATTTTCTAAATTAAAGCATCTAAATAGTTTTGCTTTAAGTGTAATTGCGCTTTCTATAATTGTAAGTCAAGTTTTGGTGCATACTCATCTTGTAAATCAAGAAACTGACTCTATTGTAAGTTAATGTTGCTACAAGTTAGCAATTTTGAGTTAAAAAATAACAAAATAGAATCTATCTCTTTTTTATCTATTTTAGAGAAATAATTTAGTAAAAACCAAAAAACCGTTGAAAATCAAAAGATTAACAACGGTTATTGTACTGAAGATGGGACTTGAACCCATACGAGCATTACTGCTCACTGGATTTTAAGTCCAGCGTGTCTACCAATTCCACCACTTCAGCATGAAATTTTATAAAAGGTTTAGAGCGAAAGACGGGATTTGAACCCGCGACCCTCACCTTGGCAAGGTGATGCTCTACCCCTGAGCTACTTTCGCAGTCTTGTTTTTTAAAGAACATAAACTCTAAATTATTAGAGCGGTGCAAAGATAGTAAGTTTTATAAATCTGCCAAATACTTTTTCATTTTTTTTATTTAAATTTTATAAATGTTTTTGATTCGCTTTATTTACCCAAACATTAGAGCCTGAATTAGAATTTAATGTTAGTTTTACACCAATAAAAATTATATATTTAAATTTGTTACTAGTCTTTAAAAATTTATTATGAAATTATATCCTTTAAAATTTGCGCCAATTTATAAATATAGAATTTGGGGTGGAGAAAAATTAAAAACTGAATTAAATAAAAATTATACAGAAGAAAATATTGGTGAATCTTGGGAAATTTCTGATGTTTCTGGAGATGAAACCGTTGTTGCCGATGGCGATTTAAAAGGCAAATCTTTAAGAGATTTAACCAATGAGTTTAAAGGTGATTTTGTTGGTAACGCAGTTTACGAAAAGTTTGGAGAGGAATTTCCATTGTTAATTAAGTTTATTGATGCAAAAACACCATTGTCTATTCAGGTGCATCCAAATAATGAAGTAGCTAAAGAACGCCATAATTCTTTTGGAAAAAACGAAATGTGGTATGTGATGCAAGCTGATAAAGATGCTGAGTTAATTGTTGGTTTTGATGAAAAAATAGATGCAGAAGGTTATAAAACGCATTTAGCGAATAATACCATTTTAGAAGTAATGCATCATGAAATTGTAAACAAAGGCGATACTTTTTACATCCCAACTGGTCGTGTGCATGCAATTGGAGCAGGGGTTTTATTAGCTGAAATTCAGCAGACGTCTAATATTACGTATCGTATTTATGATTATGATAGAGTAGATGCTAAAACTGGTGAAAAAAGAGAGTTGCATAGTGATATGGCTATGGGTGTTTTAGACTATGAAGTGCATGAGAATTATAAAACAGAGTACAATTTAGAAAAGAATGTTTCTAATAAATTGGTGTATTCTCCATATTTTAGAACAAATATTTTAGATATTAATACCACAATTGATAAAGATTACTCAGAAATAGATTCCTTTGTAATTTATATGTGTGTAGAAGGTACTGTAGATTTAATTTCTGAAGAAAAAACTTACACGATTAATACTGGTGAAACTTTATTATTACCAGCTGCTATAAAAACGATTCAGTTAAAAGCAGAAAACGCTAAAGTTTTAGAAGTATATTATTAATAAATTTAAATACTTTTTCGTGCTTTTTATTTAGTTTGCTAAGCGCGTTAAGGATTGAAGCATTTGTTTGAGCTCTTTTTGTTTTGCTGAATTTTTATTCAGCAAAACAAAAAAGCGAGTGCTGAAAGCCTGACTTTAATGCAGCTTGCTTGCTGCATAAAGTAACGCCCAAAATATTTGCTTGTTAAGCAACGTTTATTACTTCTTGTATTTCTGGAGCGTACTTTTTAATAGTGGCTTCTACACCATTTTTTAAGGTCATTTGATTTACAGAACATCCTGTGCAAGCGCCTTGTAATTGTACTTTTACAATGGCGTCTTCTATAGAAAGTAACTTTATGTTACCACCATCGCTTATTAAAAAAGGACGAATTTCGTCTAAAGCCTTTTCTACATTATTATGTGTTTCTTGTGCTGTCATAAATCTAGTTTTTTACTGAACTGCAACCACTCATTGTTGTAATTCTAACAACTTCTGTTGGTGGTAAATTTGCATTTCTTTTTAATAATTGAGCTACCATTTCTTTGGTAATATGGCTAAATGATTTTTCTAAAACAGTATCTTCTTGTAAAGCTACTGGATGCCCAACATCTCCAGCTTCACGAATACTTTGTACTAAAGGTATTTCTCCTAAAAAGGTTGTATTTATATCTTCTGCAAGGTTTTTTGCACCATCTTTACCAAAGATATAATATTTATTGTTAGGTAATTCTTCTGGCGTAAAATATGCCATATTTTCTATGATTCCTAAAACAGGAACTTTTATGCTGTCTTGCTGAAACATTGCAACTCCTTTTTTAGCATCTGCCAAAGCAATGTTTTGTGGTGTAGAAACTACAACTGCGCCATTAATAGGTAAGGCTTGTACAATAGACAAATGTACATCTCCTGTTCCTGGTGGTAAATCGATTAAAAGGAAATCTAATTCGCCCCAAGCAGCATCAAAAATTAATTGTTTTAAAGCTTTAGATGCCATTGGTCCTCGCCAAATTACAGCCTGATCTGGATTTGTAAAAAAGCCTAAAGACAATAATTTAACTCCATAATTTTCTATCGGTTTCATTTTAGAACGACCATCTACATTTACAGAAAGTGGTTTTTCTTTTTCTACATCGAACATAATATGTTGCGATGGCCCATAAACATCTGCATCTAAAACCCCAACACTAAAACCCATTTTTGCCAAAGAAATAGCAAGATTAGAGGTTATTGTAGATTTACCAACACCTCCTTTACCAGAGGCAATTGCAATAATATTTTTAATATTCGGGATTGGTTTTCCTTTAATTAAATTCGGATCTTCTTTTGGTGCTGCTTTTTCTACTTTTAAATTGATTTTTACGTCAATTTTTTCATCAACATTGGTTTTAATGGCTTTGGTAATTTCAGCTTCAACTTTCTTTTTTGCTTGTAAAGTTGGGTTGCTGATAGTAACATCTACATTTACTTCATCACCAAAAATAACTACATTTTTAATATTATTATTTTCTACCAAACTTTTACCTTCTCCAGGAGCTGTAATCGTTTCTAATGCGTTGTATATATCTTGTTTTTTAAAACTCATTCCTTCGTTTTTGGCTTTTATCTATAGTTGTAAGTAGCTTTTAGTTTACTACTAGATCTACTCTACAAAGATACGCCTTACAAATTATAAAATAAAGTAAATAAATTATGTTTGTTTATGGATTGATAGGTTGCAATTATTACTTAATTTTTTAAAAATTAGGAGATATTAAGACAAATGTTCTGAAGGATTCCAAAAAACTTTATCCAAATCTTGAATTTGATTTTCAATAACAACAATACCTTCGCTTTCTAGTAATTGTTGCATTAAATTGGTGCCATCAAAATGATGTTTGCCAGTTAACAATCCTTTTTTATTGACTACTCTGTGCGCAGGAACTTCTTCTGATTGTGTGTGCGAATTATTCATAGCCCAACCTACCATTCTTGCTGATCTTGCAGCACCCAAATAAGTGGCAATGGCTCCATAACTTGTAACGCGTCCAAAAGGAATTTTACGTGCTACAACATAAACTTTTTCAAAAAAATTATCTGATTTTTTAGTCATAGCAGCTAGTCTTTTTGTTCAAGTTTTTTAATGATATCTACAGAAATCGAATCGATTAATTGTTTTGAGCTTTCTATTTCTTTGTTGATTAAAACATCGTTATTTACCAAATCTAAAGTTGTTGTAAATGATTGTTGATACCAATCTTTCCAAGCCTCAATAATTTGGATTTGTGTAGCTAAAGAATCTCCTTTGTTAATGGCAATTTTACTTTGTTTCCATTCTTCATTTAGCCTGGCTACTGCCGCTTTTTCTAAATCTGATAAAATAGATTTTGCAGTATTTTCATCAGCATTTAATAAAGTATATGCAGCAATTAAAGCAGTTGTACCTACATTTTTTAAGGTAGATTTAGAAACTTTGTCTAATCGATCATTATCTGTATGATAAAACTGATCTGTAAAATGCCAAAATAAAACGCTGGGTATATCTGCTTTTAAAAACGGAACATGGTCACTGCCACCTTCAAAAGGATTGGTGGCAACAGCCCAATTTGCTCTTTTACCTTGTGCTTTAAATTTATCGATTAAGAAATCGTTTAAATAATGAGGTTTCATTTGTTTTAAGTTCATTTTAGAACCACCCCATTCTGTGTGTTTGTCTTTTCCACGTGTCAAAATAGCACTTGGATCTGGCATTTTTTCTATCAAGAAAGTTCCTCCTGTTTTTTCAGTATTTTCACCAACCATATCTAAAGAAATCCCCCATTTAATATCTTTTGCTCTAATAGAATCTTCTTGTACAAATCTTCTTGTAGATACAATTTCATCACCCCATAAAAAGGTTAAAGTTCTTTTAGGTTGATACTTTTTTTGATGCATAAATTTTGCAGTCAATACAGCCATTTCTAAAGCAACACCAACTCCAGTTGCATTGTCGTTTGCACCAGGTTCTTGTACATGAGCACTAAAAACCAAACGCTCTTTTGGTTTTTCTGTTCCTTTAACTTCTGCAATAATTGTTAATTCTTCTGATGGATAAATGTTGGTTTCAATTTTTACATTTAAAGTAACTTTGCCTTTTTCTAAAGCTTTTTTTAATCGTTCTTTTGCAGCAAAAGACAATGCAATTGCCCAAGGTTTGTGGATCGTATCTTGAGGAATTGATCGAAACTGAATTGAGGTTGTATTTTTTTCTGGCTGTAAATACTTTGGATTATTATATGTGATAATTCCTGCTGCTTTACCATCTACAATTGCAGATTTATAAATTCGATAAGGGCTGGTTTCTGCAAAAACAATTTTGCCTTTCACATCCATTTTTGGCAATTTCGTTAAATCATCAACATAAATAACTTCTGTTGTAATGCCTTCTTTTGGTGTGCTGTAAGAGTTTAAAGCAATCATATTTCTATTGGTAGCATGTTGCAATAAAGGCTCTTTTTCTTTGTTGATGCTAACCATTGCATCTACAGATTCCCAAGTTAATCTTTTTAACGGACGTTTTTCAATTCTATAGGTAAGCACATCTTTTTCAGTGGCATTTTCTTCTAGAATATAACCCGCTTTTACAAGTGCTTCTTCTACTTTATAAATGCTTTTATTAAAACCTGTATTACCAACAACTCTCCAATATTTTTCTACAAAAGCTGTGGTATTATAGGCTAAATCTCCTGTAAATTCTTTGTTGATGATATCTGCATAATTCTCATCAGTTAAAATTTCATTTTTTTCTGTTTTACAGTTGATAAACACGAACGATAGCAGTAAAATGTAGATGGATTTTTTAAGCATAATTTGTTTTTTAGAACGTTATAAAAGTAGTTTATTATTCTTAGAATTTAGGTGAGCAGAAACTAAAGGATTTGCTCTTAAATCTACATGCTATTCGTAATACGTGCATTTTTTTTATTTCTGATAAAAAAGGTTTTGCATTTATTATTTTAATTCTAGTGCATCACTATCAAAATACAAACCTTTAAAACCAGATTTCATAAAATTTCTAATATTTTGGTGTGATGTTCCTTTTTCATCTTCTAAAACACCTCTATAATGTTCGCCAAAACAATCTAATGTTTCTTCTTTTGTTAATTGTTGATGTATAGCAAAAGCAAATAATTTACAAGAACCTGAGTTTTCTCCGGCTTTATTTTTGATTTCACCATTTGTAAATGCAGTTGGTGTAAAGTTGTAATTCTCTTCTATAATTTGCATGGTTTCTGCAAATAAAATTGATTCGGTCTTTTCTTTTAACTTTTTTTTAAAGTCTTTTACTGTTGTCATATTTAGGTGTTATAGTGAAATGTAAATTTATTTTTACCATAAATCGTGAACTTCAGCTTTGATATATTTATCATAAATAGCTTTGGTTAACTTTATTTCTTTAGAAGTAATGGCATTTACTTTTTCTGTTTGTAGGTTAGATAATAATTGATCTACACTTGATGCTCCAGGAATTACACAACTAATTTCATCAAAAGCTAAAATCCATTGTAATGCTTTGTGAACTAAATTTTCATTTCCTTTAAATATTTCTTTCAACTCCTCTACTGCTTGTAAACCCAAGTTATAATCTATTCCAGAAAACGTTTCTCCTTTATCAAAGGCTTCTCCTTTTCTGTTAAAAAATCGATGATCATCTTTATTAAAAGTTGTTTCTCTATTAAACTTTCCGGTTAGTAAACCACTAGCTAAAGGGACACGTGCAATAATACCAACGTTTTTCTTTTTTGCTTCGCTAAAAAATAATTCATTTGGTTTTTGACGAAACATGTTATAAATAATTTGAACAGTACTAACACCTTTAAATTCTATTGCTGTTAGAGCTTCTTCTACTTTTTCTACACTAACACCATAATTTCTAATTTTTCCTTCTTTAGTTAAATCATCGAACAAACCAAAAATTTCTGGACGACTGTATACTTCTGTTGGTGGGCAGTGCAATTGAATTAAATCGATTCTTTCTAAACCTAAATTAGATAAACTATTTTCTACAAATTTTCTTAAAGCTGCAGTTGTGTACGAAGCATTTGTATGTGGGTTTAATTGTCTTCCGCATTTGGTAGCAACGTATATTTCTTCAGAACGAGAGCGAATAACTTTACCAACCGTTTTTTCACTTAATCCTTCGCTATAAACATCTGCAGTATCTATAAAATTAATTCCATGATCTATAGCTGTGTTGATAATTTTTTCTGCATTATCAAAGCTAAAGTCACTTCCCCATTTGCCACCAACTTGCCAAGTTCCAAGGCTTATTTCTGATACTTTTAAGTTTGTTTTACCTAATTTTCTATAATTCATGTTGTTTAAAAGTATATTGTTTCGATTCAAAAATAAAACAATTTCTGTAAAACAAATGCTTTAGGATTTATAATTGATTGTTTGCTTTTTACTGATAAATGCGAAGTACATGAAATTTTAGTTCTCTTAAATTCTAATCTAATTTTTGCTTGTTAAAATGCATAAAGAGGATCTGCCATAATATAAAAAATACAATAGATTAGCTTTCTCTAATTAAAACTATTACTATAAATTTTAAAATAAAAGTTACATTCTTTGTTATAAAACTTTACATTTCTGCGTTATCTATATATAATGACCAAACAAGATTTTAAACTTCAGGTATTTTCTTTGTCAGAACGATTGTTTCCTATGGTTGCGCGTTTGTTAGGCAGTAATTCTAAAGCAGAAGACGCTATACAAGAAATTATGATAAAATTATGGCAGAAAAGAAAAAAACTAGAGAATCATCCAAATATAAAGGGTTTTGTAATCTTAACTGCGCGTAATTATTGTATTGATTTACTTAGAAAAAAAGCTTTGATTTTAGAAGATTCAACATCCGAATTAAAGGTTTTAAAATCGTCAAATGAAACTGAAAATCTTGAATGGAAAGAACTGAACACCATCATTTATAAAATTTTAGAAACATTACCAGAACAACAAAAAGAGGTGTTTTTAATGAGAGATGTAGATGGTTATGAGTTTACAGAAATAGCATCAGCATTGTGTCTTAAAATTGAACATGTTAGGGTTTTGCTTTCGAGAGCAAGAAAACAAATAGGTGTTGCATTAGAAAAAAATTACCATTATGAGCGAGGAGCATATTAATAATTTGATAGATAAATACAAGGCAGGTAAAAGCACTTTAAAAGAAGAAGCGTTTTTGTTTGAACATGTTAACGAATCACATACTGAAATACAATCAATAGCCAATTTTGTAAAAGAAAACAAAAGAAATGCGCCTGATCATTTTAATGAAAAATTATGGGAATCGTTTGATAAAAAACAGACCCAAGCCAAAAGAATAAAACTCGGTTTCTTTTCTGTGGCAGCATCAATTGTGTTGTTAGTCACTTTAATCATCAATACAAAAAATGAAAACACATTATCGATTTCTGAAAAACAAGCATTATTAAACGAAGCTAAAAATATGTTTGTAGCCAATAACCAACCTAAAAAACAGTATCAAATTATTTTAGAAAACGATTTGGTGGTTGTGTATACGAAACCTGAATAACTCTAATTGAATAAGTTTATAAACCTTAAATATTTAAAACCATGAAAAAATTATTATTTACATTCTTTTTATTTATGTTGTCATTTTCTGCAGTAAATGCTCAAGATAAAGAGGAAAAAGAGAATATCTATATAAAAGTAAAAGACGGCAAAAAACCTAAAGTATTTGTAGATGGTAAAAAGTTCGATTTTCCTGTAGAACTAATAGATCAAAGTAAAATTGCTTCTATTAATGTGATAAAAGGAGAAGAAGCTATTAAGAAATACGATGCTGCAAATGGTGCTATTTTAATAACTACAAAAGCATCAAAAACTATGGATTTTACCAACATCAAGATAAGACAGAATGGAGATTTAGGTGATGATAAACCAGCTCCAATGATTATTATTGATGGAAAAGTATCAAACAGAAAATCTTTAGATGGTTTAACTCCTGAAAAAATAGAAAAAATGGAAATTTTTAAAGGAGAACAAGCCATGAAAAAATACAAAGCGAAACATGGAGTAATTGTAATTACTACTAAAAAATTGTAATTACGGTTTCTTTGAACTAAAAATCACTACTAATCTGGTTAGTAGTGATTTTAATAACTTATTTAGGAGATTTTCCTTCAACAACAACAACAATTTCACCTTTAGGTGGTTTTTTTGTAAAATGAGCCAAAACTTCTGTGGCTGTTCCTCTTACAGTTTCTTCGAACATTTTGGTGAGTTCTCTAGACACAGAAACTTTTCTGTCAGCACCAAAATATTCAATAAAATGTCCTAAAGTTTTTACCAATTTATGAGGAGATTCGTAAAAAATCATGGTTCTTGTTTCTTCAGCTAAGAGTAAAAAACGAGTTTGTCTTCCTTTTTTTACAGGTAAAAATCCTTCAAAAACAAATTTATCATTAGGCAAACCAGAATTTACCAAAGCTGGCACAAAAGCAGTTGCACCTGGTAAACATTCTACATCAATATCATTTTCTACGCAAGCTCTCGTTAATAAAAACCCAGGGTCTGAAATTGCAGGAGTTCCAGCATCAGAAATAACAGCGCAAGTTTCTCCGCTTTTAATTCTATTTAAAATACCTTCAATCGATTTATGTTCATTATGCATATGATGACTGTGCATCTGCGTAGCAATCTCAAAATGCTTTAAGAGTTTTCCACTGGTTCTTGTGTCTTCTGCAAGTATAAAATCAACTTCTTTTAAAACTTTTATGGCTCTAAAAGTCATATCTTCTAAATTACCAATGGGTGTTGGTACTAAATATAATTTGCTCATAAATCTAAAAATAAAACAAAGATAAAACTAAATTAGCTCAATCTTTCACAAGCAAATTTTAAGTTTTAAATTTGCGCTTTAATAAATAAGAAATGTATAGAAGTCATTCTTGTGGTGAGTTAAGAGCATCACACATAAATACAGAAGTTACGCTAGCAGGTTGGGTACAAAAATCAAGAGACAAAGGGTTTATGGTTTGGGTAGATTTGCGAGATAGATATGGAATTACACAGTTAATTTTTGATGAAGAGCGCACACCAGCTGCAATGATTGAAAAAGCAAAATCTTTGGGTAGGGAATTTGTAATTCAAGTAAAAGGTACTGTTATTGAGCGCGAATCGAAAAACAAAAATATAGCAACTGGCGAGGTTGAGGTTTTAGTTTCTGAGTTAGAAATTTTAAACGCAGCAAAATTACCACCTTTTACCATAGAAGATAAAACTGATGGAGGAGAAGACATCAGAATGAAATATAGATACTTAGATATTAGAAGAAATCCTGTTAAAGACAGTTTAATTTTTCGTCATAAAGTAGCTATGGAAGTTCGTAAATACTTGTCTGATCAAGAATTTATAGAAGTAGAAACGCCATATTTAATTAAATCTACTCCAGAAGGCGCAAGAGATTTTGTAGTGCCTTCTAGAATGAACGAAGGTCAGTTTTATGCCTTACCACAATCGCCACAAACCTTTAAACAATTGTTGATGGTTGGTGGAATGGATAAATATTTTCAGATTGTAAAATGTTTTAGAGATGAAGATTTACGTGCAGACAGACAGCCAGAATTTACACAAATAGACTGTGAAATGGCCTTTGTAGAGCAAGAAGATATTCTAAATATTTTTGAAGGATTAACACGTCATTTATTAAAAGAAATTAATGGAGTAGAGGTAGAGAAGTTTCCAAGAATGTTGTTTGATGATGCCATGCGTTTGTATGGAAATGATAAACCAGACATCCGTTTTGGAATGGAGTTTGGCGAGTTAAATCAAGTAACACAACACAAAGATTTTGGAGTTTTTAATAACTCAGAATTAGTAGTTGGTATTGCAGTTCCTGGTGGAAATGCATATACAAGAAAACAGATAGACAACATCATAAAATGGGTAAAACGACCTCAAGTAGGCGCTTTAGGTATGGTTTATTGTCGTGTAAACGAAGATGGTACTTTTAAATCTTCTGTGGATAAGTTTTACGACCAAGAAGACTTAGCAAAATGGGCAGAAGTAACAGGTGCAAAACCAGGTGATTTAATCTGTATTTTATCTGGTGAAACCAATAAAGTAAGAACACAAATGTCTGCCTTACGTATGGAATTAGCAGAACGTTTAGGATTAAGAGATCCTAAAGTATTTGCTCCTCTTTGGGTTATCGACTTTCCATTATTAGAGTTAGATGAAGAAACAGGTCATTACCATGCAATGCACCATCCATTTACCTCACCAAAACCTGGTCAATTAGAATTATTAGATTCTAAACCAGGAGAAGTGAAGGCAAATGCTTATGATTTAGTTTTAAATGGTAATGAAATTGGTGGAGGTTCAATCAGAATTCACGATAAAGAAATTCAGGCAACAATGTTAAAACATTTAGGTTTTTCTGAAGAAGAAGCCAAAGCTCAATTTGGTTTCTTAATGGATGCTTTTGAGTATGGAGCACCACCTCATGGAGGTTTAGCTTTTGGTTTAGACAGATTGGTTGCTATTTTAGGAGGTCAAGAAACCATTCGTGATTTTATTGCATTCCCAAAAAATAATTCTGGTAGAGATGTGATGATTGATGCACCAGCTTTTATAGATGATGAGCAATTGCAAGAATTGAGTTTAAAACTCGATATTCAAGAATAAGAAAACTATATAATATTTTTCAGACCCCACAGGTTTTTAAAACCTGTGGGGTCTTTTCGTTTATGTATTTTTATTACTTTTAAAGTATGAAAAACCTAACCACACTTCTATTCCTTTTATTATCATCAACAATACTTTCTCAAGAAATTACTGGTGATGAATTATTAGCTAAAGCCATTCAATTTCACGACCCAAATGGAAATTGGGAAACCTTTAATGGTGAGTTGTTTGTAACTATGGAAACCCCTAAAGGCGCACCTAGAGAAAGTAAAATCACTATTAATTTACCTAAAGAATACTTTTCTGTAACCGCTAAAAGAGATACAGTTATCAATACATATACAATCCACAAAGGAGATTGCAGTGTAGAAAAAGTAAAAGAAAATCAAACTTTAGAAGCGCTAGAAAAAGATGCGAAAGCAAAATGTGAGCGAGCTAAATTGTATAAAAATTATTATACGTATTTGTATGGTTTACCAATGAAGTTAAAAGATGAAGGGACTATCATTCATCAAAAAGTAGAAAAACGTCAGTTTAAAGGAAAAGATTATTTGGTGCTAAAAGTAACTTACAGCAAAGAAGTAGGTAAAGATACTTGGTATTTTTATTTTAATCCTGATACTTATGCAATGGAAGTGTATCAGTTTTTTAAAGAAACAAAAGATAGTGGCGAATATATTTTACTATCTGGATTAGAAACTATTAACGCTATAAAAATGCCTAAAATTAGAGCTTGGTATTATAACAAAGACAATATATATTTAGGCACAGATATTTTATCAACCAAAAAATAAAGAGAAAAAGTTTAATAATTTAATTTAAACTTGATGTAAGTAATCAGTTTCCCAATTTCTAAATATTGATTTTCGTAAAAAGTTTGGGTTTCTGTTACTTCTGCAGGTGCACCTGCATTGTTATATACATTGTGGTTTGCGTATAATATTTCATGGCCTGCACCATGTAATAATCCTAAAGTATAACCGTGCATAAATTCAGAATCTGTTTTTAAGTTTACAACACCATCTTTGCTTAAAATAGTGTGGTATTTCTTTAAAAACTTTTCATTAGTCATTCTGTGTTTTGTACGTTGATATTTTATTTGCGGATCTGGAAAAGTAATCCAAATTTCAGAAATTTCATTTTCAGCAAAAATAAAATCAACCAACTCAATTTGCGTTCTTACAAAAGCAACATTTGTTAAGTTTTCTTCAATAGCAGTTTTGGCACCTCTCCAAAAACGAGCGCCTTTAATATCTATACCAATGTAGTTTTTATTCGGGTTTTTACGAGCTAAAGCAATTGTATATTCGCCTTTTCCACAACCCATTTCAACAACAATAGGATTGTTGTTGTTAAAAAAAGAATGCCATTTGCCTTTATAAGAAAAGTTGTTTAAAACTTCGTCTCTAGTTGGCTGAATGACATTTTTGAACGTTTCATTCTCTTTGAAACGTTTTAATTTATTTTTACTTCCCAAATTGTAGTATTAAGCTCTGTCTTCTGTTCCTTCTTTTAAGAACTTTCTAGATTCTTTCATCCAATACCATAATAAAACGATAAGAATTAGACTAAAAAACCAGTTTACACCATTTGATAACCACCAACCTAAATCAGCAGTAGCTACTTGCAAACGAAGCCAGTTAAAAGGTAAGAATAAAATATCGGTAAATAAACTACCAATCCATCTAAATATATTGCTTGCTATCATAACTTAATTATCTTTACGCTGCAAAAATAACAAAAGAAATAATGCTAGCCAATTTTTTAAACAAATCTAAACCAATCAATTTTATTGTTTTCTTGATTTTCTTTTTTATTGGGTATGTTTTTAGTGTTTACAAAGCATTTTTTTTAAATCAATTTCTTTTTGATGATCTCTTAAAAAGCGGAGGATTACTGCTTTTGTTTTTAGTTGTGTTTTTTCTTTTCAATTTTATCAACTCTAAAAACAAATTAACTTTCGATAATTCTTATGCCTATTTTTTCTATACCATTTTATTGGTTGTAATTTTACCAGAACTTATTGCATACAATATTTTATTATTATCTATCGTTTATTTACTTTTTTTACGAAAAATTTACAGTCTACATTCTTCTAAAAAAGTTTTAGAAAAGCTTTTTGATAGCGGTTTTTGGCTAGGTATCTTTTTTATTTTAGAACCCCTTTCTATTTTGGTGTTTTTGCTAATTTATATAGCCATATATCTGCATAATAAAATTACCATACGCACCATTTTATCGCCAATTATTGGTTTTATTACACCTTTAATGGTGTATTTTGCTTATTTTTTTTGGTACGATAAAACAGAAGAATTTACTCAGCTTTTTAATTTTGATGTTAATTTCGACATTCAATTTTATGCCAAAGCAAAATATGTTTGGCTTTTTTGCAGCATCATAATTTGTGCAGTAATTGCGGTGTTTTTTAAATCGATAAAAGTATTGTCTGTAAACAATACGTTTAAAAAAAGTTGGATTTTATTGATCTATAATTTTGTTGTTCTGGCAATTTTTACATCAATTTTGGCTAAAAAAGATGGTTCAGAAATCATTTATATTTTGTTTCCTACAGCTATAATTTTAGCGAACGGCATTGAGTTAATTCAAAAAAAAATCATCAAAAATATTGTGCTTTATCTATTTTTAATTGGTAGCCTAGTTTTGCAATTTTTACTATAATTTTTCTCCAAAAGCCAAATCGCCAGCATCACCTAAACCAGGTATAATATACCCTTTGTTATTAAGTTTATCGTCTATAGCTGCAATCCATAAATGAGTATTTTCTGGAAAGTTTTTCTGTATAAAATCTACACCTTCTGTGGCTCCAATAACTGCAACAATATGAATTTCTTTGGGAGTTCCATGTTTTTTAATAGCCTCGTAAACAGCAACTAAAGATTGACCAGTTGCTAACATTGGGTCTGCAAGAATTAAAGTTTTGTTTTCTATTTCTGGTGCTGCAAAATATTCTACAACAATTTCAAAATCAGTGTCGTTTTTTGGGTGATGACGATATGCAGAAATAAAAGCATTTTCTGCATCATCGAAATAATTTAATAAACCTTGGTGTAGAGGTAAACCTGCTCTTAAAATTGAACAAAGCACAATTTTATTATTACTCAGTTGAATTTCTTTTTCGCCTAAAGGAGTTTGAATTGTAGTGTTTTTGTATGCAAGAGATTTGCTTAATTCGTAACTTAAAATCTCTCCTATTCTTTCTATATTTCTTCGAAAACGCAACGAATCTTTTTGAACTTTTACATCTCTAATTTCTGAGATAAATTTATTTAAAATAGAATCTTGTTTTTCAATCTGATGTATTTTCATAAAAAAAGTATGTAAAACAAATATAAAGTAAAATTTAGCTTTGTGTAAAGTGTACAAATTAAAAAGAGGTATTTAAAAAAAATAAGTAGAGCTATAACTAAAATTTACATTTAGTATAAGTAAAGAATATCATTTTTGTTAAACCATTCTCTAAAATTATCATCAATTTAGCAATTCAAAAAAAGAAGATGAATTCAAGAAATTTAGCCATATTAGCCTTATTTATTGTGGCTCTTATTTATGGCTTAAATTATTCCATTGCAAAAGATGTAATGCCAAATTATGTAAAACCATTTGGATTTATTTTTTTGCGTGTAACAGGGGCAACTATTATTTTTTGGACCTTAGGTTTGTTTGTAAAAGAGAAATCAATTGAAAAAGAAGATTTTAAAAAGATAGCATTTGCTGCATTTTTTGGGGTTGGTATTAATTTTCTTTCTTTTTTTAAAGGCTTAAGTTTAACAACGCCTATAAATGCATCTGTAATTGCTGTTATTGCTCCAATTATGGTGCTTATTTTTTCGAGTATTTTACTTAAAGAAAAACTCACTTATAGAAAAATAGTTGGTGTGTTTGTGGGTTTGTTTGGAGCAATTATTCTTATTTTGTACGGAAATTCATCAAATTTAGACGGAAAAGATGTAGTTCTAGGAAATTTTTTAGTCTTTCTAAATGCAGTTTCTTTTGGTTTGTATTTGGTATTGGTAAAAAAGTTAGCTACTAAATATCATCCAATACTATTTGTAAAATGGTTGTATTTATTTGGTGTAATTTACATTGTTCCTTTTAGTATTCAAGAAGCTATAGAAATCAATTGGCAAACAATGCCAACAACCATTTACTATAAAGTTGGCTTTGTGGTTTTATTAACTACATGCGTAACTTATCTTTTTAATTTATTTGCACTTACCAAATTAAAACCCACAACAGTAGGTGTTTTTATTTATTTACAACCAGTAATAGCAACAATTTATGCGCTTTTGGTTGGTAGCGATTCTTTAAGTTTTGTTAAAGTTGTGGCTACAATTATCATCTTTTTGGGCGTTTATTTAGTTACTAAAGATGGGTATAAATCAACCAAATAAAAACTTATCTTTGCTGTTCATTTAAAATGAAGCTTTGTATGATTCAATCTATGACAGGTTATGGAAAATCTGTGTTGCAATTAACAACCAAAAAAGTAACTATAGAAATAAAATCTCTAAACAGTAAAAACTTAGATTTAAACGTAAGGATACCTTCTTATTATAAAGAGAAAGAACTTGCTGTTCGAAAAAAACTCGCTAAATCTTTACAAAGAGGTAAAGTAGATTTTTCAATTTTTGTAGAAATGACTGCAGATGAAACGTCTACTTCTATAAATAAAGGAGTTGTAAAAGAATACATGCAGCAATTAAGAAACACGCTGTTTGTGGGTTCTGAAGGCGATATTGAGCTGTTAAAAATGGCAGTTACAATGCCAGATGCTTTAAAAACTGAGCGCGAAGAATTAGATGAAAACGAATGGAATCTGATTGATAAAAGTATAGACGAAGCCATTAAAGATATTGTACAATATAGAATTGATGAAGCTGCTTCTTTAGAAATTGATTTTAAAGAAAGAGTGGCTAATATTAAAATGTATTTAGAAGAAGTTAAAGCTTTAGATACAGATAGAATTGACAATGTAAAAACCCGTTTGCAAAAAGCAATAAACGATTTAAAAGTAGATACTGATGAAAATCGTTTTGAACAAGAATTGATTTACTATCTAGAAAAATTAGATATTAATGAAGAAAAAGTGCGTTTAGAAAACCATTTAAATTACTTTTTAGAAACTTTAGATTCGCCAGATTCTAATGGTAAAAAATTAGGATTTATTGTTCAAGAAATGGGTCGTGAAATAAATACAACAGGTTCTAAAGCCAATTTTGCACCAATGCAAAAAGCGGTTATTCAAATGAAAAACGAGTTAGAACAGATTAAAGAACAGATTTTAAATGTACTCTAATTAGTTTTTGGTTGATGGTTTTTAGATAGTAGTAAAATTCATCAACCAAAAAGTAGCAACTAAAACAAAATTTATGTCAGGTTTTAAAGGAAAGTTATTCGTGTTTTCAGCACCTTCAGGTTCTGGTAAAACAACAATTGTTCGTCATTTACTAAAACAAGAAAAATTTAATTTAGAGTTTTCTATCTCTGCAACTTCTAGAGAAGCTAGAGGTACAGAAAAAGACGGAGTAGATTATTATTTTATTTCATTAAAAGAATTTAAAAACCATATTAAAAATGACGATTTTTTAGAGTGGGAAGAAGTGTATAGAGATAATTTTTATGGTACTTTAAAAACAGAAGTAGAACGTATTTGGGCTTTAAAAAAACATGTTATTTTTGATATTGATGTTGCTGGCGGATTAAGAATTAAAAAGAAATTTCCAGAAGAAACGTTATCTGTTTTTGTAAAACCACCAAGTGTAGATGAACTTAAAATACGTTTAAAAAAGCGTAAAACAGAAAGCGAAGAAAAAATTAATATGCGCATTGCAAAAGCTTCTGTAGAATTGGCAACTGCACCTCAATTCGATAAAATTATTAAAAATTACGAATTAGATGTTGCTTTAAAAGAAGCAGAACAATTGGTTGGTGATTTTTTAGATTTAAAATAGAACAAAGAAAATAGAGTAAAGAAAAAAGATTAAAGACAAATTAGGGGCAAGTAAAAGGTCTATTTTCTTTTATCTTTTTTCTATCATCTTCAAAAAAAATGAGTAAAATAGGTTTATATTTTGGTACATTCAATCCAATTCACGTTGGGCATGTAATTATTGCCAATTATATGGTAGAATATTCAGATTTAGATGAAATTTGGATGGTGGTAACACCTCATAATCCATTTAAAAAGAAAAGCTCGTTATTAGAAAATCATCATAGATTTGAGTTGGTGTATAGAGCAACAGAAAATTATGCTAAAATAAAACCTTCTGATATTGAGTTTAAATTGCCACAACCCAATTATACAGTACATACTTTAGCACATATTACTGACAAATATCCGAATAAAGAATTTTGCTTAATTATGGGCGAAGACAATCTAAAAAGTTTCCATAAATGGAAAAATTACGAAACTATTTTAGAGCATCACCACATTTATGTGTATCCAAGAATTGCAGAAGGCACAGTAGAACATCAATTTAAAAACAATCCTAAAATTCATAAGGTTGATGCTCCAATTGTGCAAATTTCATCAACAATGATTAGAAACGGAATTAAAGCCAAAAAGAACATGAAACCGATGTTAACCAATGAAGTTTGGCAATATATAGACGAAATGAATTTTTATAAAAAATAGTTTCGTTATTTTTACGTTTAACTCTTATAAATTAAAGATAATTTAGTGGATAATAAGGCCAAAAAGAAAGGAAAGTTAAAACAAAAACTAACTGATAAATACAGGTTGGTGGTTTTAAACGAAGATACTTTTGAAGAACGTTTTTCTTTAAAATTATCGGTTTTAAACGTATTTGTTTTAGGTGGTGTTTTGTCTTTTTTATTAATTTTAGTTACTACTTTTATCATCACTTTTACACCAATAAAAGAATATATTCCTGGTTATTCTTCTACAGAATTAAAAATTAAAGCAGCTAAATTGGCCATACAAACAGACTCTTTAAAAAAGAAGTTAGATGTAATAAACGATTATACAAAGGCGCTGCAACCCATTTTAAACGGAGAGATAGAACCAGAAATTATAGATACTGTTGTTGTATCATCAGAAAAAATAATTATACAAGATAGTTTGTTATATGCAACAAAAGAAGATTCAATTTTTAGAGAAAAAATAGAAAGTCAAGATCGTTTTCCGATTCAAAATAATGCTGCAACAAACGTTAAAATTGTGTTTTTTGCACCTTTAAGCGGAACAATTTCGCAAGAATTCGATCCAACAACCAATCATTTAGCAGTAGATATTGTTGCAAAAAATAATACACCTGTTAAGGCTATTGCAGACGGAACTGTTATTTTTTCTGGATGGAATACAGAAACGGGTTATGTTATTATTTTAAAACATGCACAAGATTATATTTCTGTGTACAAACACAATGGAAACTTATTAAAACAACAAGGAGATTTTGTAAAATCTGGAGAAGTTATTGCAAGTGTGGGTTCAACTGGCGAGTTAACAACTGGCCCGCATTTACATTTTGAACTTTGGAGTGGAGGTTATGCCGTAAATCCTACAAATTTAATCGATTTTAAATAATGAGTATAAAGTCTGTATTTGCTATTCCGTTTGCTAAAATTGCTACAAAAAGAGTTTTTAAGTGGGCTAATAATCCTTATAAAACGCAAGATAAAGTTTTTAAAAATTTAATTTCAAAAGCAAAAAATACAGCTTTTGGTAAAGATCACGATTTTAAAAACATTACTTCTTATGATGATTTTAAGAAGCGCGTAAAAGTATCAGATTACGAAGGTTTACGAACATATGTAGATCGAATTGTAGAAGGTGAATCTGATGTGCTTTGGCCAGGTAAACCCTTATATTTTGCAAAAACTTCGGGAACAACTTCTGGGGCAAAATACATTCCGATTACCAAAGAATCTATGCCAACGCATATTAAAGCTGCCAGAAATGCTTTGTTGTTTTACATTGTAGAAAAAAATGATGCAAGTTTTGTAGATGGAAAAATGATTTTCTTACAAGGTAGCCCAGTTTTAAGCGATAAAAATGGAGTTAAATTAGGCAGATTAAGTGGAATTGTAGCACATTACGTACCAAAATACTTGCTAAAAAATCGTTTGCCAAGCTGGGAAACCAATTGCATAGAAGATTGGGATACCAAAGTAAACGCTATTGTAGAAGAAACCCTAAATGAAGACATGTCTGTAATTAGCGGAATTCCTTCTTGGGTACAAATGTATTTCGAAAAACTGATAGAAAAAACCGGTAAAAAGGTTTCAGAATTGTTCCCGAATTTTAACTTCTTTATTTATGGTGGTGTAAATTTTGAACCTTATAAAAACAAATTCGAAAGTTTAATTGGTAAAAAAATCGATTATATCGAATTGTATCCAGCATCAGAAGGTTTTATCGCCTACCAAGATTCGCAAAAAGAAAAAGGAATGTTGTTGCAACTCAATTCTGGAATGTTCTATGAATTTATTCCTGCAACTGAATTCTTTGATGAAAACCCAACCAGAATTTCCATCAGAGATGTAAAAATTGGGATAAATTATGTCATCATTTTAAACACTACAGCAGGTTTATGGGGATATAATATTGGAGATACAGTAGAGTTTACATCAACAAAACCCTTTAGAATTAAAGTTACAGGTCGTATAAAACATTTTATATCCGCCTTTGGCGAACACGTAATTGGTAAAGAAGTAGAAAAAGCATTAAATGATGCGATTAAAGGCACAGATATTAATATTAGCGAGTTTACAGTTGCACCCCAAGTAAACCCAGAAAGTGGTTTGCCTTATCACGAATGGTTTGTAGAATTTGAAAACGAACCCGAAAATCTAGAAGAATTTGCAGCAAAAGTAGATGCTTCTATGCAAGCACAAAATATTTATTATTTCGATTTGATTGAAGGTAAAGTATTACGTCCGTTAATCATTAGAAAAGTAAAAAAAGGAGGTTTTCATGCGTATATGAAATCCATAGGCAAATTTGGTGGGCAAAATAAGATTCCGCAATTATCAGATAACAGAAAAATTGCAGATGTTTTACAAGATTTTTTAAAGGATTAACATATGGGAGGTGATTATTTATTTATAGGATTAGCAGTATTTCTAGTTATTACATACTTTTACAACAAATTTAGAAACAGACGTTAATGAGTACAATTAGAATTACCAAACAGTTTAATTTTGAAACAGGACACGCATTATATGGTTATGATGGCAAGTGTAAAAATGTTCATGGCCATTCTTATAAACTTTCTGTAACCGTTTCTGGAAAACCAATTAAAGACAGCAACAATGTAAAGTTTGGTATGGTAATCGATTTTGGCGATTTAAAAAAGATTGTTAACGAAGAGGTTGTTGATGTTTTTGACCATGCAACAGTATTTAATAAGAATACACCACATGTAGAATTAGCCAAAGAATTAAGTGATAGAGGGCACCATGTTATTTTAGTAGATTACCAACCAACTAGTGAAATGATGGTGATTGATTTTGCTAAAAAAATAAAAAAACGTTTGCCAGAGAACATTAAATTACACTCTATTAAGTTGCAAGAAACAGATACTAGTTTTGCAGAATGGTTTGCTAGCGAAAATTAGTTTTAGCAAATTGGTAACATTTAAACACAATAGTGTTAGGATTTACACGTTATATTTGACAAAAATTTATTCTTATGAAAAATCTTAAATTTATTTTCATACTTTTTTTATCGTTAAGCGTTTTAAGTTGTAGCGATACTGATAATGAACCACAATATTTATTATCGAATGCAAATATTGCAGGGAGTTACGAAGTAAGTAGTTTAACTGGTAACGAAAGCGAAACAGCAACCTCTTCTTCTGGAGCAGTTGTAGATTTGGCTACATCAACAATTGTTGGTGCAAATTTTCAAATTTCATTTGATATTACAGCAAGCGGAACTTATAAGGTTAGTGGATTATTCAGAGAGATAAAAACTACTACACCAAATGGAGGGTCAACCACAACAGACGAAGTGCTGTTAACTATAGATTCAGAAGGTACATATCAAATCAATACTTTAAACAACACCATTAACTTTGCTCCAACAACTGGAGATTTTTTAGAAGGTACATTTAATATTGAAACATTTACCGAAAATATTATAAGTATTACACAAGATAGCGAAACTGCTGAAGGCTCTAATACTATTTATAAAACGCTAAATATAGGTTTTACTAGAAACGAGTAAAATGTAACATAAAAAATCAGAAAAGTTATTTCTTTAGTTTTTCTGATTTTTTAGTTGATTTTAGACAATTATTTTCCGTTAAAAGTATTCATTGTATTTGCTAAACCAGCAGTGCCAAAAGAAGTAATTGCTTTGGCTGATGTTGGTAAACGCTCTATCAATTGGCTTATTTCTTCTTTATTCCATTCGCCAAGTACATAATCTACTTGTCTTCCTTTAGAATAATTAGCACCTACACCAAAACGAAATCTTGGATATTTATTTGTACCTAATTTTTCTTGAATGTCTTTAAGTCCATTATGGCCACCATCACTACCTTTTGCTTTAATTCTAATGGTGCCAAAATCGATGTTTAAATCATCAGTAACAACCAATATATTATCGATTTCAATGTTTTCTTTTTGCATCCAATATTTAAGTGCTTTTCCACTTAAATTCATATAGGTACTAGGTTTTAGTAGGATAAAAGTTCTGCCTTTAAAACGAAATGTAGCAACATCACCTAATTTTTCAGTTTCAAAAGTAGCATTATGTTCTTGAGCAACTTCATCAACAATTTTAAAACCAATATTATGACGTGTATTTGTGTATTTATCGCCAATATTTCCTAGGCCAACAATTAAAAACTTTTTCATTAATTCTTCTTTAGTTTCTCTTTTAAGTTTAAATATTTTAAAAAAGAAGTTTTTGAGTTTCATTATGCAAAAATAATATCTTATTCTGATATATGTAAGGTTGTTTTTAAACCAAAATACGTTTAGGAAAATAGATTTTAAATAAAATTAAAATAAAAAAAAGCGTTACTAGTAAGTAACGCTTGATAAAAAATTGTTGTAGTCTTTTTTAAGACTCTTCTTCTGTAGTTTCTACTTTACTAGCGTTACGAGACATTCTTACCTGAGCAACTACAGTATTATCTGGGTGCATAATCGTAAAATTATCGTTTTTTAAAGCAGTAACATATAATTTATTTCCGATTTGTAATTCGGTAATATCTGCTTCAATAAAATCTGGTAAATTAGCAGGTAAAGCTTTTACCTTCATTTTACGAACATTGTGACGTAAAGCACCACCGATTGCAACACCTTTAGACTTACCTACCAAACGAACAGGAATGTTCATTGTAATTTCTTTATCATCAAATAATTGATAAAAATCTACGTGCAAGATTTTATCACTTACAGGGTGAAATTGAATGTCTTGTAAAATTGCATTTACTTTTTGTCCATCAACATTAATACTTGCTGTGTATACATTTGGAGTATACACCAAGTTTTTAAACGCTTTTTCTTCTGCTGAAAAGTGAATTGGTGTTTCTCCTCCGTATATAACGCAAGGAACCATTCCAGCATTACGTAAGGCTTTAGTAGCTACTTTGCCCACGCTTTCTCTTTTTGATCCTTTAATTGTAATTGATTTCATTACTTTTTATTAAAAATTTACATTAAAAATTGTCCACTAATTGACGTGTTATCTTGCACTTTGTGCATAACATTCGCAAATAATGGGGCGCAAGATACAACTTTTATTTTAGATGTCTCTTGTTTTAAAGGTATTGTGTCAGAAACAATTAATTCTGTTAAGGCAGAGTTTTCAATTTTTTCATAAGCTCCTCCAGAGAGAATAGGATGTGTACATATGGCACGCACACTTTCGGCTCCTCTTTCTTTCATTAAATTTGCTGCATGAGCTAAAGTGCCTCCAGTATCAATCATATCATCAACCAGTACTACATTTTTACCTTCTACATCACCAATTAGTTCCATATGACCAATTACATTGGCTTTTTTTCTTTGTTTATAACAAATTACAACATCAGAAAGTAAATGTTTTGAATAAGCATATGCTCTTTTAGAACCACCCATATCTGGTGATGCAATGGTTAAATTTTCTAAATTTAAGCTTTCTATATATGGCATAAAAATAGTAGAGGCAAAAAGATGATCTACAGGTTTTTCAAAAAAACCTTGAATTTGATCTGCATGTAAATCCATTGTCATTATTCTTGTTGCACCAGCAGATTCTAGTAATTTTGCGACCAATTTTGCTCCTATAGCTACTCTAGGTTTGTCTTTTCTATCTTGTCTTGCCCAACCAAAATATGGCATAACAGCTGTAATGTGTCTTGCAGAAGCTCTTTTAGCAGCGTCTAACATTAGTAACATTTCCATTAAGTTGTCTGCATTAGGAAAAGTAGAACCAATTATAAATACACGTCTTCCACGAACTGATTCTTCGAATGCTGGCTGAAATTCTCCATCACTAAAGTAAGTAGTTATTACGTTTCCTAACTCTGTATTATATTCTTTGGCTATTTTGTGGGCTAAAACTGTACTTTGTCTGCAACCAAAAAGTTTTGGTGCAAGAGAGCTGATGATCATAAGATATGATTTTTGTAGTGTTGTTGTGAGTTCACAAAAGTAGAAATAATTTATTGAGTTTGAAATTAAATTTTCTCATTATAAGTTAAAAATATTTAGTAAATTTGCAAACCAATTTAAAGAAGCTCAAGTGGCGGAATTGGTAGACGCGCTGGATTCAAAATCCAGTTCTTTCGAGAGTGTGGGTTCGATTCCCACCTTGAGTACTAAAAGGCTTTTCAAGATTTTTCTTTGAAAGGCTTTTTTCATTAGGTACAACATAGGTACAACAAATTAGACTTTTCATATATTCTTAAAAATTGAAGCAAGGCTCTCCTCTTATTAAAAATCTTAACAATTAACTTTTCGTATTGAACAGGAGATAAGTTATAACATTATTTAGTGAATTATCAGATTACGCAAAATACTTAGTATTTCTATTTTATTTAGAACTTTTGATACTTAAGTTTTTCAGGACTTTTGCATTTTTTAAAAACCTTATAAAAATAATCATAAAAACATATATAATATGGAACAGAAAGATTGTGCAAACGAATTAATTTCAAGAATGATAAGTGATGGCTGCAAACTATTGTTAATCTGGAGGAGAAAAAGAAAAAACGTTTTGCATTAAAGAAGAGAAAACCAACCCGATATGGGTTGGTTTGTTTTCTAATAAATTTTAAGTAGGGATTGAACATAATCATTTACATGGACTCCAGAGTTTCTATAGAATACACTTAGTAGAACTCAGTTATAGTCTAAGATTTCACTAATTTTTTATACTTTTTTTTGACGTTTTAGTTTTAAGAGATTTTACATAATCAACATAATCTTTCACTTTAACAGGATGAATTTTTATACTATAATTCTTTAATGTTTTACTATTATTGCTATTGTTATAATAATCTCTTCGAAATGTATTTGGATTGTAAACCCCTTTATTAAACTCTCTTTTTGGCACAGAACCGTCCTTCATAACGAATTTATCATTTTTAGAATTTGAGCCATAGTTACACAAGAACCCAATCGCTTTGCTACAAGAGAAGTTTGAAAAAATAATATCAGAATTTTTATCCAGCACTATAAAACAATCTTTCACTGTACTGTTATCATATGAATTTCTTTTTGACTTAATGAATGTATTATCGTTAGCTTTGATGCTATCGTAAATTTCATGTTCACTTTTGCCTTTTAGATTAAAAGTTAGCTCTTCATTTAGACTTTCCAGTTTAAAGTCTTCCTTGCATAAAAACACATTTTTTATAAAAGGATTATATCCTAAGTTTTTAAGATCTTCATGCGTTGTGTATTCTGCTGTTTTAAAAGCAGTCAGTAAAAGGTTATCTAATTTACTTAGATCATGGCTTAGTTTGTTGAGTATTTCTGTCATTAATATATTATTAATTTTATTTGTTTGTAAAGATTGTACATAATCAATACAGTCTTGTATTTTCTTATCTATTAAAAAATTTTTCAGCTTAGTATAGTTTTCTAAAAAAGATGGGATACTGGAATTTTTAGATTTTGTATAAATATTTAATTTATCCAGAACATCTTCACAAAACCTATCCAATTCTTTTTTGTTATTCTCTAGATTGGATAATTCAGGACAAACGGGTTTCTCTTCTTTTTCCCATACTTTAATTAGGTATTCACTATACAACACTTTAGGAATGATAAAGGTTTCATATGATTTTATCTTTCCTGTTTTGTCATATTTTAATGGAGTGTAGTAACAGAGATATTTTAACTCATTGTTCAATTCTTCAATATCCTGTTTTTTTAATTGCTCTGGATTATCATAATAATCTGATAATTCATTTTTATTCCACCCATTTAAATTTTTTATATTAAAATGAATCCTATCATATTGCTGTTTAGCCCACATATCTCGAATTGATTTTGATAACGTTTCACTTTTAATAGTCAGGGTTACCTCTAGAGGTGATTCACATTTTATAATACCGATGTCTTTATCGGATAAAGTATCTAATGCCTTAAAAAAGTTTTTGCCTCTTAAATTATATGGACTTGCACAAGCTCTACATTGCTGTACATAAGTTGTGATAGCATCTATATATCTTTTACTGTTATTAGCAAGTAAGCTCTTTTTAGGATTTGTTGAATAACGCAAAAGTACTATTCCTTTTTCAGGCCCATACCAATAAGCGAAACTTAAATGGCTAGATATTAATTGATTCAACATTCTTTCATGAGAATAATGGAAATCTCCTTCCACAATATATTTTCCATTTCGCCTATCCACCACATGAAAATTACCTAATTTATCGCTTTGAGGATCAGTTACAACATTGGAAGCTCGTACAAGAATTCTTTTATCTGGTTCTAATTGATTTTGTAAATAATTTAAAGCTTTATGATCATTAATAAAATTACTCACAACTTTATTTTCTATATCAATTTGATCTTTTGTCATTTTCTTCAGAGGTTCACCAATAGTTTTATTCCAAATAATCGATAAGAATCCAGCTTCTTGTGCTAAATAATGATAACCATCTATTGAATGAAACCAATCATCATAAATACTCAGTTGACCTTCAAATTTGTCTAAAATACATTTCCTATTTTTTTCCTGTGTAGTTAATTGATCGATAGCAATCATGGATACAGATTCAGGGTTATTTCGAATCATTTCTCTCGAATAAATTTTCACTTCATCCTCTTTTTTCTCTGCTATAAAAGTTTTTGCATTTTTGCAATTTGTTAGTATTGGATAGTTAAATCTATTGAGTCCTAAAGCTATACTTCCAGTATTTCCATAATTAAATTTTCTTGTTGGATGCTTTGAATCATCTTTAAATAAAGGAGGTAAAAACACAGTGCAGCGTGACTGTCTATTTCTAAATCTATTCATGGCTTGAATAGCATCTATAGCATTTATTTTAGTATGCTGTTTGCCAAGATCAATAACTACTCCATATTTCTGTGTAGAGGTTTTTCCTTGTTTAAGATCATCTTCTGAAAGGTTGTCACTATTAATATTTAATCCATTAAAGAAATAAGTTGTTGCTAGAACAACGTCATAATCATCGAATTTTCCTGAAAGAATATTATTAGTACACTCGCCATTAGAGCCTGAATAGAATAGCCCTATTTTTAAATGTTCTCCTAATTTTTTCTGAATTTCTCTGATATGGTTATCCATACTTGCCTTTTTATTAAAAATATGACATACTTTTCTCCCTTCTTTTAAATAAGTATTTATTTGAGAAATTACAGCATCTGTTCTTTCAACATCTGTACGAGTATCGAGATGCATCAGTTTTATTTTTGGTTTAGCTTTATATTCCTTTGCTATTTTTATTACTTGATATAGATGCTTAATTTTAAAATCTTGCATGAGATCTTGTATCACTAAATACTCTACGCTAGGTGTCCCAGACATAAAAATTATCTTCGTTTTACTTTTGGGTTTACTGGCAACAAAATCTAGTAAATGATATATAAAATTTCCAATCACTTCAGCTCTATAGTTGAGGCTATTTGGAAAAGTGTGTACCTCATCAATAAAAATATAATCAAATGTTTCCATCTGTTTATGGTTTAAATTCAGGATTTGATCATAGGTGCTGTGTACTACCAATTCCTTTGATGTAGGCAGATCTTTATCTTTAAGTGTGGTCTCGATATTGATTTTAAGGGGTTCATCCTCTTTTTTTTTGAAGGTTTCACATAGCATTTCGATTTTAGAATGAACAAAAAGTTGATCAGGTCTATTTCCTTCATCCCATGCTGATTTGGCTGTTTGATTACAAATTGATTGGAATGGACTAGCTAATACTACTCTCCCCGACAATTTGTATTTTGGGTGACCGGCAATACTATTTTTTCCAGTCATTGGTTGTTCAGTAAGATGCGTTACTTCTTACCCGGAAAAGGTCATGCCTCTCCAGCTCATAGTTTCCTATAAGATCGGACTATATCTTTACCTGTTCTAGGTAACCTCCGCTTCCACCCACTTGGGCGTACTCCCTGTAATGAATACATCGATTTTCAAATCGAGTTTCGGGATAGTCTCTGCACTTTCAAATCAAATTAAATTAAAAAGGATACAATAGTTGGGGGCTTGTGCCTTATTATATATAAAGCAAATGATCCCCCAAACCTTTGCACACAGATATATTAACTGATAGGCTTAGCTCAGGATTAGCATACATCATTTATCTACAAGATGATAAATATGGTTAGCCTTCCCTGAATTCAAAGGTTTTATTACTCAAGATTTCCATCTTGAGACGGCACTGTAGTTAGATTGCACCGCATTGACTTCGTAAATAGAAGACTCTCTTGTCATTATAATTATTTTGAAAAAGATCTTCCATTTTATTTTTATTAAGATACTCATTAGGCTCTAATTGAATTTCTGGTTCCAAATTTTCCAATTGTTCAATTAGAGGAAGTCGTGTTCTCTTTTTATCTAAATATACTGTTAATTCATCCATAAATTCAGCTAAATCTGCCTCGTCTTCATTATTTTCATAGCGTTTTTTATTGCGAATATAGGTCTCATAAAGATCTCTTAAAATTTTGAATTGCTTTATATCGTTAGAATTAAAAGAGTAGTTTTCATTTAAATAATCTTTTATTTTATCCTGCTCTCTAACTAATTTATAAAAAGCTGCTGGAGTTAAATTAGCTAATTCTTGTTCGCTATAATCTTCAGAAGATTTTAAAGCCCAACGATAGTCATTATGTTCTTCATCTAACTTATTAGAATCCGACGGAATGAGTCGTTTTATTTGCTCAATACCATCATCACCAAATACTCCATAAAGTGGCCAGCTAATTTTCATAAGGGTATGATAATCATTAAATTTTTCATTCACCCAATTATCAATTCTAATATCTTTTGTTGCTAGATCTTCAATAAAATCAATCGTTTTAATTAGCTTTTCTTTTTCGAAATCGACATCAAAATCTAATGATTTGTTTTTTAAGAGAAACTTATAGGCTTCTTTATCTGATGTGATATTTTTCTCTTGCTTTATCTTTTTGATATCCTCTGCTTTTAAAGCAATCTTCTTTTCGAGTTCTTTATTTTGAAAATTCTTTTCATTTTTAGCAATGATGGAATAGTTAGAAAATTTATTAGCATCATATTTAAAATGATTATTCTGATCTGCAATAAAAGGGATATAAGTTAATCGCTGTGGATCCTTTGTAGATTCATCAAACTTTTCTTCCAATTCAGGAAAAGCAGCAACAATTTCTTTTCGTGCTCCTTCATACCAAATCTTATGATGTTTCATTACAGATTTTCTGTCTTCTGAAGTAAAGTCTTTTTTAAATTTTTTTGAAGTGGCATCCACCTTACAGAACACTTTAACACCTTTTCCTCTAGGAGAAACAAAGGCCATGTAGGGTTTGATGTTTTTTGTTCCTTTCCAAATTTGATTCAGCCATTTTAAAGCTTCATTAGTATTTTCTAATTTATCAATATCAAAACAAAATCTACCTGTATGTTCAAATTTCATAATTGATTTATCTCTGGTATTGGTATTTAAAGAAATCATTATGGCAGGAAGGTATGGTTTTACCACGCTGAGGTTTCCTCTTGCTGCATCTAATAATTTTTTGATAGATGCTCTAGGATCTGTCATTTCTTTAATCAGGGCTTGTTCTGATATTTTGTTTGCAGTTTTCTTACTGTTCTTTCCATATGATCTTGTACTAGAATTCCACCCATTTGAATATCCAATATAATTGACTAGGAAATTCTTTAACCCCTCTGTTTCAAGTTCATCAATTGATGCTTTTAAAAGCTCTTTATTACTTTCTATAAAGTCTAGACAATACTTTTCTGTAGAGAAACTTTTATCTCTCGAATAATAACCTTTTGCTAATTGTGATAGCTTTTCTTGAATGGAGTCCTCTAGGTTTTCGTAATCTGAACCAGCTTCTAATTTATAAATTATATCACTATTTTTAAGATGTGTTGCAAAATAATAATAACTGTTGTTACTCATATAAATTTAATTTTTTAATGAGTTAATAGATCTAAATATGTACAACAGTTGGGGGTTGTTTCCTTATTATATATAACGTAAAAGCTTCCCACAACTATCGACATCTTATATAAGGTCATCAGATTTAACTCGCTGTTTGGGGAATTACCCTCAGAATATATTAATACTTATAGGGGGTGGTAAACGTGGTAAAGCTGGTAAACCTCAACAATAGCAAGAGATACAGCGATTATTTTAGTGGTAAAGGATTGGTAAAGTGGTAAACCCAAATTATTATAAATTTTTTTATGAAAATAACTCATAAGATTTTCCGATGAATTAACTCTAATTAGAAGTAAGTTTCGAGTTCATAAAATAGGGTTACGATGTTATACACAAATACAGCAAACCAAGATTACATTATAAAATGAAGTAGGCATCATTTATTTCGATGATCTGGGAACAGAAAGCAATCAAGAATATTACGGAAACGAATGCAATGTTAATGGGTGGAATTTTAATAAGTTGTTGCGTTAGTTTCTGTTTTTTAGAGCACAGTTGAAGAACAAAAAATTTCTCACTACAAAACTAAAATATTGCAGTTATGTCTACTTTTAGGAAGTAGATTTTTAATGAAATATGTAAATGCATAAAAAAAATCTAATGATTTTCACACTTTGTGTAATTGTTACTAATTCTGGAGTTAATCTTTCTTTTGTTCTTCCTTGTTATTTGTTTTTGTATTTACGAATAAAGGGCTTTAAAATATCTATTAGTAAAAAGCAGTGGTTTTTTAATTAAGCAACATTTAAACCCCTTATTTGAAACTACCTTTTCTGTTTATGACTTTTAGGTTTTATACATTACAAACTTTTAAAACATAGTCATGAAAAAAAATTACCAATTACTATTTTCAGTTTGTATATTATTAGCTGTAACTTATTTTATAACAAAAAACACTACTAACAATTCTAATTCTACAACTTTTGAAGAAAATTATGATAGAGAAGAGGAAAGTGAAGAAGAAGAGGCATACGAGCGTGCATTGAAAGAAGACGACTTTGTTAAAGTACCAGCTTTTGTCCCATCAAAATTAACGGCTAAAGAACTACTTGTTTATTTAGAAAAAAGAAAAAAATTAGAAGCTTCTGGATATCAGTTTACAAAATATCAAAAAACTGTAAATGAACTAAACAACATATCAAAATACACCACAATAAACAAAGTTGAAGAACATGTTTATGCTAACAATAAAATTTCTGGAAGTTGGCAACAAAAAAATATTTTAACAAAAGGTTGGAGAAATAATAATAACGGGTTTAGAGCTGATGGTTCTGTTTACGACCCTGTAAATAAAGAGCTTTACGTGGTATCTTATGCTGGCCATTTGTATAAAATTGATGAATCAAAAAAAACAAGTTGGATATTAAAAAACCATAAAAAGAACTTTAAGGGTAACGATTTTAATGGTATAAACTTACCAAGTGGTGCTTTTAGATTACTTAACCAACAAAATAATGGAGGTATGGAGTTTTCTGATGATGAAGGCAGAACATGGACCACAGCAAACGGTGCATATTTTCAAAATTCTTGGAACTTTAAAACACTTGTTACAAAAACAGAAACAGGTAGAAGAATTGTAGCTCATGGAGGTAAATATAATAATGGTATTGGATACGATCATATATACATATCTTCAGACTATGGATTAAACTATACAGTATCTAGCTTAAGCTTTAAACAATCAGATTATGTTGTACAAATTTCTAAACCTCACAACAGTAATAGTGTATATTGCTTTGCCCGCAGAAAAAGTGATGCTAAACTTTCTATTTATAAAATGGATAAAGAAGATGACGACTTTTCATTATTATTTGATGCTGTTCAAAAAATGTGGGGTCTAGATACAGTGCATGGTACTTTAGTAAATGGTGTTACTCATTTCTACATCAGTCATGGAAAAAATAATATTTTTTATTCAAGTGATGAAGGACTTAATTGGACGAAAACTGCTGGAAATAGCGGAAGAAATCTCGAGGAAATTCACCCTACACAACCCAATATTTGTTTTAAAGGATTTGTAAATATTTTTATGTCTAAAGATTATGGTGCTACTTGGAATGTAAATCCAAAAGGAGCTCATGAACTTCACGACAACTATGTTTGGGACTTACAACACATGAAAACATATGATGAAGAAGATGGCAGTAATTTTACATTTGTTGGTATGGACTTTGGTAGTTATTATACATCAAATTCATCAGATTGGGAATCATGGGTTTCTGTAAATAGCGGAAGTCCAGTAATGATGTGTTATGATATGGTAGCTACAGATACTCACAATAAAATTTATACTGCTAATCAAGATCGTGGAAGCCAAGGTATTATTGACAACAAAACCAATGATAATTTGTTTGAAGCTTATAAAGAAGCACCAACAGATATTTTAAGAGTTGCACTAGCCAAAAATGAATCTTCTATTTGGTATTGGTACTACTATGGAACTATTGGACGAAACGATGTTGTTAACGGTGGTGGACAGAATAATATAACTAAAAAAGATTTTTATGGCAATTGGTGGGCATCTAGTATGATAGGTTCTCCAAACAAAAATGAAGACGCTGTTTACGTAGCTACAGGTAATAGTTTAGATAAGTTTACTTATAACGGAAATACTATTGTAAAAACAACGCATCCTTATAATTTTGGCGAACCTATTATTAGTTTTGCATATTCAAAATTAAATACAAACTTGTGGTATGTTGGGTTAAAATCAGGTCCATTTATGTATTCTAAAGATGGTGGAAACACGTTTAAAAAATCGACTTATACAGGAGTTTGGCCAGGACAAGAAAATTCACATAAAAAACGTAAAACCGTAATTTTAGATAGCCCTACAGAAGAAAACACAGTGTATTATGCAGGAAAAGGGAATTATTTTTTAATTTCTAAAGATGGTGGTATTTCATTTACAAACCATTCTACAGGATTATCTGTAACTAGAATTACAAGTTTAGATGCATCGCCCAATGGAAAATATATTTTTGCAGCAACAAATAATGGTCCATGGGTTTATGCAGTAGATCAAGATCGTTGGTTTAAAATGACAGGTCCAGAAGTACCAGAACTTGTAGAATGGACTAGTGTTAAATTTATTCCATCAAAAAATATAGTTCGCTTTGCTACGTATGGAAGTGGTATTCTAGATTTTAAAATTAATGAAAATTCTCTCAGTACAGAAACAAATAGTACTACAAAACCATTTAAATTAAAAGCGTATCCAAATCCTAGTAATGGAATTTTTAAACTTTATATACCAACTAATAAAGAAAAAATAGATTTAGCAATTTATAATCAAACTGGGGTATTGGTATTAAAATCTATACTTATTTTAAAGGATAAAAAGGCAACAATTGATTTAACAAACCTAGCATCAGGTTTCTATTTTGCTAAAATAAATTTGAATGGTAAAACAACGTCTATTAAACTTATAAAGAACTAACATAAAGAAAAATAGAAACATGAAATTTCAATTTTTTGTTTGTTTATTATCTTCTTTTTTATGTACACATTCATTTTCTCAAACTTTTATTTGGTCAGGAAATGGAGATGGAGTTTCTCTATATCAAAAAGAAAACTGGGAGTTTTATTAATGGTAACAATAATATTGATAGTTTTACTTCAAACACTCAACGTAGTACTTTAAATTTGTTTGTAGGAAAGACAACATGAAGACTTCAAAAATTTTAAATTTTTTGCTGATAAAGATGCTGAATTAACATTTACAGACGGTGTTTTTATGTTACCAGCGTTAAAGAAAGAAAATTCAAAACAAGTTGATAAAGGCTAAAGACCCACGATAGAGAACTAATTTGGCCCCTTCTATAGCAGAACTCAAAAAATAAATGCGCAACAAGATACTTCAAGTTAGAAAAAAAGATAACTCTGCATCAAGACCCTATGATTTTAACTACACCAGCTTTGAAATTTCAGAATCGATTTCTTTAAAAGCAGGTTACCATCCTATTCGAGATTACCAACAAAATAAAAAAGCTATCCCAAATATCAACTTACAATTAGAAAGACCAGAGTTGGTGAAAAATACAATATCGAATGGTATGTTTTTTAGAAATCAATCTTTATCTTTAGATGATATATCAAATACTGAAAGGCTAAAAATATTTCCACATCCTGTAAAAAATGAACTTAATATATCGCTCTCTCATAAAGAGTCAATATCCTACAAATTTAAGATTTACAATTTATTAGGGTAAAAGGTATTTGAAAAATCAGAAGAAAATAGTTCTGAATTAGTTTTAAACTTCACGCTAGTAGCTTAAAACAAGGAATATACCTTTTAAAATTATCTTCTCTAAATGGAAAAACATTTGTGAAAAAGTGTATAAAAAATAAAATTAAGCTGATAAATATGGTTCTAAATCTTGAGTATTTAATAACATAAAGAGGCTCTATAAAAAGTATAAATACTTGCCATTTGTACTGTAATTGAGGGTTTTATAAATGATAATCAAATCTGTATATTTTTCGATTTCGATTAAAATGATAGATAAATCTACTTTTCAGATAATCTTTCAGAAATAACGAACTTAAATTACTTCAAGGTATTTATTATTTTATTTTTTTCAAAATTTTTATCATACTTAGGGTTCTTTTTTTTAGGTATTGGCGCATCCATAGAAACCCACCATTTGTTGAGTTTTTTTGATAATTCTTTTGATTTTTTGCTATTGATTTTAGACAAATTATGTTTTTCTTCCAAATCATTTTCTAAATTATATAGCTCAATGGCATTATCTTCAAAATAGTGGTGTAACTTCCATTTTCCTGAAATTACAACAGAACCAGGGCGAGTTCTAAACAATGGGTCTCTTCCGTTATCTACCTTAGCATTAGATGATTGCAAATAAATGGGGAAGTGAAAAAATAAATCGCGATTTACAATTTTAGTAGTGTCTTTTAACAAAGGTAAAATATCTAAACCGTCAAGAATGGTAGCTTGTTGTTTTGGTTTAACAATGTTTTGTAAGGTAGGATAAATATCCAATTGACTTACCATATTTGTATTTTTGCTGCCAGCGATTATATGCTTTGGCCATTTTACTATAAACGGAACACGAATACCACCTTCGTAATACGATCCTTTTCCTGCTCTTAAAGGTGTTTGATGAGATACGGCTCTAACACCACCATTGTCTGAAGTAAAAATTACCAAAGTGTTATCGTCTAATTTTAAACTAGAAATTGTATTTAATAATTTACCAATATTTTCATCAACACTAGCAATCATTGCTGCATAATCTGCTCTATTTTGACCGTTTTTACCTTTTTTATTTTTAAATTTTTCAATTAATTTTTCTTTACCCATTATTGGAGTATGCACGGCATAATAAGGTAAATACAAGAAAAATGAGGAATCTTTATGTTTTTTTACAAATGAAATAGCTTCGTTAGTTAATCTATCTGTTAAATACTCTCCATCTGGACCATTTTCTATAAAATCTATTTTATAGGGTGAAAAATATCCTCCTTTTCCTGGATTTCCTCTTGAACTACCACCTACATTGTAATCTATTCCTTGTTTAGAAGGGTTTTTCCCTACGTGCCATTTCCCAAAATTACTTGTAATATAGCCTGCAGATTTTAACATTTTTGGAAGCGTATAAACGGTATTTGTTAAATGCTTTGTGTTTTTTATAGGAATAATTTTTCGTGTACGTACATCTCCTCTTGTTGATGGACTTACCGTAAAAACATTATGTCTTGGCGTATTTAAACCAGACAGTAAACACGCTCTACTGGGTGCACAATTTGCTGCACCAGCATAAGCTTTTGTAAAATACATACCTTGGTTGGCTAATTTATCAATATTAGGGGTTTCGTAAAACTCACTACCCATAAAACCAAGATCTTTCCAACCTAAATCATCTACATTTATTAAAATAATGTTTGGCTTTTTGGGTCTCTTTTTTTCAACATGTTTTTTTTTGCAAGCGTTTAAGAAAACAAAACCTGTTACAAGAATAATATTTAGAATTATATAAACTGAACCTTTTATTTTATTGATCATACAGTTCTCTTATTAAGATTGATTTGAATTCTAACATTTGTTCATATTATTTAAATGGCTAATAAAAGTTTAACTTACTTAAAGTAGATACTTTATTAGTTAGGATATTTTATGTTTTTAGTTTTATTATTCTTAATTGGTTGAATTAAGAATGAATAGTTATAATTCTTAGCTGGAATTCTAAATTCTTTGTGAGGTAGTGCTTTTTGCGACCAACTGTCATCACCACCAACACCCATTTGCTTATGGTCTATATTAATGGTGTAAAAAGCTGTCTTTTTTAAGTCATAAGTATGCAACGCCTCTTCAATATTCCAAGTAGAGTAAGGTATTGCGCTCATACTTAAATTTTCATTAATTGCTTTAATTAACACGCCTGTTCCAGAATTATCTGTTAATTTCATCCATCTAACCTCTGTTTTGTTGCTACTTTCTTGAGGGCGAATATAGGAGTAGTAATCTTCTGTTACTGTGGTTTTATATGTACCCACATCTGCACTTAATTTTCTATCCCAATAATTTTCGTGAGGTCCACGTCCTAAATATTGCAAGTTATTGTAATTTGTTGGTATTTTTAATTGCAATCCTAACTTTGGTAATATGGGTAGAGATTGATCTGCGTTAAAAGTAACATCAACTTTTATAGTACCATCTCCATAAATTAACTGTTCAACTTTCATTGATGCTTTATTGTTTGCAAAAGTATAGCTAGAGGTTGCCAATGCTTTTTTATCGGATATTTTTTTCAGCTCAAAAGATGATAATTTAGCCATTTTAGAAGCTTCTCTCCAAACAGCAAGGTGTTTCTGTGTTTTTGCACCACCTCTATCATTGTCTGTTATAGGTCTCCAAAAACTTGGTTGAAGTCCTGAAACCACCAAACTTTTATTGTTAAAGATAAAGTTTGATATTTTACCATCAGCTTCGTTAAAATCAATTTTAAAATTTGCACCGTTAATAGTATTATTAGTAACCGAAATGTTTTTAATTCTTTTTAAAGAAATTAATTTTGCTTCTTTGTAAAAAGGAAGTTTAAATTGTTCCCATGCAATTTCGTGTCCCTTTTTTGCCCAGTTTGTATCTTTTTTTAACTTTAAACTAACGCGAATAAAATATTCTGAGGCTTCTTTAATTTTAGGTTTTTTAAAAGGGATGGTTAACGTAGTTGTTTTATTTGGTGTTGCATCAATTGGGTTTAGCATTCCAGATTTTAATACCTTACCATTTTCTTGTAATTCCCAAAAAACATCAAACTGATTTAAATTGGTAAAATTGTGCCAGTTTTTTATGGTAAAAGTTCCTTGTTCAAGATTTTTAGGCTGTATCTCTACTGGTTGAAATACTTTTTTTACTTCCCAAGTTGCTGGTTTTATTTCTCTATCTGGTCCTACAATTCCGTTTAAGCAAAAATTACTAGAGTTTATTTTTGTATCGCCCATATCACCACCAAAAGCATAGAAAAATTCTCCATCTTTTGTTTTTTGAGATAATCCTTGGTCTGACCAATCCCAAATATAGCCACCAATAATCTGTTTATTGTTTCTAAAAACATCCCTGTATTTAAATAAGTTCCCTGTAGAATTTCCCATAGAATGTGCATATTCGCACCATATAATAGGTCTTTCTTCACCTTCTAGTTCAGACATTTTTTCCATATATCCTATAGGGTTATACATTCTGCTAATTACATCTACATACATAGGATCTTTATAAATTTTGTCTTCTTCTCTATGTTTGCCTTTTGTAATTTGAGCACCTTCATAATGCACAGGTCTTGTATTATCGTAACTACGAATCCAATTGGCCATTGTTACGTGATTAAAACCAGAACCAGACTCGTTACCCAAAGACCAAAAAACAATACTAGGATGATTTTTATCGCGCTCTACCATACGCACTGCACGTTCTAAAAAGGCACTAGACCAAGAGGCATCGTTACTTAATTGCCCACCAAGACCATGAGTTTCTAAATTGGCTTCATCCATTACATAAATACCATATTCGTCACATAATTGGTACCACTGTTCGTCATTTGGATAGTGTGATGTTCTTACTGCGTTTATATTGTATTGTTTCATTAGTAAAATATCATTTATCATAGATGCTTTACTAACTACTTTACCTTTTACAGGATCATGTTCGTGTCTGTTAACCCCAAACATAAGCACAGATTTTCCATTTATTAAAAATTCTCCATCTTTAATTTCTGCTTCTCTAAAACCAACTTTAGTTGTTCTAGATTCTAAAATATTTCCTTTTGCATCTTTAACGTTAAATACTAGCGTGTATAAGTTTGGGCATTCTGCGCTCCATTTTTTTGGGTTTTTTACTTTACCTTGTAATAAAGCAAAATCGGGTTTTCCTCGTTGACCAAATTTTTCTCTGTATATTTTTTTGAGAGGAATACTTAAAGGTTTGTCAAAAACTTCCTTTTTGTTCTCATCAAAAAGCTTAGCTTCTAATGTATAGCCTTTTAAATTTGTATTATCAAACTTTTTTATTCTTGGTCTAATTTTTAAAGTTGCGTCTTTGTATTGTTCATCTAAATCTGTTTTTACAAAAAAATCGTAAAGTTGTACTTTAGGAGCAGAAGTTAAATATACATCTCTTTGAATACCACTTAATCGCCAATGATCTTGGTCTTCTAAATAAGAAGCATCACTAAAGCGAAATACTTTTACAGCTAATATATTTTTTCCTTCCTTTACGTGTGATGTTGCATCAAAATGAGTTGGCAGCATAGAATCTTCACTATACCCCAAAAATTTACCATTTAACCAAACATAATACGCAGAACTTACCCCACCAAAAGACAACGTTATTTGAGTTCCATTCCAATTTTTAGGTATTTCAAATTCTGTTCTGTAACAACCTGTTGGGTTATCTTCTTTAGAAACTAAAGGTGGATTAACTGGCTGAAAAGGATACTTTGTATTGGTATAAATTGCAGTTCCATACCCTTCTAATTCCCAATTTGCAGGAACTGGAATAGTGTTCCATTTACTATCATCATAGGTATTAGCCTCAAAGCCTTTTGGAGCTAACTCTGGTTTTGTTGACCAAGAAAATTTCCAATTTCCATTAAGTAATTTATAACGAGAAGATGATGTTTTATCATTTTCTAAAGCCTCTAATTCATTTGCAAAAGAATGAGAAGTAGCTTTACTTGGCATTCTGTTAATGCCAGAAACTTGTGGGTCTTCCCAAGGTTTTACATCATTTAATTGTTGCGCAACTAAACACTGATAGTTACATGTTAGAAGGATGATAAAGATGTAAAAATATTTGGTTTTAATCATTTTTAATAAATATTTAGTGTTGTTGGGTAATATAAATTTGTATCAATACTATTATTGAATAATTAGCTTTTTCTTAATGGTTTTATCTCTGGTTTTAATTGTTGCAATATATAAGCCACTCTTTATATTCTGGGGTAAGTTTAGGGTTACTTTATTCTTATAATGATACCTATTGCTAAAAACCAATTTACCAGTTGCATCTACTAAATTAAAAGTGAAATTTTGAGTAGATAGCTTATTATTAAATTGTAATGATAACGTTTTATTGCTCTTTACAGGGTTTGGATAGATATTCAGTTCAAAATTGGAATTACCAAAATTTGTTGTTGATAAAGAGTTTTTAGAGGCAAGAAATTTATTTATTTCTGCTGTAATTTCTGATTCTATACTATTATATTCATTCTGCGAAGTATTACAATCTGGTAATGTTAAGGATACAAAATAACTATAAAGTACTTGGTAGGCACTTTCTGGATATTGTTCTTGTTCTGGACCAATATTAGAGTTATAAATTAAATTCACTAGAGATGCATAAGTGGTATCAAAATTCTGTGAATAGTTTGTAACTTCTTTGAGAATTAAATTGTCTAAATGTATCCCCAAAGAATTGTTGAAAATACTGTTTAATGTAAAGTTGAATTTACCAATATTTACTGGGTTGTTTGTTGACCAAAAAGGAACAGCAGTTGCTTTAACACTATCAAAACCGTCAACGGAAACATCGAACGTTTGGTTTGTAAAATTAAATGTTACATCAATGGTATAATCTATGTTTTTAATAAAAGTAGTTCCTAAAATATCTTTGCCAATTTGAGGGGTGTTATTTCTTAAACTTTCTTTATTGGCTATGGTTGCAATAAATTTATTTTCGTTATTACCTATTACAATACCTCCTAAAGTATCACCTGCTTGATTTTTAAATAATGCAAAATTTCTTAACCAATTACGTTCGCTATTTATGGTAAACGTAAGCTTTGTATTATCGCTATTTTTCGGTGTAAATTCGCGCTCTACACCTTGATTGCCTGAGGTATAATTTATTTTTAAACGATTGTTGCTAATTTCAATATCGTTATTAAAAGTACCGTTAAGTAATGTCCAGTTGTTAGATAGTGTGCTTTCATTAAAAAAATCGCCTTGTTCATCTGCACATAATGCTTCTTGATTACAATTCTCTAAAACACTTGAAGCAGATAATATACTTAAGTCTAAGTTTGGATTAGAACTTGGGTCAATTAAATCATCATAACTCATAATACCAACATTTACCAATGCTGATCGATTTGGAAAACTCCCAGTATTTGATTGATAGACATCATAAATGAATTGAGCAAATGGTGATGGATCTTTTAACGTTGCTAAAAAAACTACAGTCATTTTATCTGAAGCTAAATTGGTAAATACTTTATTTGCTTCACAAAGTTTACCAACAGACGCTGCTGCAAATGCACACATTAAGCGAGATTCTATATTTTCGTTTTCTAAATTCATAAATTTAAAAACCTCATCTGGTAAAGTGTTTATTTTTTCATGATATGCCAAACTAGCAATACC
Source organism: Polaribacter sp. M10 (assembly GCF_054968445.1). Taxonomy (NCBI): domain Bacteria; kingdom Pseudomonadati; phylum Bacteroidota; class Flavobacteriia; order Flavobacteriales; family Flavobacteriaceae; genus Polaribacter; species Polaribacter sp. M10. The sequence continues at coordinate 46,055 of NZ_JBSSBG010000012.1, forward strand.
AACTGCACCCCAATATCGCACTGTTGGATTTGCGTTGAGTAAATTTTCTACAATTTTATTGAGATCTGAAGCCTCTGCTTCACTTGCCAATTCTGCAGCAGCATAGATGGCTTCCATATTAATATTTCTATCTCTAACAACTTCATAATAACTACCATTAGTAATGGTATCTCTAAGTGTTATTGGGTTAAAACCAATATCTTTAATAGCTCTAATTTTCTGCTTTAGAGCCATTTTCATTTCTTGTAATTTATTGGCATAATTGGCATTATTTGCTAAATTATTTACTTCTCCTGGATCTGCATTTAAATCAAAAAGCTCGAAGGTAGGATTGGGTTCCCAAAAATCTGCTTGAATACCAGACAAACTACCATTTCTATATGCATTTTCCCAAGCTTGGAAACCAGGCATTTGAAATTGAAATTGTTTTCTAACACCCTTTGCCCAAAAATTATTGTAGTGCCAAATGAATTTGTAATTGCCATCTGTTATCGCTCTTGATGGAATAAAATAGTTTCCTTGGTTTGCTAAAATTCCGTAAGCATAATTCTCTTCTTGTTCTTGATTTTCACCCAAAAAGATTCTACCCTGCATTTCTTCGGGTATTGCTACATCAGCAATACTTAATATAGATTTAGGAAAATCTACAAATTCTACAATAGCGTTGCTTCGTCCATTAGTACTTGGTGGGGCAAGATGTTTCCATTTTTCAGGAAAATAACCAATTATGGGTACTTTCATTCCATCTTGTCTTAAAAAGGCTTTACTACCAGACATAGAGCCTCCATTATCTGCCATAAAAAATATAATAGTATCATCTGCTCTTCCAGAATTATTTAATGCATTTAATCGGTTACCCAGCCAATTGTCCATCACTTTAATTCTTTCATAATACCAAGCCATATCATCTCTTATTAAATTTAGGTCTGGTAAATATTGAGGAATATTTACTTCATTTAATGCCACTGTTCTATTTTTTCTATCGTTAGTAATATCTCTAGTATCTGTAATTTTTGACATGTGAGTATCAAAATTATTTTCGATACAAAAGAAAGGTTTGTTTGCAGGTGCGTTTTGAAATGTTCCGTTTGAGTTATTCCAAATCTGACTTAATAATGCGTCTTCATTTTTAATATTGTAATCTGTTTTACCAACATTTGATGTCCAATATCCAGCATTTTGCATCAATTTTGTCCAGAAAAATTCGTGAGGATATTCTATATCTCTACGATGTTGTTCTGCGCCCAAAGCAGATGAATAAATTCCTGTAATTAATGTAGTTCTTGCAGGAGAACAGGCAGCTCCGTTTGAATAACCATTATCGAAAATAACACTATTGGATGTGTTTGCCAATCGATCAACATTTGGTGTTTGTACAATGTTATTACCATAAGCAGGCAAGTAAAAATCTGACATATCTTCTATTATAAATAAAAGAATATTAGGTTTGTCTTGGTTTTGTGCATCAGTAGAAAAAGGAAAAACTGTTGTAGCAAAAAAAAGAATTATGATAATTTTTAAGTTAATATGTTTCATTTATAATTGTAGTTATTGTGTTTTACTAAATTATAAACTAATGAGCATATCTAAGGCTTATTGTATCTCATCTTAAGGTAGAAAATGTTACAAAACATGTGTTTATTAGTTAATCTGTAGTGGTTTATGAATAACTATTTATTTTAACTATTAACATCTGAGTTTTTATTCTTTTCAACCAAGTTTTTTTTGTAATCGGTTGGGGTTACACCATATTCTTTTTTAAAACATTTACTAAAATACTTTAAGTTATTAAAACCAGTCATATGTGCAATTTCAGAAACGTATAAACTATCGTTTTTTAAAAGTTGAGTAGCTCTTTTTAAACGAATTTGTTTGATAAATTCTACAGGAGATATGTTAGCTATTTTTTGTAATTTTCTGTATAAACTTGCTCTACTAACACCAACTTCTGAAGCCAAATACTCTACGCTTAACAAATTATCATCTAAAGAGTTTTCTATAATTTTAACCAATTTTCTTATAAACTTATCATTAGGTGTTTCTATGGTAACTTCTGATGGATTAATTGACACAATTCTACTATAGCGTTCTTTTAAATCGTTTCCTTTTTGTAAGTTGTTTTTTATTTTCCAACGCACAAACTCTAAGCTAAAAGGCTTATCAATAAAATCATCTGCTCCTAATTTTATACATTCTAATTTAGTTTCATCAAAACCATTAGCAGAGAGAATGTAAATAGGAATGTGTGCCAAATCTTTATTCTCTTTAATTCTTTTAAGCATAGAAACGCCATCTTCTTCTGGCATTAAAATATCACTTAAAATTAATTCAGGATTTTCATTTACGGCAGCATCATAACCTTCTTTACCGTTTGTAGCTTTTAAAATATAAAAATCGTTTTGAAGACCTTGTTCAAGAAAATTTAGTATTTCTTTGTTGTCTTCTACTAAAAGTACTTTTGGTTTTCCTTTGTTTGATGTAGTATTTTCGCTTTCATTAGATAGATAAGTAGGGTTTTTGTAGATTGAATCGAATTTATCTGAATTTTCATCTACATTATTTGCAAGTGTAGTAATTAAACTATCATCTGAATAATGATTTTTATCTACAGGGAGGTAAAATGTAAACTTTGTAAATTCGTGCTTTTTGCTATCTACTTCTATATAACCATTATGAAGTTTTGTTAATTTTGCAACAAGTTCCATACCTATACCTGTGCCCGGAATTTGATTGGTAATTACTTTTGTGGCTTGGTAAAACCTGTTAAAAATATAAGGTAAATCTTTTTCTGATATTCCTATACCTGTATCTGTTACTTGGCATTTTAAATAGTTTCCTTTCTTTAAGTTTTTTACAATATGTTTGGGTATTGCTTTTGATTTTAAAATTTTTGCTTTGATAACAATTTTACCTTTTTCTGGTGTATATTTAAAGGCGTTAGATAATAAATTAAATAAAATTTTTTCGAGTATTTGAATATCGTAAAATGCTTCTAAATGTTCTATTTTAGATTTTAATTTGTAATTTATATGATTTACTCTAGCCAAATCATTAAAATCATTTTTGATTTTAGTTAGATTTTCTTCGATATTATTTTTTGATATTCTTAGTTTAAACTTACCACTATCGTGTCTTCTAATATCCATTATTTGATTGATAAGCTTGTTCATTCTAATAATATTATTTTGAATTCTATTTATAGAATGTGTATTTAATGTAAAGTTGGTGTCGTTTATTGCTTTTTCTACAGTTCCTCTAATTAGAGTTAACGGAGTTCTTAACTCGTGAGATATATCTGTAAAAAACACCATTCGCATTCTATGATACTCGTTGTCTTTTTGTCTACTTACAGTTTCTGCAACTAAATTTTGTTTTAAACGGTACCATTTTCTAACTAATAAAAAAGCTGCGTAAATTGCTAAGAGAATTAAAATTGTGTAAATAAATAAGGCTGTGTTACTTTTCCAAAATGGTGGAGCAATAGAAAAGCTTAAAGAAATAGGTTTGTGGTTCCAAACGCCATCACTATTACTACTCTTTACTTTAAATATATAATCTCCATTGGGTAAATTATTGTAATTGGCACTTCTGTTTGATCCGTCTGTGTTTACCCAAAAGTCATTAACACCAACTAGCTTATATGCATATTTATTCTTACCTGGTGCAGTAAAGTCTAATGAAGAGAATTTTACGACTAAATTATTTTCGTTATAATTTAATGTTATATGTTTATTTTTTCTGATTTGTTCTTTTAATAACTGATTTTTTTCTTGGATTGCCTTATTATCGTGACTGTTACCAAATATAGAAAATTCTGTAATTACGGTATTAGGCACATTGTTATTAACATTAAATTTAGCCGTGTTTATTTCGTAAAAACCACCTATTGTGCCAAAAAAAACTGAGTTTTCAAAAACACTTTGTGTGTTAAAACTGAATTGATTTTCTTCGATTCCGTTATCAATACCAAAACTTTTAAACCGTTTTGTTTTTGCATCAAGGAATGAGATACCACTATCTGTACTTATCCACAAATTACCATTAGCATCTTCTCTGATACCAGAAATAGTATTTGATAGTAGACCATCTTTAATATTATAGGTAGTAATGACATCATTTGTAATGTTATAATGGTTTAAACCACCACCTCTAGTACCAATCCAAATATTACCATTACTACTTTCTGCTATGCTTAATATAGCATTAGAGCACAAACCATTTTTTTTAGGTTCTAGGTGTTGTATTTGTTTATTTTTTCTGTTAATTTTAAATAAGCCATTTCCTCTAGTACCAATCCAAATATTATCATTTTTATCTAAATGCATTACGTATACATTTGTTCTAGATAATGAGGCAATTACTTTTTTATCAAAATTAGAAAGCGGTTCTTTAGTTTTTATGATGTCTATTCCTTTTCCCCATAAGCCAGCCCAGATATCATTATCATTAAAATGAATTATATCTAATACAGATTTAGTAAATTTTTTAATAGTTTTTACCTTGGGTTGTAGTTTATTTATGCTGTAATTTTGGGTTTGTATTAACGTGTTTCCATAACCAATAAATAATTCTTCGTTATTATTTGTATGCTTAATAAAATAGATTTCTTTGTTACCTGTTAAGAATCTTTCTGTTGTTTTGGTTTTTATGTTATATCTAAAAACTCCATTATTTTTAAATGCTACAAGAAGTTGGTTTTTATTTTCGCTTAGCAAATGAGACGAAAAAGTATTTGTTAAGTCACCTCCAAGTTTGTAGTTTTTAAATAATGAAGATTTACCAGCAAGCTTACTAACGCCTCTTTGAGAGCCAATCCATAAATTATCAAAACTGTCAATAAGCGTGGTATTTATTTGATTGTTTAAGTTCTTTTTTTCGTTAACTTTAGTAAATACATATTTATTACCCTCTTTTACACCTTTAATTAATCCTAGATTTGTTCCAATCCAAAGCGTACTACCATTTGTATCAACAGTTAATGTATTAATAATTATTTCGTTTTTTTTACCGTTTTTGAAAACATCTATTGGATACTTACTAACTACCTTTATATTGTAATTTTTTTTATTGTATTTTAAGCGGTAAATACTCTTTTTAGTTGCTACTAGAAAGTTGTTACTGTCGCTTTTGTGAATTGCTATTGTGTTTTTTTTAAAATTTGTAGTTCTGTTATTTAATTTATGATCTAAAACAATTAAGCCTTTAGAAGTTGCAAACCAATTTCTATTGTAGTTGTCTTGTAAATATTGATTTGCCTGAATTCTAGAATTAAATATATTATTTTTTTGCTGATAATTGAATTCGGTGTTTAGCTTTGATTTTTCTAGTTCTTTTTTTGGTGTTATTTTTATTAATCCGATTTTTTGTGTAAAAGACCATACAGTGCCATCTGAAGATTTCCCTAGAATTTTAGAGGTTCTATCTTTGTAAAACCCTTTAAAAATGTTGTTGGCTCTATCGTAATATATTAAATAACTCTCACTACCTAACCAGAGATTTCCATAATTATCTTCAACAATAGAATTTATATTATTATTTGGTAAAGAGTTTTCATTAAAAACATCATATTGATATTTTTCTATTCCATAACCATTATATCTGTATAAGCCATTTATAGTACCCAACCATAAGTAGCCTAAATTGTCTTGGTACAAAGAATTGGTTTTTTTATAAAATGGAGCCTCATTTATAGTTAAGGCTATAGAAGGGTATTTAACAGTTTGAGCATATCCAAAAGAAACAACAAAAAGAATAAAATATATGATTTGTGTAAATTTCATGCTTAATTATTAGGAATAGTTTAAAATTAGATTTAATTATTGAATATAATATTAATATTTCTTTTTGTAAAAAAAAACTTACACAATTTTTTGTGCAAGTTTCTTTTATATTTAGATATATAGTTTAGTTATTTTAATTAGAAAAAGGTAAGCCAGTAAATAATTTATCCCAAGTAAAGTTAGTACCTATTATATTACCAGTATGATTTGAAGTACTTGAATCTGATGCTACAGTACCAGAACCATCGTTTAGTTTCCAATATCCAACCAAACCAGCTTCGTTACCTGTTAAACGAGTGTCTTTATTAGAAGCTATTTCACTTTCGCTTCTTGCAACGTTCCAAATTCTTACATCACTTATAGAACCGATAAAAAATCTATCTGTTTGACTAGCACTTCTACCAATATTAAAGTTATTCGTAGCAGAAGAATTTATAGGGTTAGCGCCAGATCCACCAGATATTGCGTCTAAAGAACCGTCTACATAAAGCAAGGTTTCATCTAGGTTAGCTCCGTTATTAGATACAACTATTGCAACATGATGCCAAACACCATCATTTATAATCTGTGTGCCATTTATTCCACCTCCTGAATACTCTATTCTTAATTTTCCTTGGTTAATTCTCATATCCCATTTTTCTTGTGCAGAATTTACACCCCAGGATAAAATTAACGTTTGGTTATTTGAGTTTGCTGTTGTATTAATCCAAGCTTCCATAGTTCTGTTTGTACCACCAGTAATTCCTTGAAAAGATGGTGTTTCTATGTATGTATCTCCGGCAAAATTTACAACTGATATTGCGTTTACCGAGTTTTCAAAGGTAGTAACTGCAGCTTGCAAGTTAGCTAATGCAGTATCAACTTCTGGTTGTCCTAAGCTAATATCATTAACCACTATTTGCGCATCATTAATAGCTTGTTGCAGTATTGCTTTAGACCCTGAAGGATATTCTGCTAAATTATTTCCTTCAATAGCATTATCGTGTAATGCTTGTGCATCTGAAATGGCATTTTCTAAAGCAGTTGTATCTCTTGTAGGGCCTCCAACTTTACCTGCTTCAAACGCAACAGTTGCATTTTGTAAAGCAGTAAGTGCAGCATCTATTTCTCCTTGAGTTAGAGGAGTTGTAGCATTAACTACATCTCTAGCATCATTTATAGCTGTAAGGAAAACTGCTTTTGAACCTGGAGCATATTCTCCAATATTAGTACCTTCAACAGCATTATCATGTAATGATTGAGCTTGATCTATTTCGGTATTTAGACTATCAAAATCTAAAGGTGGTATTTCAGCATCATTAAATTCATTTATACTAGCAAGTAAATTACTAAGAGCTGTATCTATTTCTGCTTGGGTAGCGTTTGTGTTATTAGAAACCGTTTTAGCTTCATCTAATGCTGCTTGTAGAATAGCTTTTGAACCTGCTTGGTATTCTCCAGGAAACGCCCCTTCTTCTGCATTGTCATGCAATGATTGGGCATTTGCTATGGTACTTTCTAAAGTAGTACCATCAACAATTACAATGCTTAACTTATATGTTTCTACTGCACTTTTTAATCTTTCGGTTGCTATATTTATTGTTCCTTGGTTAATTGCAGTTTCTCTGTATGGAGTATATTTTTCTATAACAGTATTTAAAATTTCAGTAGATCCTATAATAATATCTCCGTTTTTATTACCTTCTTTAGAAACATCTGCTATACTATTAGCTTCAGAAAGGATTGCATCAAACTCTGAATAATCTATAGATATTAAATTATCGTCTGTACAAGAGGTTAATGTAATTAATGAAAAGAATAAAATTCGAAAAAAATTTTTCATTGTATTGTTTTTAATTTGTAAATTCTTCGTAAAATTAACAGTTTCTTAAAAATATTAAGTATCACAAAAGGGGTATAAATGTTGCAATTAAAAATCGTTGAGATTTTACGAGATTTTATCATGTTTTAAAGTGTTTTTTTAAATTAAAAAAGGCAGTTTAAAACCACCTCTTTTAATTTTCAGTTTAAAAATCAACTTAATTTTTAATTGCTTTAACTGTTCCTAATACTGATTTCTGCTCATCATATACTTTAATAATGTAAACCCCATGAGATAAATTACTAGTATCAATACCATTTACGTTATATTCTTTTACACTTAGTTTTAGTTTACCTAAAATATCAAATATTTCTACAGTATGTGTGTTAGGGTTTGATATGAATAAATGGTTTTTTATAGGATTTGGATAGATTCCAACAGTCTTTTTTGTATAATTATTTGTACTTAAAGTTGAACTGTATATTGCAGTAATTTGAGCTTCTGTTAAAACCGTATCAAAAATTCTAACATCATCAATTGCTCCTGGCCAACCTCTTTCTCTTAATCCTGTAGTTCCATTAAGTGTATAATCATTTCCTATTAATAAAGCACTTTCACCAGTATTTATGGGGTTATTAATCGTTTTTTCTACGTCTAACACTCCATTTACGTATAATTTAAAAGTACTTGATCCTACAGAAGTATAGGTAATTGCAATATGCACCCAAGTATCTACTGCTAAATTTACGTTACCTGTTTTACCATTCCCTTTAACTTCTACTCTGTTTCTTGATTCTGTTTGACTATTTGCAGCTATTGTTCCAAAAGTAAATTTTTCGAGATTATTGTCGTTGTTTCCTAAACCCAAAACAGCAAGATTTTTTCCAGCCGCAGCTATTGGTAATTTAACCCAAGCAGTTACTGTTCGGTCTGCACTTCCATTAAAAGGAGCAAAATTATCTACTGTTGTTAAAAAATCTTCAGCTCCAAATCCAGCAATTGCACTGTTTGCTGTTCCATCTTGGCCTGTTTCAAATATAGGAGTGAATCCTGAAGAGGGTGATAAATTCCAATTTCCAGTCTCATCATTTAAACTATTGTTAAAATTATAATGGGCTATCGGATTCTGAGCGAAGGAAAAGCTGCAAAGTAATAATAATAAAATAGTGAAGTAATGTTTTTTCATTTTTTTAGTTTTTAGTTTATCTATTTGATGTAAAGCTACGTAACAAAATGCACTGCATTTGCATTGAAAAGTTTCTTAATTAGGGTATAAATGTTGCAAATGAAATAGTGAAATTAATTTTTTGACTAATTAATAATCTCAAAAGAAAAACTAATGAAGAGAAAAAAATGGGCAATGCACTCAACTAAAGGAGGGAAGGAGGTAATCAAGTCAAAATGGCTAAAAGATGATTTTTTTGACGGTTATTTTATCTTTTTGATTGATTTTGATAAAATAAATCCCTTTAGAAAAACCTTGAAAATTAATTTTTACATTTTCTATTGTAGTTTTCTGTTGAAGTATTTCTTTTCCTTTTATATCAAAAATGGTTATTTTAAATTTTGGTTTTAAGGCTTTTACATTTAAAAAATTATGAACAGGGTTTGGGTAAATTTGCAAAGTATCACTTGTATTATTTTTTATACTTAATGTTTGAGATGGTTTAAACACCCTTACATAATCTACCAAAGCATCAGATAATAATCCTATTGGTTGACTTACAAAATCTCCATCTCCAAAACTTGCACCAACAGAAAGCCATAACCATTCTTCTACTTGTGGTACTAAATCTTGTCCATTTGAAGGATTTGTAGAAAAAGGAAAAGGTTTATTCGCATTGGTAGAAGTTACTTGAATACCATCATAGTAAACATACATTACATTTTCTGTCCATAGTAAACCATAGGTATGGAATTTATCATCATGAATATTTGGGGTATTAAAAGGTATGGTATGATTTTTTTTGAAAGATCCATAGCCATCATAATGTACCACAGCTTTAGAGCTGTTAGATGTCCAAGCAGATTCAAAAATATCAACTTCTGCACCATCTGCAGCTGAGTTATCTACATTACCTTGGTTTTTTCCTTGTAACCAAAACGCAGTATGATTGCCTTTTGCCGTTTTTGCAATTTTTATTTTTGCTTCTAAATAGCCATATTTAACTTCATATAACCCTCTAGATTCTACAGATCCACAACGCATTGTGGTATTGTTAGTTTTTGTAGCTCTTAAAACTAGTTTACCATCTGTATTTACAAAGGCATTTTCTGCAGTCCATCTCCAATCATGTATGCCTTTATTCCATCTAGGTTGTCTTGTTTTTGTACTTACACTTTTTCTCCATTTTGTAAGGTCTAAGCTTTCATCATTAAATTCATCACTAAAATCTAAAACCCAATCTCCAGCCACTCCATTTGGTTGAGTATTTAAAGGAGTTTTTAGGTCTATAAGGCTAGATTCAAAATCTTCATCTATAATGATAACATTATCAATGCGTAAAGGTCTATTTTCGTTAACTTTATAAAACACTATTCTTGCCTTTGATATATTTTCAGGAGCTGTAAATGTAAAACTACCTGTTTTCCAAACATCTGGAGTAGTGTCTAATTTTAAAGTTTGAATATCATCTCCTGTTGTTCCTTTTTTTACACGTACTGTCATGTTGTAATTTCCATTACCACTTACCCATCTGTAATCGAAAGCTACATTATAGGTTTTGCCTGCTGTTAAAGAGAAAACTTGAAGTAAAGAACCTGCTGAATTATTTACATTACCAACAAAAGAGTTTGTAAGGTCGTCTTTTAAAACTTGGTTATTAAAACCTTCCCAATGGTCTTTATTGGACTCAAAATTTCCGTTTTTAATTAGATTTTGCCCAATTAAAAATTGTGTAAAAATTAAAAAAATAACGTATGTTTTGTCTTTAAAAATCATGTTATTCTGTAGCTATTTCTACTGCTCCTAAATCTGGTAAACCTATAATAGTATTCCCTAATATATCTTTTTTTAAGGATAATCCATATATAGAACCAATGGTGTCATTGGCTAATTTTTGTATATTAATTCCTTTGTTTTTTATTAATTCTACATTGCTAGGTATATAATCTTGTAAAGATAGTCCTCCTAAATTTTTAAATTTTGCATCTCCAAACATTGGTTTTTTATCTTGAATTGGCATTTTTTCTGGCCAACTCGATTTGTGAAGAAATAAATTATTTTCAAAAAAGATATTTTTTGAAACTGATTTATCTTTTTTTTCTGGATTGTATTGATCGCCATTTACCATTTTACTAACACCTTCTATATGGAATATGTTATTTGCAATTAAAACACCCTTTGCTTTCCTGGTTATTGCCATTTTTGCTTGAATTGATGTTTTTACATAAATGGTATTGTTGTAAAAATAGCTATTAAAAGGACCGTTTCTTTTTTGCCTACGACCAACATAACCACTCAACCAAAATATTTTACCTTCTTGAAATGCATTGTTTTCTCCTTTAACTCTAAAACCATCGTTTATACTAATATTATATCTGTATGCACAATTGTAATTATTGCCTAAAATTTCACAAAACCCGCCAGCATTATTTGCACTAAAGTTGTATTGTAACACAATATTATTGCAGTTAAAATCTATATGAGCTCCTGCAGAATCTCCTGGACCATTGGCATTTGTGAATCTATTTTTCTCAATTAAAACATTGGCTGAACCCCAGGTCCATAATCCACTTCCTCTTGCCCATTTTCGCGAATCATCATTGCTGCCAGATTTATCAACAGTATTGTTAAAAATATGTCCGTCTTTAACCCCAGACATTTGAATTCCTGGACCACCAGTTCTGCTTACTTTAGTGTTAGAAATTATAAAATTTTCGATTCCATAATTACGTTTATTTTTCCAAGAAGTTAATTTTATGCCTGTATGAGAAACATTTGTTACAGTACAAGATTCAATTTTTATATCATTTAAAACTGCATCTTTGGTTTTGTTGATAAAACGAATTCCATAACCATAATTTTGAGTTCCATTAGCAGATTTTGTTTCTTTTAAAGATCTCGTAGTATTTTCATTTTCATAAAAAATATTTGCTACATCAAGGTTTTTTAAATAAATATGTTTGTAGTTGTTTTTTACTGAAGTGTTTACCAAAACACCACATCGCATTTCTTGTTTAGTGCTTTTATTCTCTTTTTTTAATGGATTTGCAGAAATTTTCAGATTATTGATTTCAATAAAGCTAGCATTTTCAACTCGAATTCCATTTAAATAACCATTAGTTTTAATGATTGCTTTTTGTGAATTATTACTGTTTGAATAACTAGAAACTACAATTGGTTGCTGTTCTGAACCCTGAACATTTTCTAAAATTAAAGGAGTTGTAAAAGTGGTATTTGCTGCTAACAAAATAGAATCTCCAGGTAATAACGTTAACTCTTTTATTTTTGATAATGTTTTAAAAGGTGCAGTTTTAGAAGTTCCTAAATTTTGGTTATTTCCTGATATGGGGTTAAAATAATAATTCTTGGAATTTTGCGATTCGCAAGACGTTATAACTATTATAAAAAGCAATAGTTGTGTTATACATAAAAAACGAGTCAATCTAATATTTTTCACCATTTTTAAATCGATTTGGATGCTTTAAATTATAAGATTTGTTTTGCCCTAACCCATCAAAGGCAGGGTTTATGTTAAAGGAGTTCCAAGTTTTGTGGAGTTCTTGTAGTTTTTTTAAGGTGATGCTATCCTTCAAAATATTCTTTTCAGAAATATCATTAGAAAGGTTGTAGAGAGCTACTTCTCCTTTCTTATTTTTTATGAGTTTGATATTATTTTTTCTGATAGCAATAGATTTCTTATCGTACATTCTCCAATATAATTCTTTGTGAGGAATACCTTTATTTTTGCCATTTAAATAGGGTATTAAATTTACACCATCTAAGCTTTTTTTTGTTGGAACTTGAGCATATTCTGCTACTGTTGCAAAAATATCTAGAGAAATAATTGGGTTATCATAAACTTTTCCTGCTGGAATTTTTCCCTTCCATTGTACTGCGAAAGGCACTCTAATTCCTCCTTCATATAAAGAACCCTTGCCTTTTCTAAGTGCACCATTGTAGGAGCCTTTATTTTCATTACCACCATTATCAGATAAGAAAAAAACAATGGTGTTCTCTTCAATTTTTAATTCTCTTAGCTTGTTCAAAATCAAACCTACACCATCATCAACAGCGCTAACCATTGCAGCATAAGTTTTTCGCTTTTTATTTTTTATGTGAGGATATCTAGATAAGTATTTCTCTGTAGCTTCTAAAGGCGCATGTGGGGCATTATAAGCTAAATATAAAAAGAATGGCTTTTGATTTTGTTTTTCTATAAAGTTAACAGCTTCTCTTGAAAAGGCGTCTGTTAGATATTCTTTTTCATGTATTCGTTTATCATTCTTTAAAAGCTTTGTGTTATAAGCATCAAATTGAGAACGAACTTCTGATAGATTATTTCTAGTTAACTCTTCAGGAAAATATTTGTGACCTCCTGATAAAAATCCGAAAAACTCATCAAAACCTCTACTTAAAGGACGTTGAGATTTATGTGCCCCTAAATGCCATTTTCCAATTGCCATTGTATTATAATCAGCCTTTTTTAAATACTCTGAGATTGTTTCTTCTTCTAAGGGCAATCCAGAAGAGGCATCTTTTGGTGTAAAAAGTGGGTTTCTACTAAAACCAAATTTATCTTGATATCTTCCAGTAATAATTCCTGCTCTACTTGGGCCACAAACGGAATAACTTACATATCCATTAGTAAAAATCACTCCATTTTTGGCAAGTTCATCTAAATGAGGGGTTTTCATTTTTTTGTTACCATTAAAACCAACATCTCCATAACCTTGATCGTCAGTTAGTATTATGATGATATTGGGTTTTTTGGCCTCTTGAGCAAATTGAGTGTAAGAAACGATAAAAAGAAATAGAAAAAATTTAGTTTTCATTAAAATAGTATTTGTGCTTACAAAGAAAAATATTCTTAGATATTTAAAAGGGTATAAAAACATCAAATAAGGGGGTATATCGTTTATTTCAAAAATTAATAAAATCATTACGACCTCATGGTTAAAGTTAAAATTTCATATTATTGAGAGCATTATAAACAATGAAATATAAACTAGTATGAGAGTGTTAATTTTAGTCATTATTGTAATTTGTTTTGGCTGTCAACCAAAAGAAAATTTAACAAAACCTCAAACACCATTAATGGGATGGGCTAGTTGGAATAATTATAGAATTAACATTAACGAAGATATAGTTAAAGCACAAGCAGACGCTCTAGTAGCTACAGGAATGAAAGCTGTTGGATATACTTATGTAAATATCGACGATGGTTTTTTTGGTGGAAGAGATGGTAATGGAAACTTATTAGTACATAAAAAACGTTTTCCTAATGGTATGAAATCTTTAGCTGAATATATTCATAAAAAAGGTTTAAAAGCAGGGATTTACTCGGATGCTGGTATTAACACATGTGCATCTTATTGGGACAAAGATACCATTGGTATAGGCATGGGGCTTTATGGGCATGAGAAGAAAGATTTAACTTTATTTTTAAATGACTGGAAGTATGATTTCATAAAAGTAGATTGGTGTGGAGGAGCATGGCTTAATTTAGACGAAGAAACTCAATACACCAAAATTGGGAAAATCATAAGAGAGTTGCGTCCAGATGCAGTTTACAATATATGTAGATGGCAATTTCCTGGAAAATGGGTGGTTGGTGTAGCAGATTCATGGCGTATTTCTGCTGATATTGCTAATAATTTTGAGTCGGTTTTATCTATCATAGATAAAAACGCAGATTTATGGAAGTATAGTGGTCCAGGTCATGTAAATGATATGGATATGTTACAAGTTGGTAGAGGTATGACTTTAGAAGAAGATAAATCTCATTTTAGCATGTGGTGTATGCTAAGTGCACCTTTAATTGCTGGAAACGATTTAACTACAATTTCTAAAGAAACACTAGATATACTAACCAATAAAGAGTTAATCGCTATAAATCAAGACCCTTTAGTGTATCAAGCTAGAAGAATTATAAATAACAATAATTTTGAAATATGGGCAAAACCACTTACGCATACTATGAGTGGTAAAATTGCGATTGCGCTTTTAAATAAATCTGAAAAAACAGAAACAATAGCACTTAATTTATCTGATGTTGGGATAGATGTATCTAAAGGTTATGAATTGCGTGATATTTGGGATAATAAAAATTATCCATCTTCAAAAGAACGAATCAGAAGCTTTGAGGTGTCATCACATGGAACTATTGTATTAAAGGCAAGTGGTACATCCTTACCTTATAATATCTTTCAGTTTCATAAAAAGAAACCTTTTTAAACTTGGTTTATTAATTTAAAATAGTATTTTATTTAAAAAATGTTAAACCAAAAGTATGTACGTAAAATTGTGCTGATTTTTTTCTATTTCTGTGTCATTAAATTATAATCAAAAAGTAACATAACTACTGTTTTTATCTCATTGAATATTTTACTTAGTTTATCTAGTAAAATACACTTTAAATATCAGGGTTCCATAAGTCCTTGTAATTTAAATAGCCAGAATTGATAAGGGCAGACTTGATATAGAATTGATTGAGAAATTTAACTTTTCGAAGTTCTATAAGTTCTTTTTCTATAGGTTTTACAAAATCACCAAGGTTTTGTAATGTGGCATAAGAAATAAAATAATTGGCTTTTACTTGATCTAATACAAACTGTAAAGCAGCTTTATTTTGATTGGCTTTAATCATAGCTTCTGCACTCATAAGTCTAACTTCTATATTCTCTTCAGTATTATTAAAGTTTGCTATTAGTTCTTTTGGAAGTGTTTTTATTAATTTTCTTTCTAGCATTTGTAGCACTCCAACTGTCCCCCAATATCTAATAGCAGGTTCGTTGGAATTTAAATACTTTTTTATTTGATCAATATTTTTATTTGTTGCAGTACTAGAGATGGCTGCAGCATTTATTATTTCAGTAACAGGTTGTTTTGTTTCTTTTACATAGGTAAAAAATGGAACACTATCTTTTCTTCTTCTCATAGACCAAGGGTAAAGTCCTAAATCTTTTTTTTCTTTCATTAGGTTTAATAGCTTGCTCTTTAGTTCTTTAATTTTAGATTGATGCTCTTCGTTGTCAACTAAATTATTAATTTCGTAAGGATCATTTTGTGTATCAAAAAATTCTAAAGCAGATGATGGTTGCCAAAATTGTTTTTGAAGTGTTGTTACATTTCCTTTTATATTTGCGTTATCCCAGCCTTGATAAGATGGCATTTGCCATTGATAAGATTGTCTTGTTCCATTAGGATAAGCAGCATTAAAATTCCAAATAAGCTTATATCTTCCATCAGTTAATGCTCTTGATGGAATAAAACTTTGTTCTTGATTTGCTCTAAACAGAAAAATTTCACTTTTAGGCGCTGGTATGTTTTTCCCTAAAAAGGGTTTTCCCATCATAAAATCAGGTTTTTCTATGCCAGCTAAATTTAATAGGGTAGGAGCAAAATCAACAAAACCTACCAGATTACTATTTTTATTTGATGCTGTTTTTTGAGCTAAATGCTGATACTTTTTTGGAAAACGAACCATTAAAGGAACTCTTGTTCCTGTATCATAAAGGTAGGCTTTACCTCTTGGTAAACAACCTCCATGATCTGAGTAAAAAAAGACAATGGTGTTATCGGCTTCTCCAGATTTTTCAAGTTCTTCTAATTTCTTTTTTACCCAGTTGTCCATTTCTGCTACGGCATCATAATACCAGGCAATATCATCTCTAATTTCTGGTACATCTGGAAGATAGGGAGGAATGGAAACACTATTAAGATCTACATTTCTATTGGTTCTATTTTTTGTATTTCTTGTAGCTACGCGTTTTGTATGCGTGCCATCGTAATTAAAAACAGCAAAGAAAGGTTGGTCTTTATGATCTCTATTTTTGTAAGACGCTTTTTTATTAGAACTATGCCAAATATCTTTTGGATAATTTTTTGCGTTGTAATCTGTTTTACGATTATTGGTGCAATAATATCCATTCTCTTTTAAAATTTTTGGAAAATAAAAATTGTCAGGGACGCTTCTTTTTTCTCTATGAAAATCTGTTGCCAACATTGGTGCATAGATACTAGATATTAGAGTTGACCTTGCAGGAGAACATTGTGCACCATTAGAATAAGCATTTGTAAACACAATACTTTCTTTTGCAAACTGATCTAGTACAGGAGTGTTTACAGTTTTATCTCCATAAACGCTTAAAAGAGGACTCATATCTTCTACAACAAGCCATAATACATTTGGTTTTTCTTTGTTAACTTTACTTTTATTATCACAGGATAAAAATAATACTACAACTATTGTAAATAGCACTCTAAGAATAGCAATATGTTTTGTCATTTTTAAAATTTTAAAAAAGATACAAAAATTCCAATGAGAAAGGAATCTTTGTATCTTATGAATTTCTAATAAATTGATATGATTTATTTACACACTTTTTAAAAGTGGTTTTTTGGTACAATTTAAATCATTTGTTATTTATATATTTTGGTTCTCCATAACCTACCTGCTGCATTTAAAGATCCATCAGATAAAGAAATACCTCTCCAGCTATCATAAAGCACTAAACCATCTACCCCTGCTTGAATAGCAGCATCTATTCTAGTTAACTTATTTGGAAAAGCAGTGGCATTATTATTTACTTCTGAGTCCCATACAGGTAAATCTCCAGAAGCGTTTATAAAACCAGTCCATTTATCATGATCAAATCCAAGGTTGTGTGTAGTTGCTATTGTTATATATTGTTTGATATCTGTTTGTTCAAGAATATCTGTACCAGCTCCAATTCCCCAAGTACATGGGCCAATTAGCTCAGCTCCGTTCAAATTATTGTGTAGAGCCGCATAGATTTTATTTATTTGAGCAGCACTCCAAAATCGACCAGGTTTCCCATCTTCATTAAAAGGGGTAATCCAATCTACTTCATAATTCTGAGCAAATTCTTTAATTCTTGCAATTACTACATCTGTTGCTGCATTATTATTTAAAGGTGATGGGCCTGTTGCTTGTGGGTTATTATTGTCTAAAGGTGTATTATTTAATTCTTTGTTTGCTATTCTAACAGCTCCTTCCCAAAGAGCTGGGTTAGCCATTATTTTGAATCCTTTAGATTTTGCTCTGGTATAGAAATAATCGAAAAGTTCTTGATTAGGATTTTCTCCTTTTGGAAAGATTGTAATTCTAATACCATTTACTCCTAATTTTTCAAAACCAGTTAAAATGCTTTCAACTTCTGCTGTTGTAGTAACAAGTTCTTTTATCTGAGCCTGTTTAAAATCTCCAAGAACTATTTTTAAATTTCCAGCAAAATCACCTTGTTGATTATTTGTTTCATCAACATTATCAGCAGGAAACACAGGTGTAAGATCTTCTACACCACCACAACTTATAAATATAATAAGGATGATATAAAACCCTTTAAAGATAATTTTTTGTATGTTTTTCATAATTATTGTGTTATAATTTATTTACTGTTTAAGTAAGCGTTTTGGTTAAAAGTAAAAATAGAAGATGGTACTCGTGCATCTTTGATTATATTTTCAAACTCAGCAACTAATTCTGGATGTTTATCAGCAAGGTTGTTTTTTTCACCTGGATCTGTAGCAAGATTAAAGAGCTTTAATTTATTATTTTGCTTTTTAAACACATTGTATTTAACGGCTTTCCAATTGCCTTTTCGTACAGCTTGACGACCACCTTTTTCATGGAATTCCCAATACAGATACTCATGTTTTTTTTGTTGATTATACTTACCTATTAAGGTAGGTAAGAAAGAAATACCATCTAAGTTTTTTGGTGTATCTATACCCACTATATCTGTAAATGTAGGAAACACATCCCAAAAAGCAGAAATATGATCAGTTGTACTATTTGGAGCGATCATTCCAGGCCAAGAAACCATCATAGGAACTCTAATACCTCCTTCATATAAATCTCTTTTAAAACCTCTGAACTTTCCATTGCTATTAAAATATTTAGGATTAGCACCTCCCTCACGATGTGGTCCATTATCAGATGTAAAAACAATAATAGTATTATCTTGTAAACCTAAATCATTGATTTTTTTTACTATTTCTCCAACTTGATTATCTAAAATCTCTATCATTGCTACAAATGTTGCATTAGGTTCTTTTTGTGATTCATAGGGTCCATTTCTATAATTTGGGCCATCATCTGTGCCTACGTATGGTTTTTCTGGCTCGAATTTACCTCTGTATTTTTTTATTGTTTCTTCAGGAGCAATTAACTCTGCATGCGGTATTATAGATGCAACGTACGCAAAAAAAGGTTTTTCCTTATTTTGCTCAATAAAATCTAGTGTTTTATCATGAATAAGTTTAGGTGCGTAGGTTCCTTTATTTTTTCCTTTATTTTTAGTTAAAACTATAGAGTCGTTGTTAGACCAAAGATGTCTTGGGTAATAATTATGTCCTAATCTTTGACAATTATACCCAAAAAAGGTATCAAATCCTTGAGATGTTGGATCACCCTCTGAACCAGGATATCCTAAACCCCATTTACCAAATGCACCTGTTTGATAACCTGCTTTTTTTAATGCTTCTGCTATTGTGTAAGTATTATCAGGAATTGGGTATTGACCCTCAGGTTGTATTTCTTTATTTCCACGAACCACAGTATGTCCAGTATGCATTCCCGTCATTAATGTTGACCTAGAAGGTGCGCAAACAGTACTTCCTGAATAGTGTTGTGTAAAAATTAAACCACTTTTGGCAAGCTTATCAATATTAGGTGTTTTAAACTTTTTTTGTCCATAGATACTCAAGTCACCATAACCTAAATCATCTGCTAAAATGTAAATAATATTAGGTTTATGATTAATGTTATTCTGGTTGTAATTAACGGCTACTTTTTTTTCATTTTTTTTACAGGATAGGAAAAGAATTCCAAATACAAGAAAAATGACTATTTTAATTATTTTCATATAAATTGTTTATTAAAAGAAATAAACTAACGTTTATCTGTATCCGTTATTAGTTGGATCTGTAATTAATAAATTAGGGTTTAATAAAAGTTCTTGCTGAGGTATTGGTAGCAAAAGATGTTTTTCTTGAATATTTGCAGCAGGGTTATTAAAAGATCTGTGCTGCACATTTTTTACAACATCTAATAAAATTCCCCAACGAATTAAATCCATTTTTCGGTGTCCTTCTGCTGCCAATTCAAATTTACGTTCATCACGAATAGCTAATCTAAATTGCTCTTGACTCATTCCGAACCATGGTTTGTCTGGATTAAAAGCACGTTTTCTCACTTCGTTAACATAAACATATGCATTGGCTGGTCCATTTAACTCATTTTCAGCTTCAGCAGCCATTAAATAAACATCTGCCAATCTAAAAACGATATAGTTTTCATGATGATCAAACCTTGGAGATGTTTTTGTTACATTCCAAAACTTTCTAAAATATGGGAATTTTAATTGATACCCAATGTACTCTGTAACTATAGTTGCATCATATCTTAAATCATCAGCATCCCAATTTGCTCTATCAGCAAATTCTGGTAAAGGAATTGCAAATGCAAAACCTGTCATTTCTTCATCTAG
Source organism: Polaribacter sp. M10 (assembly GCF_054968445.1). Classification (NCBI taxonomy): domain Bacteria; kingdom Pseudomonadati; phylum Bacteroidota; class Flavobacteriia; order Flavobacteriales; family Flavobacteriaceae; genus Polaribacter; species Polaribacter sp. M10. The sequence goes on from NZ_JBSSBG010000012.1 coordinate 66,314, forward strand.
AGCATCTAAATCGGCTAAAAATTGAGATCTTAAAGCAGGGTTAGCAGGTTCATCTCTGCTGCCTCTAGGTGTATAGTCGTCTGTTCTTTGTGTACCTGCATCTCCAAAAACACCTTCAGTAGTAAAATCAACAACAAAAATATGTTCATCTTTAATTTGATTTTCTTTGTCTGTCTGATCAAAGATATCTGCAAAATTATCTAGTAATCTGTGTGGCGAATTATTAATAATTTCGTTACAGGCATTTAATGCCAACTGCCATTCTTGATCGAATAAATAAAACTTTGCTTGCAGTGTTTTTGCAGCATATTTAGTAGCTCTACCTAATTCTGCAGCCCCATAAGAATCTGGTAGTAAATTAAAAGCTAATTCTAGATCTGTTTTCATATCTGTTGTAATGGTACTTTTTGGTGTTCTTGTTAAAACAGATAATTCTTGAATTGGAAGTAGTTCTCTAAAATATGGAACGTCTCCCCAAAGATTGGTAAGATGAAAGTATGCTAATGCTCTCATAAAATAGGCTTCACCTAAAACTTGATTTCTAATTGCTTCTGATAAATTTTCATTACTCTCAACTCTGGCTATGATATCGTTAGCGTTTCTAACGATTTCATACAATGCTCCCCAAGTTCCATTACCATCCGAAACACCTTCATCTATAAGATAATTATGAATATTTCCATTTACATTTCTACTTGGGCCTACCAAATCTGCACCATTAACGTAGTAATTGTCTAAACCTCTTGTTCTGTATAGACTTCCTCTTTGTAAAACTCTATAAAGGCCATTAGAAGCCAAAACAGCTTCTCTATCATTATTGTAAAAATTATTTGTTTGAAGCAGACCTCTTGGTTCTTCCTCTAAAAAGGAATCGCAACTGGCAAGTAATACTAGCCCAAGAATAAGAATGGCTGTTATTTTATTAATTTTTTTCATGTTTTGCTTTATTAAAATTCTATTTTTACTCCAGTTAAAATACTTCTAGCATATGGGTATTGCCCTGAAGCGAACCCTTGAGATACTGAATTAAACCCTGAACCTGATGAAAAATTATTGACTTCTGGATCTCCTAAACTAAATTTAGAGAATAAGGCTAAGTTGTTTCCAATAACATAAAGGTTAATATTTCTGACGACATCTTTTAATGGAGTGTTTATTATTGGTAAATCGTATGATAAACTTACGGTTCTTAACCTTAAAAAAGAGCCATCTTCTACATTTACAGTACTATTTGGATTAAAAACAGAAGTTGATGTTCCTGCTCTAGGTATGTTGGAAACCTCATCTATACCTTCTCGCCATCTATTTAATACTCTTGGATCTAAATTTTGATCACCTCTTCCGTAGTACGAAGTTTGTGTTAATACATTAAAAACTTCATTACCATAAGATCCTTGAAAGAAAATATCTAATGTTAAGCCCTTATACGTAAAAGTGTTTCTTAAGCCACCAAAAAAGTCTGCTTCTGGGCTACCTATTGTTAATGCATCTTGATTATTAATGGTTCCATCTCCATTTAAATCTCTAAATCGTGGGCTACCAAGAAAAGAACGTCCAATACGATTATCATCTATAATTTGTTGTGGGTCTTGATAGGTTCCTAAGTATTCTGCACCTATAAATACAGGAAAAGGTTGCCCAACAATTAATGCAGCTGAAGCATTACCTTGATTACCTGTGTTTTGCAGAAGGATAATATCTTCATCACCTAAATCTAGAACTTTACTTCTATTAGCAGATACACTTAAAGAGCTTGTCCATTTAAAGTTGTTATTTCTTACATTAACTGAGTTTAATAAAAGTTCTACTCCTTGATTTTGAACACTACCAATATTTCTTGTAAGTCTGCCAATACCAGCAGTATTCGGTATATCTGTATTTAAAAGTAGATCTTTAGTAACTTTTCTGTAATAACCGGCTTCAAAATTTATTCTATTTTGTAAAAAACCTATTTCTAAACCTAAATCTAATTGTTCTGTAGTTTCCCAAACTAATCCTCTTGATGCTGGAGAACCAAGAAGCACTGCAGAATATAAGTTTTCATTAAAATAATTAAAAGTAGGGTTGTATCTATCAAAAGAATTGAAAGGAGAAATACCTTGCTCGCCAACAATACCAAAACTACCTCTAACCTTAAATCTATTAATAAGTTCGAGGTCTTTCATAAAAGATTCTTCATCGATATTCCATGCTACACCAACTGATGGAAAAAAAGCATATTTACTTCCATCTTCAAATACAGAAGACCCATCATACCTACCAGCAAGTGTAAGTACATATTTTTGATCATAAGAGTATGTTAAACGAGCTAAATAAGATAGTAATGTTCTTTGGCTAAATCCAGAATCTACCTGATATGTTTCTGGATCTGAACCTATACCTAAGCCATTAAATTCTATAACATCAAAAGGGAAACCGCCTGCCAATGTAGCAACTGATTCATTATTAATTTTTTGCCAAGTAAAACCACCTAAGACATTTAAAGAATGTTTGTCAAATGTTTTTTTATAGGTAATTGTATTTTCTTGCAGTAAGTTTTTAGACTGATTTGTTTGAACTCTTGCTTCTCCACCAAGATTGGTATCTAAACGTTCTGGTAACAATCCAGGTAAGTATCTGTTGTTTTTAAAATAGTTGAGTGTAGCACCAAAACTAGATTTCCATTTTAAGTCTTTTATAATTTCATATTCAAAATAGCTATTAGCTATAATGTTAGTAACCAGATCATGATCTACTCTTAACTCAAGGTCAGCAATAGGGTTTCTTTGCAAAGAACCACTTATTGGGTTTTCTGCTGTAAAATTACCATTATCGTCATAAACACTTCTTATAGGTAAAACACTGCTTACAATATTTCCGTAATTTATCTTATTATTTTCTCTTTTTTGCCTTGTAACATTTAATCGAAAACCAGCTTTTAATTTGCTTGTTATATTAATGTCCATATTATTTCTAAAGATAAACCTGTCTATACCAGAATTTCTTAAAAGGCCTTCTTGACTAAAATAATTGATTGAGCTATAGTAGTTAATGTTTTCTGAATTACCACGTATAGAAATGTCAAAATTGTTTTTAAGAGCTTGCTGAGTAACTAAATCTAACCAATCTGTTGTTTGAATTTGACTCGGATCGTATTGTTGAGGCAATGAAGTATCTGTTCGTCCAACAGCAATAGGCAAGCCACCAAAATTAATAGGTGTACCAGGTGTAAATTGGCCTGCTTCGTTAACATAATTTACATAATCATTTCCATCTAAAATATCAATTTCATTGGTAACTTGATCAATACTTGTATACATATTAATAGAAATAGAAGGTTTACCAGATTCAAGGCCTTTACCACTTTTTGTGGTCACTAAAATTACACCAGCTGCTCCACGTGTACCGTAAATTGATAAGGCAGTTGCATCTTTTAAAACCTCTATAGACTCTATGTCATTTACATTAATATTGTTTAAGTTAAATCCAGTACCAACAATAAAACCATCAATTACAAATAAGGGATTATTGTTACCGTTTATAGAGCTGTTTCCTCTAATTCTAATAGTTGCTCCAGCCCCTGGTGCACCACTGTTAGAAACAACTTCTACCCCAGCAGCTCTACCTTGTAATGCTTGATCTACTCTTGAAACAGGTTGGTTTTCTAATGCATCTCCTTTAATAGAAGAAACTGATGACACCAACTCTTTTTTATTACTAGTACCATAACCTATTACTACAATTTCTTCTAATTGTTCTGTACTTTCTTCTAAAATAACATTAATTAAAGTTTGATTACCAACTTTTACCTCCTTAGTTGCAAAACCCAAAAAAGCAAATTGTATAATATCGTTTGGAGAGGCTTTGATAGAAAATTTACCATCAAAATCTGTAGATTCTCCTTTTGCTGATCCTTTAATAATTACACTTACCCCAGGAAGAGGTATTTTGTCTTTATCTGTTACCACTCCTGTTATTGTACTTTGACTAAAAACAACTCCAGAGAGAAATACAAAAAGTATTAAAATATAATACCTGAATTTCATATTGTTTATTTTTTTTGACATTGTTTATTTTTTTTCTGCCGTAAAATTAAAGATTATCAAGGTTATAGGTATCTTAATTATTACGTACAAATGTTGCACTTCATGAAATTTATGGGGCTTTTACAGAGTTTAGAGCATTAAAGAACTAAATAAAAATGAGGTTTTTTTGACTAAAATGAAATATAAATTTTAAGGAAAATAATAATTTGAATCTTAATTTTCCGCATTTTATTTATCAATATAGTAAAGTTTAGGGTTAAAATTGAATCATTTACACCCCATATAAGAATCTATTGTCCCTGTTGATATACTTAATATAATATAGTTTTACCAAAACATTTTTTAACTATAATCAACTTTGACATGAAGAAAAATCTTTACTCATTATTTTTATTGGTTGCTATAAGTAGTTTTACTTATGGTCAAAAACCAATAGCATCTTATTCATTTAATAGCAATTTAAATGATTTAAGTGGCAATAACAATTTAACTTTAACCAGTTATCCACCAACTTTTGTGGCAGATGAAGCAGCTAATCCATCAAGTGCGCTAGACGTTGTTACTCAATACAATTTTTTATCAACTCCTAGTATTCCTGCTATAGAAGGTAAAAATTCTAGAACAATTGCTGCCCGTGTAAAATTTTCCAATGAAACTGGTTGGTATGCGGTTGTAGGTTATGGGCAAAGCACTGCTGGAAAAAGATTTAGTTTTGGTATTCAAAACCGAAAACTAAGAGCAGAATTTGGTGGAGCTAGTACCCAATATGCAACAAATTTAGATACAGATACATGGTATCATATTGCTGTAACTTACGATGGCACAAATATCGAACTTTTTCTTGACGGAGTAAGTGTACTATCTGAAGTTGAGGACTCAGTTGACACAGGTTCTAACTCAATAATTATTGGTAACGATCAAACCAATACTCCCAGAAATAGAGGTTTTATTGGAACCATAGATGATGTGCGTATTTACAGTGGTGAATTAACCGAAGCTCAAATTAATGATTTAGACGATAATAATGTTTGTACTGGATGTGCAGCAACGTTAGAGGCACAATACGATTTTTCAAACAATGCCAATGACAGTTCTGGAAATGGAAGAAATTTAACCATAGCACCAGCATTTTCTTATGGGAATGATAAAAATGACAATGGTAACAATGCTCTTTCAAATGTACTATCAACAAATTTTCTTGCTACCTCAAGTAACTTTACAGCTATAGAGGGTAATGCAAGCAGAACTATTATGGCTAACATTAGGTTTAATAACACGAATTCTTGGAAAACCATTGCTTCTTTAGGAGTTGATGAAACTTTAGAACGATTTTCTTTTTTGGTAAATGGTAATAATAATAGATTAAGAGCAGAGTTTAATGGTGGTAGTGTTCAAACAGATGTTGCTTTAACAGCTAATACGTGGTATCATGTTGCTGTTACTTATGATGGTACAAACGTTAAACTTTTTATTGATGGAGTAGAAGAAAAGTCTGGTACTGTTACTTTAAATACAGGTAGCAATCCGTTAATGATAGGTAATGATTACAGTTCACCTACTAATCGCGGATTTGACGGCTCAATTGATAATTTAAGAATTTATGATACAGCACTTACAGCGGGCGAAGTTTCAGCGATGTCTAATAATGATCTTGTTTCTTGGGTAGGTACTACTAATGATTGGGCAACAGCTTCCAATTGGGATTCTAACATTGTGCCTTTAACAACAGACGATGTAGTAATTCCTTCTGATGCATCAAATTATCCAACAGCAGCAACTACTGTTACTGTTGATAATATTACAATTAAATCTGGGGCATCATTTATTGCAAATGCAGGTTATACAGGAGACGCTACGTATCAACGTAATTTTGAGAACGGAGAACAATGGTACTTAATGTCATCACCAATAAACGGAGAAACGTACGATGATACATGGAACACAACAAATGGAATTGATACAGGTGATAATGCAAATAATACTGGGGTAAGTTGGTATTTAAATACAACAGCTGATATAAATACAGATCACTGGCGTTATTTTCAATCAGGTGATGCAGCAAGTGCATTTAACGTTGCTCAAGGTTATGCTATAAGAAGAGCAAACACAGGTGGAGATATTTCTTTTTCTGGAAACGACCTGTATACTTCTACTCAAACATTCGCATTAACACAAAACACAAATAACTATAATTTAGTAGGGAATCCTTTTACAGCATCATTCAATTTAGGAGACTTTTTTACCGATAATGGCGCTGGTGTTATTTCTGGTGCTCAAGTGTGGTTTTGGAATGGTTCAAGTTACGAAGTAAGAACAGCTGGTTCACATGGCTCTTATGAAATTGCACCTGGTCAAGGCTTTTTTGTAGAGGCCGCTAATGAAACCAATCTTACTTTTGACTATGCACATGTAAACCATACAAGCTCTACTTTTCAAAAAGCGCAACAAAGACCGGAAATAGCTTTAAAACTAACCGAAGGCTCTAATACTAGAAAAGCATATGTTTATTACATAGATGGTTCAACAACAAGCTATGATACTGGTTATGATGGTAATTTATTTGAAGGTGTATCTGATAGCCTAGCTATTTATACTGATTTAATTGAAAATGATGGTAAGAAATACCAAATCCAGGCACTACCAAATTCTGATTACGAAAAAAATATAATTGCAATTGGAATAATTGCTGAAGCTGGTAAAGAACTTACTTTTAGTGCAGAAGCTTTAAACTTACCCGAAGGTTTAAAAGTTTATTTGGAAGATAGAACCCTAAATACTTTAGCAAGATTAGATGAAAATAATACCGATTATAAAGTAACTCTAACAAAAACATTAAATGGTACAGGACGTTTTTATTTACATACAAAAAGTTCTGCATTAAGTTCTGATGAAATTTCTTTAGGAGGAGTAAGTGTTTACCCTATTAACAAAGATAAGCTAAGGGTAACAGGGATAAATAGCGCTAATGCATCAATTAAAATATTTAATATTTTAGGGAAACAAGTATTAAATACTTCATTTAGTTCCACAGGGGCAACAGATGTTAGTTTACCAAACTTAACCTTTGGAGTTTACATTGTACAATTAAGCACAGAAAAAGGATCAACAAGTAAGAAAATAGTATTAGAATAATTAATAGTAAAACATATTATGAAAAACAATAAAAAAACTCAGGATGAAAATCAAAATATTACACGTAAAGAGGCTATTTACAAAATTGGAAATTACGGAAAATATGCAGCTTTAACGGCATTAGGAACATATATGATATTGTGTCCACAAAAAGCACAGGCTAGTTCGGCTCCTTCTGACCCTGGAGTTGGATTTTAACAAACTGGAATTAAAGTACTAAACAAAAAAGTGTGTTTATAAATAATCACTAAATTTATAAACACACTTCTTTCAATCCGATGGTAATCAAGAAAAGATAAACACAGCTGATGTTTTGAAAACTTGATTATTTTTTTTTACGGATTTACAGACACCTTAAAATTGTGTTTCCTATACACTTTTCCATAAAGTTTATAGCTTCAAGATACCCAAGCAACAATATTGTTTCTTGTTAAAATTATCACTATGACTAATACCTCATTTAACATCGAACATTATTACAAATTTTAGTTAATAAATCAAACTTAAGTTTTATTCCAAATCAATTTATCTTTCTAGTTTAACAAATCATAACCATTTGTATTACCTTTATCATTTGTATTACGACTGTTAGCATTAGTACCAAAATTTCCGTAAATAGTTGATAAAAGTGCTTTTGAAGTTATTAGAGCTTTTGGATGAAACGCTTCAGAATTCATATACCTCAAAATAGAAAGTCGTAATTGTTGGGCCACAAAATCATCGGTGTCGCTAAGATCAGTTGAACATACTAATATATTTCCTTTACCAACCTTAAATTCAAATAGCAACCCCAGTTTTGAACAACGTTCAAAATTATCAATAGGTTGTACGATTGGTCTATATGCTTCATCAAGAGCATCAAGTATTATAGGACGTGATTTTTTCATAATAGACCACCATTGCCAATCAGAATGAAAGGATGTTGGAAAATTATTAAATACAGGATGCTTATCATCAATCAATAATCCGAGTGTTCCTGGAGAAACAGGCTTCTTGTTGCGTTCAGAAATACCTTTAAACATGGGGTAACACCAATAATCGCTTGTAAATAAACCCCCAACAGAATTAGCCTTAATGCTTGAAGTTTCTGGTAACAGTAGAACTTTAGCCCCTTTTTCAAGTTGTGCGATAGTTACATCATCTAAAAAAGATTTTATTTTTATATATTCAATAGATTCTTCGCTATCAATTTTAGGATACACCCAAATATTATATTGATTGGTTATAGTGTTATTAGAAGTCGATAATTTAAATGTTAATTGCTGTGTGTCTTTTATATTTGAAAGAGGGATATTGATATCTCCCAGATTAGTTATTTTCCCTTGTTTAAAAGTAGCAATATCCATTTTCCCTTCTTTTTTTTTAGAACCGTTTTTTGCTACTAAAGACCATTGTATAATTTGATTTTTCATAGCAGCAGCACCATAATTAATAGCGATAATGTTGGCCGTAAATGTTTCGTTATTTTGCCAAACCAAACGCGGCATTTTAGCTTGTATGGTTTGTGAAGCACAAGATTGTCGCCATTCTTTAGGAGTAATAATACCTTTTGAGTCCATAAAGGCATCAAGCATCCCTACTAGTGCAGTACCTTGCCCAGGGAAATCTTGTAAATCTAAAATTTGAAATCCTCCAAAACCAGGGGTTCTCATGGATATCTCATTATCTTCCTTATAGCATATCGCTGCGTGCTTCCCCGAGGCTAAAAAAAGTTCTTTCCAATACGAAAACATTTTTTTATCGATCATACGTCGTTTAAAAACTTCAAAATTTCGTGCTTCTAAAATGCCAGAGTACTTATCGATTTCATCAAAATTTGGAAGCACTTGGTATTGCCCAGTTTCATGTCCAATAGCTGGCACGTTAACTAGTTTTAAAGCACTTTCAAAACTACGCTCTGTATTAGGAAACTGTCCATTGATGATACCTCCTGTAGAATCATTTGCAAAAGAAAAGGATGCTCTAATATCAAATTTATAAGAATTATCTTTTCTTTTCTTAGTTCGGGCAGAAATAAAGAAATCTTCAGTAGGTTGTTTTTTGGGATTCCAAAAATAATTATTGGAACCTTGCGCAAAAAGACTTCTCCCATCATAGGTCTTTAAATGTTTTATCATTTTTGCCATCATACCACGACTGCCACCCAACTCGTTACCTAGAGCAAACATTACAAAACTTGGGTGGTTCGCATAAGAGTCAAAAATAACTTCACCTTCCTTTTTTTGAAAATTAAAATGTACAGTATCTTTTTCTTTAAAAGCGCGCCATTGAGGTAATTCAGGTTGCATGTAAATACCAACAATATCAGCAGCTTCAAAAGCAGCTTTTGGAGGTGTCCAACTATGAAAACGATAGTGATTTAAACCATAATCTTTACAAATTTTCATTTGGCGTATCCATTCATCTTTTGTAGTTGGTGGGTATCCTGTTAAAGGAAAAACACAGGCATCATGTTTACCACGAAGTATGGTAACTTTATCATTAACTACAAATTGTGTTCCGTTAGTTTTAAACTTTACCATACCAAAAGAAGCTTCGTAATTGTCCTTATAATTTTTTGACGCTCCTTTTGCATTAAGTTTAGCTGTGAAATTATATAGATTAGGATTGAATTCGTCCCAAGTATTAAAATCATCTCCCATTTTATATTTACCTGTAACAAGAATTTCACTTTCATTTGAAGAAAAATCAAAGGCTTGTTTTTTAACATTATGAGTGTTTCCATTAAAACCTATGGCTTCACAAACTATGCTTCCTTTTATATATTCTTTATTAGGGTTAACCAATTTAAAAACGACTTTTGCTTCCTTATTTTCTATGTTTGGAAATAATTTTAAAGACTTAATAAACACCTCGTCTTTAGCAGATAGTTCCATTTTCCCAATGATGCCATTCCAGTTGGTTTGTGTATGTTTTGCTAAAGCATGAGAACCTCCTGTTGGAAAAAGCTCAGGTGAGTTATCCACAGAAATAGTTAAATTGTGTTGCCCTGGTGTTAATACTTTAGAAAGGTCATAAATATGAGGAGCAGATAAATGTTTTTGAAGGTCAAAATGTATGCTATCTACCCAAACTTCAGTAGCTTTTGTGCGTTCTAGAAATAGATGAATAGTTTTATTATTCCAGTTAGGGGGAATGTTAATGGCGCGTTGATACCAAGCTTTTCCAATATACATATACCTTCTAGTAAGATGATTTACTTCAATAGCGTCATTTAAATTCCCTTTTTTGTTTTCGTCTGTAGTTCCTGGAAGTGTAACATACTCTTTAAATGATGTATTGAACCATTTTTCTTGAACCCCAACATTATTGGAATCTATTTTAATCGCCCATTTGCCTGAGAGGTCAATAGTTTTAGGAGTTGAATCATGGGATGAACAGGCCAAAAACAAGCAACTTGCTAAAAAAATATAGAGATAAAAATTAGTCTTTATTGTCATGATAAGCTTCTAAATATTAATTAGGCACTTTGCTATTATTTTACGCGTTCAAGCTTCAACACCACACTTTCGTAAGGTTTTTTCATATCCATTAATAAACCTCTGTTCATTAATAATGCTCCAGAGATTTCCTTACCAACTTCTTTTACTTTACTGCGTTTCGCTTTTCGGTTTAATTCTGTTACTTTATAAACAGCATTATCTAATAATCCTTGAAATCTAATTAAAGCACGCTCATCTCTTCTGTGAAATTCGTGACTATAAGCCATAACAATCGCTTTGTCTTTTTCTGGAGTAACATAACTAATTGCAGCATAACCATCAGAATCGTAAGGAGAGTATAGGCGATACAAATCACCAAATTGAATAATTTCTCTATTTGCTTTATATGTTTTTAGCACTTGTTTTACATAATCAACATCTTTATCACTTAAAATATCAGGACTTAATTCTAACCCAAGTCGTCCAGCAAAAGCCATATCGCATCTAAATTTAAGAGGCGTAGTTCTACTGGTTTGATGATTGGGTGATTTGGTAATGTGAGCACCTGTTGCAATGGCTGGATAAATGTGATTTGATCCCCATTGAATAAACAAACGCTCTAAAGGGTCAGTATCATCACTAGCCCAATATTCGTGAGTATATTTTAGCGCACCATAATCCACTCTTCCTCCACCAGAAGCACAAGCTTGAAAAATAACATCTGGGTATTTTGTATTCAATCTAGCTAATACACTTTCTAATCCTTTGGTGTAATCAATCCATAAGTGCGATTGTTTGTCTTTATCTAAATAGGTGGAACCAAAATTTTGAATATGTCTATTCGCATCCCATTTAACATAAGCTATTCTTGGGTTGTCAGTTAAAACATCATCTACAACTCCAAAAACAAAATCTTGAACTTTTGGATTTGATAAATCTAAAAGTAACTGACTACGTTCCAATAATTGTGTTCTATTATTTTTTCTTTGGATAATCCATTCTGGATGATTTTCTGCCAATTCACTCTTAGGATTTACCATTTCTGGCTCAACCCAAATACCAAATTTTAGTCCTTTACTTTCTGCATGATCTATTAAATCACTTATGCCTTTTGGTAACTTTTTTTTGTTTACTTGCCAATCTCCTAAACCTGCTTTGTCGCTATTTCTTGGGTATTTATTACCAAACCATCCATCATCTAAAACAAACATTTCTACACCCATTTGTGCAGCACCATCCATCATAGATTTTAGCTTTGCAGCGTTAAATTTAAAATAAGCACCTTCCCAACTATTCAATACAATAGGGCGCACCTCATCACCATCTTGTAAATTATACTTACGTGCCCATCTATGAAGATTTATAGAACCTTGATTTTTTCCAGTGCTGCTGTAGGTGTAAATCATTCGTGGTGTTGTAAATTTTTCTTTTGGCAACAATTTATAATCTGAAGCAAACGGATTAATACCTGCCGTTAATTGGCAGTATTCTTTATCTTCTATTTGAAACGAAAACCTAAAATTACCAGACCACGCTAAAGCACCCATTATTACTTCTCCATTAAAATCTGATGCTTTTTGATTTAATGCCAATACAAAAGAGGGGTTTTCATATTCCGTAGAACGTACACCACGTTTAGTTTCAATAAGCTTTATACCATTGGTTAATTTTTCTTCTGCTAATTGCATTTCTTGCGCCCAACTACCATAAAAATGAGTCAGGTAATAGCTTTCCGCTTTAAAACTAAGTGCTGCAGAAGCAAACTGTTCTAATCTTACTGGTTTTTTTTCTTTATGATGAATAGTTACCCATTGTTCAATAACATTTTCATTGTGATATGCTTTAAAATGTAATTCAACAAAAAATGGTTTCTTTTTATCTTTTAATTTTATTGTAGTAGTTTGAATATTATTTTCACTGTTTTGATTGTGAGAATCGTATATCAAGTCAGTAGCCATAGTACCATCATCATGATTGACAATTAGCGCTATTTCGTTTGAACTTCCATTACCAAACGATGGGTAAATCTCGTCGAATTTTGTTGATAAATCATCAATACCAGTTGTGGCACTCAGGAATTTCCCAAAATGAACTTGTTTTAATTTCTGATCATAAACACCATAAACTAATGACGTTTTTTCAGTTTTAATATGAATAACTTGTGCACTTATTTTATAGATTGTACTACTAAAAAGTAATGCTATAATTAAGATTCTAATTTTACTTTGTAACATAAATCAGTATTTATTTTTTGTATTATTTTTTAAATTGATACGTCTTTTCCCTTGAAATTATTTTCTTTAGACGAATGATTTTGCAAGGTTATTCCCCTTTTTGGTTCTACAATTCTATTCTCATTTTATAACCACTTGATTTTATGGATGTAAAATATTTTTTCATTGGCATAGTACCAACACTTCCATTTCCTATAGCACCTTGCATAAAATCAATATTTAAAATTGTAAAAGGATTTTCTTTTAAATCATAAGGATGTTTTGCTTGATTTAATTGTGTGGTGGTGTATCTCCTTAACGAAAAATTTAAAACTTGATTTCCTTTTACTGTAAAACCATTTTTATTTGAATCATAAACATTTACCCACCTTACATCTGCTTTGTTGCCATTTTCTTGTGGTCTAGGATAGTTTACAAAATGTTCATCTACATTTGCAGTATAAATACCCATTTGCATTCCTGTTTTTCTGTCGATGTAAGAACTTCCAGGGCCTTTTCCATACCAAGTACTTTCGGTTAAGTTTTTATTTAGTTTTAACTCATAACCAATACGAGGCAATGTAAAAGGCGTTTTTTTACCAGTATATTTCGCTTTTACATCAATATCGATAGTACCATTGCCTGCAATAACAAAGTGCTCTATTGTTTTAAAACCTATCTTTTTGTTGGGTGCTTTTAGTTCTTTTTCAATAGTGACTTTGGCGTTGTTTTCTTCTAAAACAATATCAAACTTAAGCACCTTAGTTTCCAAGCTATGAAGTTTAATCCAGTTCCATAAGTCTCGCATTTTTTTAGCCTTATCATTATCTATATAAGCGCGTGCAAAAGATAAAGCAAAGCCTCCATTGATAAGCGTTTTGTCGTCTTTGGTTAGTTTTACGATTTCTCCTTTCGTTTTATCAAATATCAAGTTTCCATCAGAAAAAGTTACTGTTACAGATGCTTTTGTATCGTTTTCAATACCAGCTTTACCAGCATTACTTATTGGTTTTAGGGTAAAATCTACTTTTTGTAATATAAATTCTTCCCAAGCAATTATATGTCCTGTTTTTCCCCATTTTGCATCTTGTTTTGTTTTTGCTTTTAGCTGCAACACATATTCTTTGTCTTTATGAAATGCTGAATACCAATTATTTATTTGAAAATCTTGTGTTTGTAACGCTGGAAGATTTACATCTACAATTCCGTTTTTAATTATTTGACCATTTTCAAGTAATTGCCACGTAACATCAAATTCCGATAAATCTGTAAAAAGATACTTATTTTTAATTTCAATGATTCCTTTTTTGGTGTTTTTTAATTTGAATGCAATGTCTTGATATGCTTTTTTTACCTCAACTGTTTTAGGCGTTGGTGTTAAATCTGGAAACATTATCCCATTTAGCACAAAGTTTCCATTGTTTGGGCCATCATCAAAATCGCCACCATATCCCCAAAAGTAATTCCCAGTAGGTTTTAAACACGCTGCATGAGCCTTGTCTATGTCTTTAATTTTAGTTCCAAAATCGCCATTTAAACTTTTGGTGATTCCTTGATCTGACCAATCCCAAATACAGCCACCAATTAGAGCAGGATATTTTTCGAATGCATCTACATATTCTTGTAAATTACCAACCGCATTTCCCATTGCGTGCGCGTATTCATTCAATAAAAAAGGTTTGTCTAAATCAAGTTCACCAATATGAATCATATCATCAACAGATTGATAGCGTCCAAATTTATGTTTTTCACCATACTTCCAAATGCCTCCACCATAAACATCATAATCGCTAGGTTCATCAGCAAAATGATAGTGTGTTGGTCTTGTAGTATCCAGTTCTTTTGTTCTGCTATTCATTGCAGACATTGTTTTTCCATTTCCTGCTTCGTTACCAAAAGACCACATTATAACTGAAGGATGATTTTTATCACGCTGAACCATAGCTTCTATACGTTCTACATGCGATTTTTGCCAGTTTTCTTTCTTTGCTAAACTATGCTCACCATATTTCATTCCATGCGATTCTACATTCGCTTCATCTATCACTAAAATTCCATATTCATCGCAAAGTTTATAAAAATAAGGGTCTGCAGGATAATGAGATGTTCTTACTGTATTGATATTGTTTTGTTTCAACAGTTTTACCTTTTTTTCGATAGTGTTACGTGGAATGTATTTTCCAAAAATGGGATCGTGTTCTACAACATTTACACCTTTTAAAATAATGGGTTTGCCATTTAATAGCAGTTCTTTCTTATCTGAAATTTTTATTTCACGAAAGCCAATATGGGTATAAAACTCATCAACAATTTTGTTTTTTTTCTTGAGATAAATATGTAGGTTGTATAAATTTGGTTTTTCATTAGACCATAATTTAACATTTGTAATGGCTTTGTTTATATCAATATCCCATTCTTGTGTTAACTCTTTTTTTGCTATTTTTTCTTCTGAACATGCAATTTCTTTACCGTCTTTATCTGTAAGCAAATAACCCAATTTGTATTTTTTTTGAGTTGCATTTCCAGAATTTAGCAAATCAATTTTTAAATTAAAATCTGCCTTATTATTTCCTTTTAGTGGTGTTGTAACAAAGTAATCGCGAATGTGTATTTCTGGTTTCGATATGAGATAAACATCTCTAAAAATTCCAGACATTCGCCAACCATCTTGATCCTCTAAATAACTACCATCAGACCAACGAAAAACTTGTAAACGAATGGTATTATCGCCTTCTTTTAAATACTTGGTAATATTAAACTGTGCAGGAGACCAACTGTCTTGACTATAACCAACTTTTTGGTCATTAACCCATAGATAAAAAGCAGATGAAACACTTTCAAAACGCACATAGGTAGTTTTATTTTCTAATTTTTTTATAGAAAATGTACGTTCATATACACCAACCGGATTTCCATACATTCCTTTTACAAAAGGTGGATTAACATCAAACGGATATTTTGTGTTTCGATAAATTGGTTTTCCAAAACCTTGCATTTGCCACGCACCTGGAACTTGAATTTTATTTTCAAATTTTATCTTTTCGTATGCTGGAACATCACTAGGATTAGCATACCAACTAAAATTCCATTTTCCATTTAGCAGCTCAACATTCTCTAGACTGTCATCATAATACATTGTTGAAGTAGGGGCTTCTTTATTGATTTGAGTTACTTGTTCGTTTTCCCAATCGTTTTGAGCGTTTACCTCTTGGTGGAAATAAACTCCATTTAAAAGTATCATTATCGCTGTATATATTCTTTTTGAATTCATTTATTTTTATTTTCTTTTTGATAAACCCTTATATAATCCACTTCGTACTTTCTAGGAAATGAGGTGTTGGTCGGATCACCACCGTTAGCCCCAATGGCTAAATTCAATAAAATGTATTGAGCTTGATGCATGGGATTGCTTCCATCTGCATTAATGGTTTTTGTTAAGTCTATTTCATTTAACAATTCATCGTCGAGGTATAGTCGAATGTAGTCTTCTGTCCAGTCCATTTTCCAAACATGAAATCGATCTGACCAGTCTGGTTGCTTTTCAACAAAATAACTAAGTGGTGTTTTTTCTGAATCCCACACCGGACGCATTTTGTTATTTGCCCATGCAGCATTAGCCAGTATTTTAGCTTCTCCTTCGTGGCGATAGTATTCCATTAAATCTACTTCTCCATTTGCAGGCCAACGGTTTTTAATACCCAAAGTCCAAATGGCTGGCCACATCCCCATACTGGTATCAATTCGTGCTCGTACCTCCATAATCCCATATTTAAAATCGAACTTATCTTTCGTTTTTATGCAAGCTGAGGTATAATGCGCAAATTTTCTATTTTCTCTCCAATTGGTACTTATCTTCTTATAATTCTTGTTTTTAACTTTCTCTCGCTTTCCTTCAATAACCAACAATCCATTGTTAATATTTGCGTTATCAGATTGGTACCACTGAAGCTCTTCATTACGCACAAAACCGTTTTCGTAAGACCAATACTTTTCATTTGGTTTGCCATTGGTATTAAATTCATCATTCCAAATCAGGCTATAACCATCAGGTATTTCGGGTTTAAGACTATCGGCTTTGTATGGATTCACCATTATAAATCGATTAGGATGAAGCTTATTATATTGTTTTTCTTTTAAGAGTCCCATAGGAATTGTTACATCCATCTCCCGCTCCCAAAGTTTATATTTTTCTTTTAGTGAAATAGATTTCTCTGTCATTGATAAAATATTTTCTTCTGAGATGTCTTCTAAAAGATTATAATATTCAGCAGTTTCTGAGTTATATTTCACCATTTTATCATCACCACTTACAATGGCATAATATCCTTGTTTGTACTTTAGCCAATAAAGATACTTGTGCGGTGCTTGATTGTTCTCTCCTGTGATATACGGAAGCAGGTTAACTCCATCAATTTTATTTTTTGATTCTGCTGATGCATAATGCACTGCGGTTGCAAAAATATCAAGTGATAAAACAGGTTTTTCATAGACCATACCTCCTTTAATTTTAGCTGGCCATTGCATAGCAAAAGGTACACGAATC
Source organism: Polaribacter sp. M10 (assembly GCF_054968445.1). Taxonomy (NCBI): domain Bacteria; kingdom Pseudomonadati; phylum Bacteroidota; class Flavobacteriia; order Flavobacteriales; family Flavobacteriaceae; genus Polaribacter; species Polaribacter sp. M10. Next base: position 83,649 of record NZ_JBSSBG010000012.1, read on the forward strand.
CCCCCTTCGAACAAGCTACTTTTACCATCACGCAAAATACCATTATCAGAAGAGTTGTGACTTTCTGGACCGCCATTATCAGAAAGGAAGAAAACAATGGTATTATCATTTAGCTGTAATTCTTCTAGTTTATCGAGTAACAAGCCAACACCATCATCTATAGCGCTTACCATAGCGGCATAGGTTCTCCTTTTTTTATCTTGAATTTTAGGGAACCTCTTTAAATATTTTTCGCTTGCTTGTAATGGTCCATGAGGAGCATTATAAGCCAAATACATAAAAAATGGTTCGTTGGTGTTTCGTTCCACAAATGAAACAGCTTCTCGCGAAAGCGCATCAGTTATGTATTCTTTTTCATCAACCCTACCATTATTTCGCATGAGCTTTGTTCTGTAACCATCAAATTGTTTCTTGATTTCTGAAACATCATTCAATGTCCATTCTTCTGGGAAATATCGGTGTCCGCCGCTTAAAAACCCATAGAATTCATCAAACCCCCGATTTAATGGATATTGAGATATATGGGCCCCTAAATGCCATTTGCCAAATGCTGTACTTTTGTAACCAGAACGCCCTAAAACTGTAGCTAATGTTTCTTCGGATAGCGGTAAACCCTGGTCTGTATCGCGAGGAGCCAACAAAGGATTTGTAATATAACCAAATCTGTTTTGATAGCGCCCAGTTATCAATCCTGCTCTACTAGGACCACAGACCGGGTAGGTTACATAGCCTTTGGTAAATGTCACACCATTATTTGCAATACGATCTATATTAGGTGTCGGTATATCTTTACAACCATTAAATCCCACATCGGCATAGCCTAAGTCATCGGCCAAAATTATTATAACATTTGGCTTTTTGCTATTCTGGGCAAAAGCGGATAAACCAATGCATAAACATAGCAGTAAGGGAAGTGCTATTATGATACTCTTAGTAAAAAATATTTGCTTAAAAAAAGCTGAATTCTTCATCTTTTAAAACTTAATTAAATCGTTTTTTATTATCTCATATTTTTAATAATCCTCATCACATAAAACTAATCCATTGCTGAGATTTTAATCTTTATTTGTGAATTAATATCCTTTGGAGATATAGATATTATATTTACCTGTTTCTCGCTATTGTAAGAAGGCTTCACTTTTTTTCCGTTAACTCTAACGCTACGTGCTTTTTTAGTTGCAGCCAACTCAATTTCATAACTACGTTTACTAACTTGACCATTATATGCTCCCTGCGTTGGATAAATAGTAATGGTGTGCATGTTCTTTTTACGGTTATAACTTAATTTTGTTAATGCCTTTTTATTTTTAGTATAATCAAGCGTTATACCGTCATCTTCATACAATTCAAAAGTAGATGTCTGTCCATCTACTCCTGGGTAGCATCTTATGATAAGATTATTAAGTGATACATTGGTCATGCGTTCCGCATAAGGTTGCATAGGGATTGGTATTCCTCCTTTTGCATATAACGGGAACTCATTAATATCAGCAGAAGCGGTTATTGTTTGATTGCCTTCATATTTAGCGTTGTTAAAGAAATTATACCAAACCCCCTCAGGAAGCCAAACTTCTTTTTCTGCTATTTTGTTTTTACCTTTTCCTGGCTTAGTAATAGGCGCTGATAAAAATGCATCCCCCCATAAGTATTGTCCTTCATATTTATATGCACCTTCATTTTCTGGATATTCCAGGTACATTCCTCTTAAAATCGGTAGTGTTTCTGTATAGGCTTGCCATGCTGTAGAATAAATATATGGCATTAGTTGAGAACGCATATGATATATGATTCGCATACTTTTTTCTGCAGTTTCTCCCCAAAGCCAAGGCCTTCTATCTAGATTTTTATTGATTACAGAATGTATCCTTAATGAAGTGTTTGTTAACCCAAACTGTGTCCAACGGGTGTATAGTTCCCATGCTTTATCTTTGGGTTGGCCAAAGAAACCTCCAATATCATGTGCCCAATAGAAGCATGCAGAATTACCGCTGGCTATTGTAAATGGAATTTGATATTCCAGTGATTCCCAAGATCCGTGATAGTCACCTGAAAACTGAATAGGGTAGCGATGACTGCCAAATCCAGCCCAACGGCTGTAGCCCATGCCTCTTTTATTATCTTTTTGGGAACGTGTATAATATAAATGATTTAACCATTCTAGATGTGATAAGCCATTAACACCTCGTACATGAGGATATAGGTAGTTTTGCTGCCAATCTAACCACCAAAAGTCAATTCCAATATTTTCGTGAGGTTCTAATGCATATTTAAAGAAAGATTTCATGTAAATTGGATCTCCAGCATCAAAAATTGGGGTAGGATCCTCGACCGTTTTTCCTAAGCTGTTCATAAAATCTTTATATGTTGCTTCATGTGAACGGATACCGTCATGTGGATGATCGTTAAGAGAAACAAATATATTATCTTCTTTAAATTCTTGAATAAGCTTTTCTGGATCTGGAAAAAGTTTAGAATTCCAAGTATAACCTGTCCATCCTCTATTATTTGCATGACCACTACCTTCTGTAGCTTCTTTTTGAGTATGCCACCCCATATCAAAAACCATAATATCTAGAGGAAAATCGTAATCTTTGTATTCCTGCACTATTTGACGGTATTCATCAGCAGAATAATTCCACCATCTGCAATACCAAGCTCCGAAGACATACTTACGAGGCAGAGGTACAGCTCCACTAATGGCTGTTAAAGACTTTAGTGCAGATTTATAATCTGTATCGTAGGCAAAGAAATAACGATCCATTATACTTTCTTTTGAACGGTCTTCTATCCATCCATTTTTTAAGACTGGCTTATAATCATCATTTATAATAAACCATCCTGCTCGACTCAACAATCCGTTATCAAGTTCAAATCGACCATTTAAACCGTCAAGTGTTTCAACAGTTCCGCCAAGGTTTTTCGATTTGTCATTTTTATCATTGATCCTAAATTCCTTTTCCTTACCCTTACTTTTATAAAAGATTTTAAAATTAGATCTCCCAGGTGGAAATCCGTCATTATCATATTCTATTCGCATTCGAGAAGTAGAAATTTGAGTCCAACCATTTTCCTTAGTTGATACTTCGAAATCACCACATCTAGTATCTCTATTTGCCGCAAACAGCGTTGGTTCGTTAACGAATTTTGCATTAACCGCATATTCTAACCTTACCAATTCTGGAGTGATAATGGTGAATCTGGCGTTTCCTAAAACAATAGGATTCTCCTGACTAAAAGAACTATTGTGGTTTAGAACTATAACTAATAAAATGAAAAGCAGTTTTTTTGTCATTTTGAAATTTATTTTTATTTAATAAAATGCAGCTGGTTAATATATATGTGTTTACTTTATATTCGTTGCTTGTTTTGGTGTCCCAAGACTTTCGTATACCCTACCAAAAGCAGTAAACGCTCCATTCTTTTCTTTGTAATAGGTTGGGTTTACACCATTTTCCAGCGATCTATTTTTAAAAGGTTGAAAATAACAGTAGCGTTCTACGTAATCTAATTGTTCTAAATAAGGTAGTGCTAGCTTCACAAAATCGATATGAACAGATACATCACGATTTGGATTGGCATTAAATTCTGTAATCCAAATTGGTCTTTGGTATTTATCATAAACTCTTTGTAGGTATTTTTTAAACCTCTCAAACACTTCTTTTGCATCTTCATAGGGAGAATCTTTTGGTTTACTGCCCCAATCGTACCAATGCAAACCTATAATATCAATACGAATATTTTGTGCTTCTGCTTTTTCAACAAATTCCTCTAGCCATCCAAATGGTCCTTGCTCTCTAAGTGATGGAGACACCAATCTTAATCCTGTTCCCATCAGGTTTTCGTAAAGTGGAATGGCAACATCTACGTTACAAAGATTGTCATATTGTCCAGATTGATCGTGACAGTTATCACACTCATTAAACCCCATAAAATGGGTTACATTTTTTTTAGTGATGTGTTTCGCAACATCAGCTTTGGTAGCAGATCTACCACTCCAAGCCATAGGCGCATATTCCATATTTGGCAACGACTCTTTTTTGTTTCCCCAATTATAGGTCCAACTGGCTCCAATTCCCTTTTTAAATCCAGCAACTCCTTTTTTGGTTACCCAATTCCAAGGCATTACTCGAATAAACGAAACAGCATTGTTGAGATCTTCAGATAAATCAATAGATAGTGATGACTCTTCTGCTATGTACACCTTACTTTTTCCAGTTCCGTCTTCGTTTTCTGCTAGGGTAATCATATAACCTCTATCTAAAAAGAGTGAAGAAACTGAGTTGTTAAATTCTTTTAGATCTTTTGCTCTGTAAATTTTAAACTCTGAAATTTCCAACGAATCACCATTCTTTGATTGATTTTTAAATAGTTTACAGGGCTTATAAGCATCATGTAAAGGCCTTACAAGACTACCTAAGTAATAATATTGATTTACTCTTAGATTTTCAGAATTTGCTTTTTCGTGATGAGATAATTTCACATTGATAAAAAATTCTTTAAATTCTAGTGGGTTAACATTGGTTAGTTTAATCCAACTGCTGTTATCTTTTATTGCTACGATACTTTTAGTACCAAAAGGATGAGTATCTGATAATTCTAAGGTCGAAGTATTTGATAGATTTATCTGTCCTTTGGTTAGTTTAATCCCTTTTAAATATGCACCATTTAGTGAGATGCTCATCGTATCATCTTTAAAATTAAGTTGATTGAGCTTTGAAAAATCAATAGTATCGTTTTCTACTAAAAGGGAATAATTTATCAATCCATTAGATAAAATAGTGGTGTTTTTTGGATGCTTTTTTGTGCCTTCTATTATCCAGTTTTTTGATTGAATAGGATTAGCTCCGTTTTTTCCAATCCATTTGATGGTTTGCCCATAAAAAGAAACACTAGACAAAAAAATAAACAGTAAAGCAATGTGATTAAAACTAAATAACTTCATTCTATTAATTTTAAATTTTCTTTAAATGAATTACAAAACCACCTCCACGAATCATATTCATATCTAGCTGTTTATTGTTGTCGAGAATTATGGTTGATTTTTTTAATTTTTTAGGATCTTTTTCTGTTTCTACACTATCATCTTCCCAAAATGTGGCTTCATATTTCCCTTCATCTAAAAAATTAAGTGTAAACGAAAAATTTCTAGCTTCTTCATCAGACATTCCTCCTATAAACCAATCTGTACCACTTCTGCGTGCAATACACACATAATCTCCAGGATAACCTGCTATAAATTTTGTTTCGTCCCAAGTGGTTGGTACTATTTTTAAAAATGCATTGCCTTGTGGATAGGTTCTATAATTATAAGGAGAATCGCACATTACCTGCAATGCACTTTCGTACACAACATTCATCGCCAATTGGTGACATCTAGTGCCTCTAACATTTGGAGAAACCGAATTGTATTGCGTTTTAAAATCCTCATCATGAACATTGTTATAGCCACCAGGAGTAAAATCCATCTCACCCAAAAGTCCGCGTGTAAAAGGAATTGTTACAGTATGTTCAAGTGAAATTTCTTTGCTCCATTTATTAAATTCATTACCAAGAACACCTTCTCTTGTTAACATATTAGGATAGGTTCGAGACCATCCTGTAGGTTTGTAAGCACCGTGAAAATCTACCATTAAATGATGTTTTGCTGCTTTTTTTACAAGTCTATGATAAAAATTTACGATTTCTTGGTCTTCACGATCCATAAAATCAACTTTTACACCTTTTACACCCCATTTTTCATAAATTGGAAATGCTTCATCCATAAATGTATTTGCAGGATTCCAATGCAACCATAAGAATATGCCAACATTTTTTTTCTTAGCATATTCTACTATTTCAGGAATATCTATATTAGGATTTGGAGTTCTAATATCCGATTCTGGATTTGCATAAGGTTGTTCTGTAAATGGTTTTCCATACCACTGCCAATCTACCAATTGATAATCCCAACCCATATCTGCTGCTAAATCAACAAAATACTTCATGGTTTGAGTATTTGGTCCAAGCTCAAAACCTGCATCTGGTGCATATTTATTAGGCCACCACCAATCCCAAGCAGACATACCCGGTTTTATCCAACTGGTATCATCAATTTTACTTGATTCATTAAGATTGGCGATAATATCGGTTTCAATTAAATCGCCAAAACCTATGCCTAACATTAATACTCGCCAAGGCGATTTGCGTGCACCAGAAGTTCTAACCAAAACATTTTTCACATCTTTTCTAGGAGCTAATGAGGTACGTAATGTAAAATCTGTTGTTCCTTTTTTAAGGAACATACCTGCCCAATCTGTTAGGTTTGCTTCTGTAATACCTACATAAGTTTGCTTATCAACCTCTACAACTAAGGGCATACCTAGTAGTGTGCTGTCTTTTACCTGATTCAGTTTTTTTACATCAAACTTGCCCTCTTGTGGTGTGTCATATTTTTTAAAATCGACGCCCCAACAGTTGTAATTCTTCGCAAAATTAAAGCCACTCCATTCTTCAGTTAAATCAAACGTACCATTTTCTGCAGCATTTGGTATGGCATATCTAAATGCGATACCATCATTGTATAATCTAAAAATTACAGAAATATTTTTATTTGATTTCGTGTTTTCTAACCCAACAACATACTCGTTATAAATGTCTGCTACGTCTTTATTTTTACCCCAAATACGTTGCCATGTTTTATTCACAGATTTTTTAGAAATATTAATTATTTTTAAATGTTCTGCACCCCAACTATTATTTATGGTAAAATGAATAGGTGAAGGCTTGAGTATAGATTTTTTATTAAAATTTACATCATAAAATAAAACGGATGGATTACCATGAAGCGTATCTAGCGATAGTTGTACCTCAATCTCATTATTTGGTGATACCAGCTTAGTGTTTTCATGCTTGCAAGACAACACAAAAACGGCAATTACACCTACAAAAAGGCTATTGAAAAAGAACTTTAATTTCATATGAGTATGTATAATTCTACTTGTAAAATAAGCTTTAGTGTTTATCATTCAAAAATTGATAAATCCCAAGATTCTTGCCACTTTATATAAGGTATTTCATTTTTAAATTCCACTGGTAACCATACATAACGTCCATCAATGGCATTTTTTGGATTCCATCTATCTGCTGCAAAAATATAAGCATCTTTTTTGCCTATTACAGGAATTACATAAGTGCTTTGAGACCAAAATGTGGTTGCTTTTTCTTCTTTGGTACCTATACAAGGATTTCCTAAAGCTGTCCATTCTCCCATAATTGAATCTGCTGAAGATAATCTAGCAGGATTTGGACTCCAACCTGTTAAGCCAGAGGAAAACATAAAGTATTTTCCATCCTTTTTAAAAATAGCAGGCGCTTCATTGTTTCCGTTAGGAAATACTCTCACAAACGTGTCTGTTAGTGATAAATAATCGTTAGACAATTTAGAAATTAACAAGGTGTGGTTTTCTTCGGAAGCTGTAATATGATAAGCTGTTTCATCGTCATCAACAAAAAGCGTCATATCTCTAGACATTTGTCCACCTTCAAAATCTCTTACAAAATACCCTCCATTAATAATTTTTTCTTTTAGGTTTTCCTCTTTCTTATCTTTAATAGCTTCTGTTTGTAAAAAAGATGCTCTAGAAAAATTTTTAGGTAATTTTTTAGGATGAATTCTTTCACTTCTCACATAAGTAAAAGGACCAGTAACATGATCTGAAACCGCTACTCCAGTTAATGCAGCTCTATACCCTTGTCCTTTTAACTCGTGATGAAACCACATGACAAATTTCTTTGTCTTTTTATTGTAGATTACTTTAGGGCGTTCTATAATGCAGCCTTTTTGTATTGGCGAAGTTGTATCATCAGCAACAGAGAAGGCAATGCCTTCATCTTTCCAATTGTATAAATCTTTGGAAGCATAAACACTGATACCAACCATGGCTTTATTGCCTTGCTTTCCTGCAACTTTATGTTCTCCAAACCAATAATAAGTGTCATTATGCACCAAAAACCCTCCTCCATGAGCATTGATATGCTTACCATTATTATCTAACCACAATTTTCCAGGAGAAAAATTTGCGTGCTTAGTTTGTGCGTTACTTTGTAAAATAAATAAGCATATTGTTAGGAAAGAAAAAATTGATTTTCGCATTTAATTTATGGGTTTAATAGTATAACTATAAGTTTTTTTCTCAGCTTTTATTCTGTATTGTTTATGTGGCATTGCACCCCAGCTTGTATCTCCACCAACACCCATTTGCGCATGATCTATATTGATATTTACAAAATCTCTTTTTACAATATCTGTAGTGTGTCTTTGTTTTTTTTCTTTACCTGCATCAAAATCATTATTATATTGATGATGTGTACTAAAACTAAAATATTCTGGTGCTGTAACTTTAATACCTTGCCCATTTGCATTGGTAAAGGTTACCCAACGTGTATCTGTTTTATAGCCGTTTTCTTGTGGACGACTGTATGGAAAATACAACTCTGATACCTTAGCATTATACACGCCAACCAATGCAGATGTGTTTCTATCTTGATAATTTTCGTGAGGGCCTCTACCAAACCAATTTACTTGGTTAAACGCATCATTTATAATAAAGTTTGTACCAAATCTTGGTAAAACAGGAAGTTTTGAATTTACATTACTAAGTGATGTAGCTACATTTATAGCACCATCAGAATTAATGGTATAACTTATTTGAACTTTCGCATTTTTAGCAGCTGGCAAATTATAAATAGAAACTACCTCTATATTGTTTCCTGATTTACCTTCTTTAAAAGAAACTAGTTCAGTTGAATCTGTAGCTTTTTTCCAAACACCTAACTTTTTAGGCATTTTAAACCCATAATCATTATCGGTTGTTGTTCTCCAAAAATTGGGTGTAATTCCTTTTACCAGAATATTACCATTACCATAATCTATGGTATTTAACAACCCAGTTTCAGTATTAAACGCTATTTTAAAATTATCGTTAAACACTGTTAAAAGTGTTTCTGTTTTAGCCATTGAAACAGCATTTTCTGAGGCTAATACCGTTGAGAAATTTCCTTTTTGAAGTTGAATTTGCTCATAAGCTATTGTATGATTTTCAGGAATAAGTCCTTTAGATTCAGTAGTTTTTGCATAGATATTCAAATGATAATCACTTGCAGCATTTTCTAATTTTGGTAGGTCTATAAGTTCCTTTACAGTTTTATATGGTTCAACATCCATTTCAGGCAAGACACCAGAGGCAACCTCAACCCCGTTTTCCAATAACTGCCATGTAAAATTTAAAGTGTTTAGATTAGTAAAATCAAACAAATTTTTAATTTCTATTGCGCCTAACGTTGTTGTATTTATGTGTTTAAACTTTATGTTTTGATATACCTTTTTCACTTCGTGTAAGGCTGGATGCGCTGTTCTATCTGGATTTACAATTCCGTTTAAGCAAAAGTTTTTATCGTTTTGTAAATGTGCTCCACCAAGATCGCCTCCATAGGCCCAGTATTCTTCGCCATCATCTGTAGTTGCTAAAATGCCTTGATCTACCCAATCCCAAATAAAACCACCTTGCATGCTTGGGTATTTTTCTATTACATCCCAGTAATCTTGAAGATTTCCAACACTGTTTCCCATTGCGTGTGCATATTCGCATTGTATTAAAGGACGTTTTCCTCCTTCTTCAACATACTTTATCATTCTTTTAATAGGCCAATACATTGGGGCTTGTATATCTGTATTTTCGTAACCAGTAGCACCTTCATATTGTGTTGGTCTTGTTTTATCGTGCGCTTTTAGCCACTCATAAGTAGCGTAAAAATTATCACCATTACCAGCTTCATTACCCAGAGACCAGGTTACAACACTTGGAAAGTTTTTATCACGCTCAAACATTCTAATAGTTCTATCTAAATGTGCTTCTTTCCAAGAAGGTAAATACGCTGGATGCGTAGCTTGCTTTTTTAAATCTTTATCTAAACCTTGGTTGGTTGCGCCCATACCATGCAATTCTATATTGGCTTCATCTATCACGTAAAAACCGTATTTATCTGCCAATCTATAAAAATGTGGATCTTTTGGATAATGACTACAGCGTATGGCATTGATGTTGTTTAGTTTCATCAACTCCATATCTTTTAAGGTTAACTCTTGGGTAACTGTATGACCTTCTACCTCATCATGATCGTGTAAATTAACACCTTTGATAAGTACAGGTTTGCCATTTACTAAAAACTGACTGTTCTCAATTTTTATATTTCTAAAACCAACTTTTATTGCTGTTGATTCTCCATTTACAGAAATTAATAAGGTATATAAATTAGGATGTTCTGCATTCCAAGGTTTAACATTTGCTATATTTTTACTAAAATTAATTTGATTTTCACCTGGTTTCAGGTTACTATTTTTAACTTCTGAATATACCTCTTTAGTGCCATCTAATAATTGAATTTTAATCTCTTTTTCTATGGCATTGTTCGAATTATTATCAACCTTTAATGCTGCACTAAAAACTCCATCTTTATAATTATTTTCTAAATCTGAGATCACTCTAAAGTCTCTTAAACTCAATTTATTAGAGGCATAGATGTAAACATCTCTTTCAATTCCTGACAAACGCCAAAAATCTTGATCTTCCATATAACTGGCATCAGACCATCGCATCACTTGAACTGCAATTGTGTTTTTACCAGTTTTTGCAAGGTTTGTAATCTTAAACTCTGCTGCAGTTTTACTACCTTCATTATAGCCCACAAATTCACCATTCAACCATACATACATTGCGCCACTTACACCAGCAAAGTGCAAATAAATATCTTTTCCATCCCAATCTTTAGAAATTTCAAAATCGCGTTTATAGCTTCCGTTATTATTGATGTTATGAGGTATAAAAGGCGGGTTTTTAGGAAACATATACTTAATATTGGTATATACAGGAATTCCAAAGCCTTTCATTTCCCAGTTAGAAGGCACTGTAATTGTATCCCAACCTTTTAAATTAAAATCATTTTTATAAAACTCGGTTGGTCTTGCGTTTACGCTATCTGCATAATAAAAATTCCAAGTTCCGTTTAACGATTTATATAATGACGAATTTTGCCAACTCTCATTTTTTAAAGCTGAAGATTCATCAGTATATTTATAAAATGAAGCAGTAGGTTGTTCTCTGTTAATTTGAAAAACCTCAGGGTTTTCCCATTCTGGATTCTCCCATTTTTCGGCAGTATAGATGGGTTTTTCTATACTTTTTTCTTGGCAACTACTAAATATAATTAGAATTATTAAAACTAGTAAATTGTTGTATTTCATTTTTTATGATGTTATCACGTTTATTTAATCTTTGGTAACTTTACTTCCCCACCAATCTTTATTCGGTTGAAAATCTTTAGAAAGCATATTCAGTCTTTCTTGTTCTAGTTTAGGCAATCGTTTTTCAATAATATTTTTATCGTAACGCGCTCTTTTTTCCGCATCAAATTCTAAGTCTTTTTTAGGATATTTAGCGTTTACACTAACAAGCCACTTTTTTAATTTGTTATGTAATTTAGAGGTTATTTCTGGAAATTGATCTGCCAAATTATTTTGTTCAGAGGCATCATCTTTCATATTGTATAACTCATTTGTCCCATCTTCATAGTAATGAATTAGTTTCCAATCTCCTTCTCTTATCACTGATGATGGGTCTCCACCTTGATTTCCATAATGTGGGTAATGCCAATATAAAGGACGCTTATTCAAAGTTTTATTCTCATCAATTATGGGCTTTAAGCTGATACCATCTTGATGTTGTTCTGGTAGTTCTTTAATTTGAGCATAATCTAAAATTGTAGGATAAAAATCTGCTCCTGTAACAGGATAATCTACTTTTTTACCATTAGATTTTTGCCAAGGAACATAAACCAAATAAGGCTCTCTAATACCACCTTCCCAATGATATCCTTTACCTCCACGAAAAGGTAAATTAGAAGTTGAGAAGTTATCACCTGATGCAACACCTCCATTATCTGAAGTAAAAATTACAATTGTATTTTTATCTTGACTAGACTCTTTTAATGCTTTCATTACAATACCTACAGCATCATCCATCGTTTCTACTAAACCACCATAAATAGGATTGTCTTGCACTTGACGAATTGGTAACTTTTTTTCCATAACAAAGCCTCTTTCTTGTATGCCTTGTTGTTCTGCTTTATCTCTGTATTTACTCCATTTTTCTTGCGTAGTTTGTATTGGACTGTGTACGGCATAAAAAGATAAAAAAGCAAAAAATGGTTTTTCTTTAGGCCGTGTGATAAAAGAAGCTGTTTCGTTTGCTAATCGCATTGATAAATTCTCTCCTTTTTCTTTATTCTCTAATTTTGGATTTTTAAAAGGGGAAAAATACCTACGGTTTGGGCCACCTTTTTCCCAACCACCAATGTTAATATCAAAACCATGATCTTCTGGATAAGAACCTTTGTTTCCTAAATGCCATTTTCCTGCAAAAAACGTTTTGTAACCATTGGCTCTCATTGTTTCTGCAATAGTGATGTCTTCTTTTGGCAAACTATGAATGTATTCTGCTGGCAGAAGTTTATCAAACCGTTTCATACTTCTCCAATCTGTGCCAGATTTTTCACCAATCCAATCTGTAATTCCGTGTCTAGCAGTAAACTTTCCTGTTAAAATTGTGGCTCTTGATGGACTACAAACTCTACTACCTGCGTACCCTTGTGTAAAAATAACTCCTTTAGAAGCTAGTTTGTCTATATTTGGGGTATCGTAAAACGTACTACCTGCAAAACTTAAATCTTTTAACCCCAAATCATCTACAAGTATAAACAATACGTTTGGTTTCTTAATGGGTTCAACAGTAATGCTAGTAGTTTCTTTACATGCTACAATAGAAAAAAAAAGTAAATATAAAATAGGTTTGAAATTCATAGTGTTTAGAATTTAAAATTTTTGGAAGGTGTTCTAGAATTCTCTAAAATATGAATGAGTTCTTTTAATTTTTCCGGTTTTTCTTCAGATAGATTATTTTCCTCACTTGGGTCTTTACTTAAATCAAATAAAAAATATTTAGGATTTCGTATTACATTGAGTTTTATTAATTTCCAATTGCCTTTTCTTATGGCCTGTTTTCCTTTTTTCTCATGGAATTCCCAGTACAAATAATCGTGCTTTTCTTGATTTTTAGTATCTAATAAGGTTGGTAAAAATGAGATACCATCTGTTTTAACCTGTAATTCTGTATTTAAAATATGAGCAAATGTTGGCATAATATCCCAAAAGGCAGAGATATGGTCGGTTTTAGAACCTTCTTTAATTTTACCTTTCCATTTAGCAATCATGGGTACTCTAACACCACCTTCATACAAATCTCTTTTATAGCCTTTTAAAATTCCGTTGCTATCAAAATAATTAGGATCTGCACCACCTTCTCTATGTGGTCCATTATCTGAAGTGAAGATAAATATGGTATTTTCTTCTAATCCTAAGTCTTTAACTTTTTGAACAATTTCACCCACTTGATCATCTAAAACATTAATCATAGCAGCAAAAGCAGCATGAGGATATTCCTGAGATTCATACTTCCCTTTTCTATAATTATCACCACCATCATTTCCTTTGTATTTTTTTTCAGGATTATACTTTCCAATGTATTTATCCATATAAGCTTTTGGGGCAGCTAATTCAGCATGTGGAATAATGGTTGGATAATATAAAAAGAAAGGCTGATTTTTATTTTTATCAATAAATTTAAGCGCTTCATTATGAATTAAATCAGGTGCATATTGCCCTTTTTTAGTTCCAGAATTACCTTTTAAAAACACCTTATTTTCGTTATCCCAAAGATGATATGGATAATAATGATGTCCCAATCTTTGGCAATTATACCCATAAAACGTATCAAAACCTTGATTAATAGGATCGCCCTCAGAACCAGGATATCCTAAACCCCATTTGCCAAAAGCACCAGTGGCATAACCTTGTTTTTTTAAAAACTCTGGTACAGTATAGACGCTATCTGGTATAGGAATTTGACCTTCTGCTGTTTTTGGTCTTCTATTTTTATTTTTTCCACCTGTAAAATGATTTCCTCTTATGTAAGTATTACCCGTATGTAAACCTGTTAGTAAAGCTGATCTTGATGGCGCACAAACTGTAGAACCAGAATAATGATGTGTAAATAAAAGACCTTCTTTTGCTAAACGATCTATATTTGGTGTAGTAAAACGTGTTTGTCCGTAACAACTTAAATCACCATAACCCAAGTCATCAGCTAGAATATAGATGATATTTGGCTTATTGGGTTGCATTGAATTATTTTTTACTGTTTTACAACCAAATAATACAATAGCAAATACTAAAAAGGCTAGGTGTTTAGCATTAATCATATTATGTTTATTTTATTTTTAGATATTAAAAAGTATTTCCTGAAAAAATCTATTACTATTTTAAAATCAATTTTTTTGTAGATTTATTACCATTAACATCTGTTAATCTAATAAAGTAAATACCTTTACTTTTATCCATTAAATTAATTTTTGTTTGATTTTCCATTATTTGACTTTCACTTTTTACCAAACGTCCTTGAATATCGAAGATATTATAAGATGTTATGGCATTTGCTCCTTTTATAGAAATGATTCCAGTTGAAGGATTGGGAAATATACTATACGATTCTAAATTAACATCATTGACAGATAATGAAGAGTCTTCTAATAAGACTGCATTATCAATTAATAATTGTGGAGAACCTCCACTTTTTATTATAAAAACAATTATAGATGTTACATCATTTGGAATAGTAAAACTCATTTCTGATAAAGTCCACGATGTGTTTGTAGATAATTGTTTACTAGCAATAAGAGCCTCTGTAGCTCCATTTAAAATTTGAATACTAATTGGTGAGGGTGGTGCAGAACTCCATTTCGTGTAAAGTGATAAATCGTAAGTTCCTTGAGGAGTAACATTTACTGTTTGAAGTAATGTTCCACTACCTGATATAATTCTAGCAGCATTATTGCCTTCATAAGTATCACTGTTTATTATACCACTGTTTCTGCCACTCCATCCAGTTAAATCTCCTGTTTCAAAAAATCCGTTTACTAATAAATTATCTGCATTCAAATTCACAACAGCGTAATGAGCATCTAAGTTACTATCATCGCTTATAGTTGCTTCAGGAACTGAAGGTGTAGATTGATGATCTCTGTAAAAAGTACCAACATCTGTAATTGTGCTAAAGTCTTCTGGATCACTATAATAGTCTGCAGTACCAGAACTAGGTTGAAACCAAGCATATCTTTCTACATAATCCAAAGACTCTAAATATGGCAAAGCCAATTTCATAAAACCTAAATTTGACGCTGTACTTCTGTTTGGATTTCCATTAAATTCTGTTATCCAAATAGGCAGTTTGTATAAATCATAAACTCTTTGCAAATAATTCTTAAATCTATTAAATATATCTTGTGGGTTTGCGTTTGGACTATTTTGAGGACTACTTCCCCAATCGTACCAATGTACACCTATAACATCTATTCTTATATCTTGTGCATTTGCTTTGTTACGAAATTCCTTTAACCAGCCAAATGGTGCATTTTCTCTACCATTTGGTGATACCATACGCATTCCTGTTTTCATTAAATTTTTGTAAAAATTAACAGCAACATCTACTTGACATAAATTATTATATTGACCCGATTGTCCAGTACAATGATCTGGTTCATTAAAGCCTAAGACATGTGTGGCTTTGTATTTACCTATATATAAAGGAATTATTGGGTTTCCTGTCCCGCCAGCACCCCAAGACATTGGATCTACTTGAATAGCAGTAGTTGACTCGCCATCATTACCCCATCTGTAATTCCACGTATTGTTTAAATCTGTGGTTAAACTTTTTCCTGCTCTTCCTTTTTTTGCTACCCAGTTCCATGGAATAACACGAATAAAAGAAATATCATCTTGCAAATATTCTGGAAGTTCGTTTACTATTAAATCTTCTTCAGAGGCAATATAATTTTTACTTGGTCCAGTACCATCATCTGTAATGGCAAAAGTTGCCATAAATCCTTTTTTAAGAATAAAAGATTCTGTTTTGTTATCCATTGTATTTGCAATACCAGCACCACTATGTACAATATCTAGACTAATTTCTCCGCTTTCACCTTGTAAATTGGTGTTATCATAAATCTTTAAAGGTTTTGTGGTTAGCTCATTGCTTCTTATTACAGTTCCTTCTAGATAATAATTATCTAATCTTAAGTTGGTTCTATAAGTTGCTGGTTGTCCGTTAACTGTAATTTGAGACAAATTATTAGCTTCCACAGAAGTACCGTGCAAATTTAGTGTTCTTAACCAGGCTATACCTGATGTAAAATCTATGTTTACATTATTTTGGAGTGGGTTACTATCACTTAAATCAATATATGCTTCTGTATTTAGTGATACATCTCCACCACTAAATGCTATTGTTTCTAGATTGGAATTTGTTATAGACAAACTACCAGTACCAAGATTTATTACGCCATTAGCTACTACTTTAGTAGTAACATTATTTAAAAATAAATTAGCGTTTATTGCTTTTGAAGCATCAATAGTTCCTGCATTCGGAGCTAGGTTTGTATCACTATATTTCCAATTGTTTTCATCAAAAAAATCGTTATTAGAGGCGTTACCTGTCCAAACAATTTCTTGTGCGTTTGAAGATGAAATCAATATTATAAAAATACTCACCAACAATACTACCTGCCTTGCTTTTATATTTTGCATTTTAAAAATTATTATTTTAATATTAGTTCTTTACCTGTTTTATTGAAATTTTTACCCCTTATACTTTCAAAAGTTGCAATCATTTCTTTAAGTTTCTCTGGGTTGCTTTTCGCTAAGTTATTTTGTTGACCTAAATCTTCTTTTAAATTGTAAAGTTGAAAATCTTTTGAATTTCCTAATTCAATATTAACTTCTCTAGCAATTCGTCTTCCTTTGTATGGAGGTATTAATACCCAGTTACCTTTTCTTAATGCAGTTTTACGGTTTGCTTCAATTATTAACTCTTCTCTACCTTTATCGTTTGCTCCTAAAAATGTATCCAATAAATTTTTACTATCTAGTCCTTTTATATTACTGCCTACTAAAGAAGACAATGAACTGAATAAATCTATTTGAGATACTAAAGCATCAGATTTTTTAGGTTTAATGGTTCCTTTCCAATAGGTTATAAATGGCACTCTTGTTCCTGCTTCAAATAAACTATATTTTCCACCACGTAAGTCTCCTGCAGGAGTGTGTTTTCCTAGTTTTTCGACGGCATCATCATAATAACCGTCATTTAAAACAGGTCCATTATCACTAGAAAGAACAATAAGAGTGTTTTCTAGAAGACCTTCTGCTTTTAGAGTCTTTACAAGTTCACCAATACACCAATCTGCTTCAACGATAACGTCTCCTCTAGGTCCCATTCCAGATGAACCAACAAAACGTGGGTGAGGAGTTCTTGGAACGTGTGGTTGTTGCATAGCATAATATAAGAAGAATGGCTTATCTTTTTGAGTTTTAATATAGTTCTGTGCTTTTATTAAAAAATGATCAGCCATATCTTCATCTACCCATTTTGCCATTTCACCCCCTTTCATAAATCCAATTCTAGGAATTCCGTTTACGATGGTATTATTATGTCCATGATGCCATTTCATTTTTACTAACTCCGGATTAAGCTTTCCTGTTGGCTGACCCTCAAAATTTTTCTTATAATCAATTTCAATAGGGTCATTATCGCTAAGATTTTCTACTTTACCATTTTTAATATAAACTGTTGGTACTCTATCTTGAGTGGCAGCCATGATGTAGCTGTAATCAAAACCAACTTCATTTGGCCCTGGAGAAATATGTTTATTCCAATCTACATTACCATTTCCTAAACCAAGATGCCATTTACCTACTATACCTGTATGGTATCCTTTAGATTGTAACATTTTAGCGATTGTAGGTTGAGTAGTATCAATAAGTAGAGGTGCAGTTCCTGGTAATATTTTAGCATTTTTATTACGCCAAGGGTATGTACCTGTAAGTAAAGCAAATCTGCTGGGAGAACATGTAGCTGACGAGGCATAACCATTGGTAAAAACAACGCCTCCATTTGCAAGATCATCTATATTTGGAGTTGATATTTCTGTAGCACCATAAGCAGAGACATCACCATAACCTAAATCGTCTGCATATATAAAAATAATATTGGGCTGTTTTTTTTCTTTGTTTAAAGATTGTGAATCATCCTTTGAATTTTTATTATTACAGGATGAAATTACTAACGTTAAAAGAAGAATGAGATTAAAGTGTTTTTTCATTAAAAGTGTTTATGAATGGACAATAAATGTTTTCGAAAACCTATAAGCGTGTTAAATTAAACTACCACTAATTTGTTTCAACATCAAAAATACAACCTCAATTAAATGTAAAAAGGGGTATATTATTCATTTAAAGGGTTAAATATATTATTAGAAAAATATGCCGAAGATTTGGTATATATTTATAGGAAACTTTTATTAAAAATTTTACTTTAATAATACATTTTAAGAATTAAACTAATGAAATCAGCTATTAAATATTTGGGGTTATTATTATCTATATTGATGTATTCTCAAAAGAATGATGTTAATTATATTGTAGATTTTGTAACCACAGAACAAGGTTTATCACATAATTTTAGCACCTCTATTTTAAGTGATGATCTAAATATTAAATGGATTGGAACCGAAAATGGTATTACCAAATATAATGGCTTTGATTTTGAGTATATTAAACCTGGAGAGCGTTATAAAGAATTATTAAATGAAAACATAGAGGTTTTATTTAAAGATTACGAATCTAACATATGGATTGGTACAAAAAGCGGTGGCTTATCTTACCTAAACACCAAAACAAATAAAGTTATAAATATAGATTATTTAATAGATACAGTTAAAGAAGGTGATCTAAGAATAACAGCTATTTCTCAAGATTTAAATGGCAATATATGGGCTGGAACATGGAAACACGGGGTCTTTATTATTGACTATAAAAATAATAAGGTTATTAAGCGCTATAACTATTCTGAGCCAACATATAGTATTATAAGAGGAGTTAAAAATAATATGTGGTTTTGTCGTAATAATATGTTTTATAAGTTTAATATTTCTAGTAATGAATTAAAAACTTATAAAATAAAAGGTTTAATAACAGACCTTCTCTCTGATCCGAGTAGAGAGAAAATATGGATAACACCTTCTGGAAAAAACACTTTTATATATAGTTTTAACTTAAAAACAGAATCTATAGAAAAAATAGAAACTGGTATTGTAAGTAATTTTTCTAAAAAACTATCCATTGATAAATACCATAGACTTTGGATAGGAACATGGGGGCAAGGTGTGTACAGGAGTAATGAAGATATTTCTGTATTTAGTAAAATTAACTTAATTTCTAGTGATTCTGAAAAAATAGGAGGAAATTACAATACAATTTTAAACATCCATCACGATAAGAATAACATAACATGGTTAGCAACAGCAAGTGGTGGAGTTGTAAAACTCTTAGAAGGAAATGGGTTTAAAAATGCCAGTAACCTTATAAAAAACAATAGTTTAAAAAAATTCTTAAACTGTACTAGCATTTATAAAAACAAAGAAGAAGTGTTTCTTGGAACCGTGTTTCTTGGGTTATGGCATGGTAAAAATTTTTCAGATTTAACCAAAATAGAAGAGATTGGTAATGATAAAATTAATGCATTATATGAAAATAATAAAAAACTTTATATAGGTACAAGTAATGGTTTTTATATATATGATTTAAATTTAAGAAAGATTGTTTTTTCTTGTAAAGAAATAAATAAAGTAACCTCTTTTTTAGTAGATAATAACCTTCTTTTTATTGGAACTCAACAACGAGGTCTTGCCATTGTTAATTTAAAAAACATTAACAATTTAAAATTGTATCAGTTTTATTCTGAAGATATAAAAAATAAGCATAAGATAAAGAGTGATAGAGTTACCACCATTGTAAGAGATAGTAAAGATAATATTTGGGTAGGAACTTATAATGGTTTAGAGCTTTTTGACAAAGAAAAAAAAGTATTTATCAATCAGTCAAAACTATTAAAAGATAAATTACCAAGCATTATTATTAACGCAATAGCTTTAAAAGACAACTTTATTTGGTTGGCCACACCAGGGGGATTAATTAAACTTAGTTATAGCAACAGAGAATTAAAAATAGAAAGTAAAATCACCAAAAAAAATGGTCTTAATAGTGATTTTATATGCGCTATTACTTTTGATAATCAATCAAACCTATGGCTTACAACGCATACAGAAATTGTTAAATATAATGATAAAAACAAATCTATTATTTGCTACAACAAAATAAATGGAGTGAAATCTACTTCATTTAATAATAGAAGTTTTTACAATTACGATAATGAATTTATTGCCTTTGGAGGTTTCGATAACATTACCTTTTTTAATCCTTCTAAAATAAAAGATTTTAATGTAATACCAGAAATTATTTTTACATCGCTAAGAGTAAACAATAAGCTAATAGATTACAAATCGGACAGTATTATCTTAAATAAAAACTTTTCTTATGCAAAAGAAATAAATTTATCACATAAAGATAAGTTTTTTTCTACCAGATTTATAGTAAACGACTATTTAGGAAAGTCTAATATAAAATATAAATATCAGTTAGAAAGTTATCAAAAAGATTGGATAGACTTGCAAAATCAAAACGAAATAAGTTTTGCTGGGTTGTTACCAGGTACTTATACTTTAAAAGTTAAAGCTTCTAGAGATAATCAAAACTGGAGTGCTCCAAAGTCTATTGATATTAAGTTATTGAACTCACCTTTTAAAAGTATATGGGCAATTATAATTTATTTACTATTCATATCTTGGGTAATATTTTATTTAGTTAAATCAAACAATTATAAATTAAAACTTCAAAATAAATTAGAAATATCTAGAATAGACAGAGAAAAAGAAATAGAACTAACAGAAGCTAAACTTACTTTTTTTACGAATATTTCTCATGAATTTAGAACTCCTTTAACACTTATAATAAGTCCACTTAAAGAACTTTTAGAGAGTGAGAACATACCCAAAAAAATCTATAGAAATTTAAGTTATATCGATAAAAACACAAACAGATTATTAAATCTAATAAATCAATTGTTAGATTTTAGAAAAGCAGACCAAGGACTATTAAAGTTAAACATATCTCAGGGTAATTTTGTGAGATTTAGCAAAGAAGTATTTCTATACTTTAAAGATGCTGCAGAAGCAAAAAATATAAAATACAAATTTAAACCGGTTAAAAATGCAATTAATTTTCCATTTGATAGAAATAAAATGGAAATTGTATTGTGTAATTTAATATCAAATGCAATAAAATATACAAAATCTGGTGATGAAATTACCATTACTATAACTACAGAATCTAACTATTGTATTATTGTAGTTAAGGATACAGGTATTGGCATGGATGAGAAAAATCTTGACAAAATCTTTGATAGATTTTTCCAAATTAAAACAGCAGAAACTGCACGTTTAATAGGTAGTGGTATTGGGTTGTCATTCAGTAAGAAAATTGTTGAATTGCATCATGGAGAAATAAAAGCTAAAAGCCAAAAAAATAAAGGTACAGAATTCATTGTAAAGCTTTCTATGGATACGAATCTTTATAAAAGTATAAATGAAAATTATATTAAAACAGATAATATATCTGCCTATAATACAAGTGATGTTGCACTATCTAGTGAAAATTTTAATAAAAAAGAAAAAGAGCAAACTATTTTAATTATAGATGATAATGTAGAAATCTTAAGCTACTTAAAAGACATTCTTTCAGAAGATTACACAGTAATTCAGGCTGAAAATGGTAATATTGGTTTAGAAAAAGCTTCAAGTTCTATACCAGACTTAATTATAAGTGATATTATGATGCCAGGTAAAGACGGCATTACACTATGCAAAGAGTTAAAATCTTCTATACTAACATCTCACATTCCAATAATATTGCTTACGGCAAGAACATCAACAGTATATCAAATAGAAGGGTTAGAAAGAGGGGCAGACGATTATATAACAAAACCATTTAACGCTAAGGTAATAAAAGCCAGAATTGCTAACTTATTTGAAAATAGAGAAAAAATTCAAAAGTATTTATTAAACAAAGTTCGTTTAGAACCAACCCCTTTAGAGATAGAAGATGATATTGATATAGAAAAATCATTTATTAATAAAGCTATTTTGTTGGTTGAAAATAATCTAGACAACCCTTCTTTTGGCATAGAAAATATGGTGGATGAATTTTGTATGAGTCAATCAACTTTGTATAGAAAAATTAAATCTTTAACAGGTCTTTCAACAACAGCATTTATAAGATCTATACGTATAAAACGAGCGGCACAATTAATTCTAAAAAAAGAAGATAGTATCAGCTCCATTGCATACATAGTTGGCTTTAACGATTTAAAATATTTTAGAAAATGTTTTAAAGAGCAGTTTGGGGTAACTCCATCTAAGTACAAAAAATAGTTGTATTTAATATATTGTCAGATAAAAAGCTAAAGCGGATATCATAGCAATATCTTTCCAATATTTTTTTAATTTAATTCTACATCCTAATAAAATAGCAGGTAAACCTTAAATCTGTCTATTCATAACAAAGACCAGTAAATTGAGCTAGAAAGGGCAAATACACCCCTTAATTTGCATTATAAGTCCCCCTCAAAACACAGTTATTATAAGAAATTTGTCTCCAAGACCAATAAATTAAATCAAAATAATTAACTAAACAGAAAATTTTTATATGAACAATCAAATAAAGCTTTTTAGTAAACGTTGGGAAAAACTGACGTGTATGCTCTTAGTATGTTTTTTTACTTCATTTTCTTATGCAAATAAGGTTGATGATTTTAAAAACAAAAAAACAAATCAGGTTCAACAAAAAACCATAACAGGTACAATTAAAGATATAAATGGAATGCCTCTTCTTGGGGCAAGTGTTGTTGAGAAAGGTACAACAAATGGTGTGCAAACAGATTTTGATGGAAAATATTCCATTAAAGTTGCCAATAATGCTACATTGGTCTTTTCTTATTTAGGTTTTGTTAATAAAGAAGTTAATGTATCTTCAAAAAATGTAGTTAATGTAGTTCTTGAAGAAGATATTTCTAGTCTAGATGAGATTGTTATTGTTGGTTATGGTACCCAAAAGAAAATTAATGTAACTGGTGCTGTTTCATCAATTAAGGCAAATGATGTTGTTTCAACACCCGCACCCAATGCT
This sequence comes from Polaribacter sp. M10, assembly GCF_054968445.1. Classification (NCBI taxonomy): domain Bacteria; kingdom Pseudomonadati; phylum Bacteroidota; class Flavobacteriia; order Flavobacteriales; family Flavobacteriaceae; genus Polaribacter; species Polaribacter sp. M10. Next base: position 106,930 of record NZ_JBSSBG010000012.1, read on the forward strand.
AGAAGTCTACTAATTGGGCAAGTACCAGGATTAATAACAAATCAAAACCCAGGATTACCAGGTCAAGATGGGGTAGGGCTAAGCATTCGTGGTTTTGGAAATCCGTTGGTTATTGTAGATGGTGTAGAATCATCTTTTGATAGACTTGACTCTAATGATATAGAAGATATATCTATACTTAAAGATGCTGCTGCTGCTATTTACGGTGTAAGAGGTGGTGATGGAGTAATTTTGGTAACAACAAAACGAGGAAAAACTGGTGCTGCCAAGTTAAGCTACCATGGATATACTGGTTTTCAAAATCCTATTAAATTTCTGCAGCCATCCTCTGCTGCTGCTTATGTTCAAGCTAAAAGAAATGGTATCTTTAATACTCAATATAATCCAGGTTTCCCAGACGCGCCAATTGACTACGGACCAGAATGGTCTGAAGAGCGTTTGGCTCAATATCAGTCTGGAGAATTACCAAGTTATGATTGGGTAGATGCACTTCTAAAAAGTAGCGGAAGTCAATTATCAGCTCATAACTTTAGCGTAAGCGGTGGTTCTGAAAAAGTTAGATATTTTACCTCTTTAGGGTTTTTAAACCAAAATGCTATTTTTAAGGGAGATTATAGTTACAATAAATTTAATATCACAAATAATTTAGATGTTGATTTAACAGATGATTTATCATTATCTTTAAATTCATCTTATATTGATGAAACTACAGATTATCCAGCAGCAGGTATTGGTGAGTTATGGAATGATTTAAGAACTGCACAACCTTTTTACAATCCAGAACTACCAGATCCAGATAGAGCACCTTACAGTGGTTTTTCTCAACGTTCTCCTGTCGCCAGAATTTATCAAAGGTTTGGGGGGTACAATTTAAATGAAACAAAAACTTTAGCAGCAGCCTTAGAATTAAAATACAAACTTCCTTTTATAAAAGGTCTAACAGCGGGTGCTAGAGCTAATGTAAGACAACGAGATAGAAAATCTTTTAGACTTACTAAAACTTATGGTATTTATGAGTATTTTCCAGAAACAGATACATATAGATTAGAGCAAACAGTTAACCCAGAGCCACTTTTTAGTAGAGGGTTCCTTGCTGGAGATGGTGACCCTACAATGCGATTTTTATCTCGTTTTTATCTAAATTTTGATAATACTTTCGGTAAACACAAAGTTTCTGGTTTAGTTTTTGTTGAAAACGAATATAACGAAGTAGATAATATTAATATTTTACGTAGAGACCTTTTATCTGACGAAGTTGAGCAGATTGGTACATCTCTAAACGAAACAACCGAAATAAATGGTAGAGGTATTCCTGGTGAGTATGCACGTTTAAGTTACGCTGGTAGATTTAATTATTCTTTCGATAATAAGTATTTATTTGAAGCAACGATTCGTGCTGATGCGAGTTCAATTGTTGCCCCAGAAGCTAGATGGGGATACTTTCCTTCAGTTTCTATAGGTTGGAATTTAGCAGAAGAAAGCTTCTTGAAAGATTCAATGGTAGATTTATTGAAGCTAAGACTATCTTATAGTGAAACAGGTAGAGATACAGGAATTGGTTATACAACCTTTGATTATTTAACTGGGTTTACAGAAAATGGTGGTATTTACTACCTTGATGGTGAAGCTGTACCTACAATTAGAACAGAAGGGTTAGTTAATCGAAACTTATCTTGGATAAATATTATAAATTATAATGCAGGTTTAGACTTTAGATTACTTAAAGGTAAATTTTATGGTGGTGTAGACGCCTTTTACAGAATTAGAGAAGGGCTTTTCGGAGCAGCGATAGAAGAAGTACCATCCATATTTGGTGCTAACTTACCTCAAGTAAATATTAATTCAAGAAACGACCGAGGTGTAGAGTTTAATTTAGGCTATAAAGGTAAAATTGGAGATTTAAAAATAAATTTAGATGGTAACTTCACCTATGCTCGTGAGCGTTTTCAAAATATACAACAAGATATTGATTTTGATGACCCAAATCAAGTACGTATCGATTTTCTAAATGGTAGACATGTAAACAGAACCTTTGGCTATGTAAGTGATGGTTTAATAAATACACAAGATGAACTAGACGCATATATAAACGCAACCACTTTCGAAACGCTAGATGGAGGGCTTCCTCAACTAGGTGATATTAAATATGTAGATGTTTCTGGTCCAGATGGTGTACCTGATGGTGTAATCAATAGGTTTGATGTTCAAGAAATTGGGTATGGTAGTAGTCCAGATATTAATTTTGGATTTAATGCAAAATTAACCTACAAAAACGTTTCTCTTACCGCACTTTTTCAAGGAGCTTCTATGTTTGATGTTCGTGCACAAGGAGGCGTTTTTAGAAATCCTTTTGACAATGAAATGTCTTTGCTCACATTACATGAAGAGTACAGTTGGACACAAGATCCTAACAACCCAGGAGTAGGCAACAACCCTAACGCTGCATTACCTGGATATACTGACAATGGAGGTAGAGATTGGAATAATAATTTTTCTGATTTCTGGCTTAGAGATGGTACTTACCTACGTTTAAAAACGGTAACCTTAAACTATGCCGTAGATAAAGATATACTAGATAAAATAGGTTTTAAAAACTTAAGTTTCTATGTAACAGGTGATAATTTATTCACATGGACAAGATTAGGTATTTATGACGATGTAATTGATCCAGAACAGTCTTATAACAATAGTGGCTATAGTATACCACTATTAAGAACATTTACTTTTGGTTTAAAAATGGGGTTATAATAAATTAAAAAACACTAAAAATGAAAAAAATTATTTATTTACTTATTATTTGTTGTTTTGCATTTGTTGGATGTGAAAAACAACTAGAATTAGATCCTAACTTTATATCTGAAGCTTCAGTTTTTGAAGATGAAAATTTAACAGAAGCCTATATAGCTGATGTATATCAAAGATCATTATTTCAATATTCTACAGGTGCAAATATGGGATTGTTCTCTGCCATGGGTGCAGAATATATAAATTTTGCGAACTGGCAACAACCAAACCAAGCTTTTCGTAGAGCATATACGCAAGATACAGGCCCAGGACCTTTAGATCGTTGGAACTATGGGAACATGAGAGATATGAACTTTCTTTTAGAAAATATTGAACTTAGTGAATCCTTGGATGCAGATTATATAAAAGCAAAAAAAGCTGAGGTTCGTTTTTTAAGAGCTTACGATTACTTTGAAATGGTAAAGCGTTTTGGTGGTGTTCCTATTTTAACAAGTGTTCTAAACAGAGATGATAGTTATGAAGAATTATATCTTCCTAGAAATACAGAACAAGAAGTTTATGATTTTATTTACAATGAAACTCAAGCTATTTTAAATGATTTTTCTGATGATAAAAGAGGAGCCAATGGACGTGTAGATAAATACGCTGTATTAATGTTGCAGAGTAGAGCAATGCTTTATGCTGCTAGTATTGCTAAAAATGGTGAGTTAGGTCCAAATGGAGTAGTTGGTATCCCAGCAGGTTTAGCAAATTCTTATTATCAGAAAAGTTATGACGCTTCAAAACAAATAATAGATTCTGGAATGTTTAGTTTAATAGATTCTGGTTCAGATAAGGTGGCCAACTATGCCTCTATTTTCTTAACAGAAGGTACTAATAATAGTGAAACCATTTTTGCAGAAATATATGAACCAGTTGTTAGAGGTCATAGCTTAGATTTGTTAGCGACTCCTCAAGGTTTTGGGGCTACATGGAATTCTAATTTTCCTGTAATTTATGATTTTGTTGAGCTATTTGATTTTACTGATGGTCGTTCAGGTAAAGTAAACAGGTCTTTATTAACAGGCTCAAATACCTGGGATTTAGATGACTTTTTTGGAAATAGAGATCCTCGTTTTAGAGCTTCGGTATTCTACCCAGAATCAGAATGGCAAAACCAACGTGTTTGGTTTCATAATAAGGTTATCAAAGCAAATGGTAGTACAGGAAATAGTACAAATACTACATTTGTTAGAGCAGATGGTGTAGAAATGCCAGAAGCAAGTCTACCTAGAAACAGACAAAATACATCTTTGCTTTTACGAAAAAGACTAGATGAGAGTAATCCTCAACCTATTGGTCAAGCCTCTGGCCAAGACTATATTGTCTATAGATATGGAGAAACACTATTAAATTTTGCTGAAGCTGCTTTCTATTTAAATAAAACAGGAGAATCATTAGATGCTATTAATCAAATCAGAGCAAGAGCAGGAATGCCTCTTAGAGCTAATATTACAGAAGATTTTATAAGACAAGAACGTCAAGTAGAACTTTGCTTTGAAGATCAAAGATACTGGGACTTAATTCGCTGGCGTATTGCTCCATTATATTTAGATGGTGTAAAAAATAAAGGGTTAGTATTTGCATATGTAGAAGCTTCAGATGAATACATCATTACCCTTAAAAATGCCGAGGGTGGTTTTACAAGAACTTTTGGGCCAGAGCGTTATTATTTGCCTTTTGGTAATGGTAGACTTGCAGATAATCCTAATATGGTTCAAAATCCTGGTTACTAATAATTTATTATATAAAAATAAAAAAAAAGCTGTTCAAAGTTTGACTAATGCAAACAACTTTGAACAGCTACAATTAAAATTAATCTTAAAAACTATTTATTATGAAAAAAATTACTTTTTTACTTGTATTATTAACCGTTAGCTTTTGCTATAGCCAAGAGTTGTTTACAGACGGTGGTTTTGAAAATGCCAATACCGAAAATGTATGGTACACTGCTGATGGTCCTGCATCATTAGGTTTCCCTTTTGCAAGTGATACTCAACGAACAGGAGATTACAGAGCAAATCTCGGTAACGAAAAAGGGTCTATAAACCAAGATATAACGCCAACACCTGGTGTAGAATATACTGTAAGTTTTTGGTGGAGATTTAACAACACAGGCTCTACAACAGATGCTACTGCTGGTATTTATACAACAGCAAGTGGTACAGCTGTTTCAGATGAAATAAGACTACCAATGGGTACAGAAAGTGGAGAAGACTGGCAAAATACAACATTTACATTTACCTCTACCTTTCCTAGTGTACGTTTTACTGTTTCAAAACCCTATAGAAGTATTGTTACACCTCAGTCTGTAAACAATTCAATGCGATTTGATGATATGAGTATTGTACCCACAAGTTCTTTATCAGTAGATAATTTTTCAAAATTCAATTTTAGAACATATCCAAATCCTGCAGATGACAATTTATACTTATCAGCGGCAAATACTATAGAAAAAATAGAAATTTACAACCTTTTAGGTAAACAAGTAATAAATCAACAAATATCAAATAAAACTTATAAGACTAATATTTCTGATCTTTCTCAGGGCGTTTATCTTTTAAAAGTTTACATAGATGGTGTTGTTGGTACACGTAAATTTGTTAAAAGATAAACATAAGTTTTACCCTAATTGAAATCTAGATAAAGGTTTTTATTAAGAATAAAAACCTTTATCTCTTAAAGATTAAAAACACAACATGATTAAATATTCTTACCTGTGCGCAATTTTTCTATTCCTTTTTGTTTCTTGTATTAAAGATAAAAAGGTAAAAAAAGAAGAAGATCAAAATATAAATCAAACTCCACCAAATGTTGTTGTTATAGTTGTAGACGATGCTGGTTATGTAGATTTTGGCTTTATGGGTAGTAAAGATTTAGATACGCCACATATAGATCAATTGGCTAAAGATGGGGTATACTTTACAGATGCTCATGTAAGCGCAACTGTTTGCGCCCCCTCAAGAGCTGGGTTAATAACAGGTAAATACCAACAAAGATTCGGTTTTGAAGCTAATCATACAGGAGACAAACACACAGGAGATATTGGTTTATCTGATGATGTTACCACCTTAGCAGACGTTTTTAAAGAAAACAATTACAATACAGTTGCCATTGGAAAATGGCATTTGGGTGAAACAAAAACAGATCAACCAAAACAGAGAGGATTTAAAGATTTTTATGGATTTTTAAGTGGAGGAAGATCTTACTTCCCTATTAAAAATCCTCCAGCTACTCATGCACTACAACACAATGGAAAACGAGTTATATTCGATGGTTACCTAACAGATGTTTTGGGTGATTACGCTGTTGATTATGTTCAAAAAAACAAAGACCATCCTTTTTTTATGTATTTAGCATACAATGCAGTTCATACTCCAATGCATGCTAAAGAAGAAGATTTACTAAAATACAAAGATCATCCAAGAAAAGAACTTGCTGCAATGACCTGGTCTTTAGATCAGAATATTGGAAAACTGCGCAATAAATTAAAAGAACTAGATTTACTAGACAACACCTTGATTTATTTTATAAGTGATAACGGAGGAGCACATAATAACAGTTCTAACAACGGTGAATTGAAAGGTTGGAAAGGGAATAAATTTGAAGGTGGACATCGCGTACCATTTATTGTTAGTTGGCCTGCAAAAATTGAAAAAAATCAAAAATTTACAGGTTTAACATCTTCTTTAGATATTTTTACCACTTCAATTGCAGCTGCAAATATAAAAGTGAGTGAAGATTTATCATTAGATGGTGTTAACTTATTGCCATATTTGATGAGTGAAAAAAGTGGTAATCCTCATAAAAAATTATATTGGCGAAAATTAGAAGAAGCTGCTGCCAGGCACGGAGATTATAAACTCATCCGATTAGAAAATCATGGCAGTGTTTTATACAATCTATCAAAAGATATCGGTGAAATGAATAACCTTGCTGATTCAGATACACTTACTTTAAATAATTTATCTAAAGGATTATCTACCTGGGAGTCTAAATTGATTGATCCTTTATGGAAAGAAGACAAACCTTGGATGGATGTAACCCATTATATCCATAAAAGTTTAATGGAGAATAAAACTGTATTATATATGTCTCCCAATGGAGTTAAAAATCGTTTAAATAAATAACCGCATTAAGGTATATGACGGCCAAAATAGATTGCAAAATTAACTAAAATAAAACAATAAAAAGATTATGACAGCAGGATTTGATATTTGGGACTATATAGTTTTTGTAGCTTACGCCATTTTAATTTTAGGCGTTGGTTTATGGGTTTCTCGTGATAAAAAAGG